>NZ_LWUA01000223.1 GCF_005222955.1 Blastococcus sp. CCUG 61487 | reverse complement strand
GTCAGCGCGGCGGCCAGGGCCACCGGTGGCCACTCCCCCGGCCGGGTCAGCCGCCGCGCCAGGCGGACGGCCCGCAGGGCCAGCAGCCCGGTGGCCGCTGCCCGCCCGGTCCGTCCGCCCCCGACCGCGAACAACGCGGCCGCGGCGACGTCCGGGGCGATCACCAGCGGCGCGACCAGCGCCCCGTGGCGAGCGGCGAGCAGCGCGGCTCCGGTGCCGTAGAAGGCTCGGCGCCGCACCCACTCGGCGGTTCCGGTCGGGTGTTCGTGGGCCACCTCGGCCGCAGGCTCGTAGCGCACCCGCCAGCCGGCCGCGGTCAGCCGCCACACCAGGTCGACGTCCTCGGCGACCCGCATGGCTTCGTCGAACCCGCCGTCGTCGAAACCGCCGCCGTCGGCTCCGCCCGCGAGGCCGAGGGCCGACCGGCGGCACAGCAGCGCCGCGCTGGGCACGTACGAGACGCCCGACAGCGGCCGGACCGGTGCCGGCCGCTCACCCATGTCGAGCGCGCCGGCCACCGCGTCGTAGGCGTGCAGCCACCCTCCGCCCGGCAGCCCGACGATCCGCGGCGCGACCATCGCCAGCGCGGGGTCGGCGAGGTGCGGCACGAGCGCGGCCAACCAGCCGGGGCGCGGCACGCAGTCGGAGTCCAGGAACGCCACCTCCGGCGTCCGGGCCGCCCGCGCGCCGGCGTTCCGTGCCGCCGCGGGACCGCGCGCGACGTCGTGCCGCAGGACCGTCACCCCGTCCGCATGCACGGGGACCGCCGAGCCGTCGTCCACGACGACGACCGGCAACCCCGCGGTGGCCGGGTCCGACCGCAGCGCGGCCAGCAGCCGGGCGAGCTCGCGGGGCCGGTCCTTGATCGGGACGACGACCGTCACGTCGGCCGGGCTCGCCTCGGCGGGCGGCAGGTCGGGATGGGCGATCCCGGCGTCGAGCAGCCGACGGGCCAGCCCGGCCGTGGCGCCGTCGCGGACGACCAGGCGGTTCCCGGCCAGCAGCCGGTGCGCCTTGGGCGCGAGTCGGAGCAGCCGCAGCGGGGAGCCGCCCAGCAGCGACAGGCCGCCGTCCCGCCGGCGCACGCGCGGGTCGAGGCGGACGGCGAAGCCGTCCGGCAGACGGTCGTCCATCCGGGCAGTGTGCCTGCGCGGCCGGGACCGCCTCCGGTCCGGGCCACGAGGGCGGGCGCAGAGCACCGGCGGCCCGGCGTGTGCTTAGGTTCGCCTCACCTGACTTCCGAGGAGAACCCGATGTCTTCCCGCACCCCCTTCCGCGGCACCTCCTTCCGCGGTGCCGCCCTGCTCGCCGTCGCCGCCCTCGTCGTCACCGGCTGCGGCTCCGACGACGACGGCGGCAGCAGCTCGTCCGGCGGGGGCGGCTCGTCGGGCGCCTTCCCGGTGACGATCACGACCCAGTTCGGCGACGTCGAGATCGAGGAGGAGCCGACCCGGGTGGTGGCCCTCGGCTGGGGTGACGCGGAGACCGCGCTGGCGCTGGGCGTCCAGCCGGTCGGCGCCAGCGACTGGCTGGAGTTCGGCGGCGAGGGCGTCGGCCCCTGGTCCGAGGGTCTGTACGACGAGGCCCCGGAGATCATCGGGACGATGGAGCCGAGCTTCGAGGCGATCGCGGCGCTGGAGCCGGACCTCATCCTCGACACCAAGTCCGACGGCACGGAGGAGCGCTACGAGCTGCTCAGCCAGATCGCGCCCACCGTCGGCATGCCCGAAGGCGTCGACCCGTGGCAGACGACCTGGGACGAGCAGCTCGAGCTGGTCGGGCAGGCGCTGGGCCGCAGCGACGAGGCCGCGGAGATCGCCGACGAGGTGGCGCAGGCGTTCGCCGACGCCGCCGCCGAGCACCCGGAGTTCGACGGCACGGAGGTCGCCGTGGCGGCCTTCACCTCGGAGGGCTTCGGCGCCTACGTCCGCGGTGACGCCCGGGTGGACTTCATGGAGTCGCTCGGCTTCGTGAACAAGCCGGCCATCCAGGAGCAGGCCGACGGCGACTTCGCGGTGGACGTGAGCGAGGAGGAGGTCTCCCTGCTCGACGCCGACCTCACGGTGGCGTTCCCGATCTACGTGGCGGCCTCCGAGTTCACCTCGAACCCGCTGTGGCTGACGCTGCCGTCGGTGCAGGAAGGCCGCGTCGTCGTCCTCGACGACGAGGTGCTGGCCAGCGCGTTCTCGATCGGCACCGCCCCCGGCATCCTGTACGCGCTGGAGACCACCGTGCCGCTGTTCGCCGACGCCCTGGCCTGACGCCGGACCGACACCGGACCGCCGCCGGGCGGCTCAGCTCGTGAGCCGCCCGGCGGCGTCGACGTCCCAGCCGCGCACCGCCGCGACCAGGCGGGCCGTCATGGCCCCCAGCAGCTCCGCGCCCTCGGCGGCGGACGCGCCCGACGGATCGCCCAGGACACCGGTCGGGCTCACCCCGCGCACTCCCTCGGCGCGCAGCCGGGGCAGCAGCCGGGCCAGGGGCGCCGTCTCCCCGGCCACGGCGTCGTCCCCACGGACCTCAGCAGGTTCCACGTGCAACATCAGCGACGTCTCGGTGCGGCCGGCGTGCGCGTCGCCGCCGGGCACGCCGCAGGCGAACCAGGCGGCGTCCCGCCCCTCGGCGCGCAGCAGCGGCACCGCGGCCCGCAGCGCGTCGACGTTGCCGCCGTGGCCGTTGACCACCAGCACGCGCCCCGCCCAGCGGCAGGCCGAGCGGCCGTACTCGACCAGCACCGTGGTCAGCGCTGCCGTGCCGATCGACACGGTGCCGGGGAAGCCCTCGTGCTCGCCGCTGGCCCCGTACGGCAGCGCGGGGGCGAGCACCGCACCGGTCAGCTCGGGGAGCGCGGCCCGGGCGGTCGCGACGGCGACGGCGGTGTCGGTGGCCAGCGGCAGGTGGTGGCCGTGCTGCTCCACCGAGCCCAGCGGCACCACCAGCAGCGCGCCTTCCGGGATCCGCGGCCAGACGGCGGCGGCGAGCTCGGTCACCGGCGCAGCTTAGGCACCGGCACCGGGGCACCCGGAGCACCGGCGCCGACGGACACTGTGCTCGTGACTCCCCGACGCTGCCCGTGCGGAACCGGCCTGCCCTACGCCGAGTGCTGCGGCCCGCTGCACGCGGGGAGCCGGGCCGCGGCGACCGCGGAGCAGCTCATGCGGTCCCGGTACAGCGCCTTCGTCGTCGGCGACCCGGCGTACCTGCTGTCCACGTGGCACTCGACGACCAGGCCGCGCACGCTCGACCTCGACCCGGAGGTGCGCTGGACGGGCCTGGACGTGCTGGACACGACCGGCGGGGGCCTGCTCACCGCTGAGGGCACCGTGCGGTTCCGGGCGTCCTACGTGCGCGACGGCGTCCCGGGCGAGCAGCAGGAGGACAGCCGCTTCGCCCGCGAGGACGGCGCGTGGCGCTACGTGGCCGGGCGCTGAGGGTGTCGGCGAGCGTCGGCGTGGGCAGTGCGGGTCCATGAGTGCCGAGGACACCCGCAAGGTCGCCGAGCTGATCAAGGGTCAGCGATTCGGCTTCCTGACGACGACCACGCCCGAGGGGAAGCTGACCAGCCGCCCCATGACGCTGCAGGAGGTGGAGTTCGACGGCGACCTGTGGTTCTTCGCCGAGCGCGACTCGCACCCGGTGGCGCACGTCGCGAGGTCGCCGCAGGTCAACGTGGGCGTCGGCTCGGGCGGCACCTGGGTCTCGCTCACCGGTACGGCCCGGATCGTGGCGGACGCCGCGAAGAAGCGGGACCTGTGGAACAGCGCCGTCGAGGCGTGGTTCCCGCAGGGCCCCGACGATCCGGGCGTCGTGCTGATCCACGTGACCGGGGAGTCCGCGGAGTACTGGAACTCCCCCGGCGGCCGCCTCTCCACCGCGTTCAGCTTCGTGAAGGCCAAGGCGACGGGGGAACGGATCGACGCCGGCGAGAACGAGAAGGTCGACCTCTGACCGGAGCTCAGCTCCGGCCGGCGTGCTCCGCCCGCTCGATCGCGGGTGGGCCGGGCTGCCGAGGCACCTCGACCGGGCCGCCGCCGAGCCGGGCACCTGCCCGGTCGGCCGGCTCCGGGCGGGCGAACAGGTAGCCCTGGGCGGACGCGCACTGCAGCTCGGCCAGGGCCAGCCGCTGCTCCTCGGTCTCCACGCCCTCCGCGACGACGTCGAGACCCAGGGTGCGGGCCAGCTCGACGATCGAGGTGATGAGCGTGACCGCGGAGCGGCCGCTGGGGAGGTCCATGACGAAGCTGCGGTCGATCTTGATGATGTCCGCGGGCAGGTGCCGCAGGTAGGACAGCCCGGAGAAGCCGGTGCCGAAGTCGTCGATCGCGATGCGGATGCCCAGGGCGCGCAGCGCCTCGAGCTGGGCCACGACGGCGTCGACGTCCCGGACCAGGACGCCCTCGGTGACCTCCAGGGTCAGCTGCTGGGCGGGGAAGCCGGTCTCCTCCAGCGCCGCGACGACCTCCGCGGTCACGTCCCGGCCCTGCAGCTGGCGCGGCGAGAGGTTGACCGCCATGCGCAACGGCGTCCCGGAGGCGGCGGTCCACTCCGCGCCCTGGCGCAGGGCCTCGCGCAGCACCCAGCGGCCGATGTCGACGATCGCGCCGGTCTCCTCGGCCAGCGGGATGAACTCACCCGGCGGCACCAGCCCCCGCTCGGGGTGCTCCCAGCGCACCAGCGCCTCGAAGCCGGTGGTCCGGCCGTCCGCGAGCCGCACGGTCGGCTGGTAGTGCACGCGCAGCTCGCCGGCCGCGACCGCGACGGTCAGGTCCTGGGCCAGCTCGGCGCGGCGGCGGGCCTCCTCGGCCATGCCGTCGGCGTAGACCACCAGGCGGTCCTTGCCCTGGGCCTTGGCCAGGTACATGGCCAGGTCGGCGTTGCGGAGCAGGGTGCCGGCGGCGCGGTCCCCCGAGTCGGCGGTCGCGGCGACGCCGACGCTGGCGGAAACCGTGACGGTCCCGTCGTCGAGCGGCACGGGGAGGGCCAGCACCGCGAGCGCCCGCTCGGCGACCGCGCGGGCGACGTCGGCTCCGCCGTCGACCACCACGGCGAACTCGTCGCCGCCGATGCGGGCCACGACGTCGCCGGGCCGCACGACGCCGCGCAACCGCTCGGCGAGGACGAGCAGCAGCGCGTCGCCGACGGCATGGCCGCGGCTGTCGTTGACGGCCTTGAAGTCGTCGAGGTCGATGAACAGCACGCTCACCGCGCCGCCGCGGTGCAGCAGCCGGTGGGTGATCTCCTCGAGCATCGTGCGGTTGGCCAGCCCGGTGAGCGAGTCGCTGAGCACCTGGTCCTCGTTGAGCCGCCACGAGGCGAGGTGGGCGATGCTCGCGGCGAGCACGAAGGCGGCGTGGATCCCCGCCCACAGCCACGGCTCGTGGGCGCCGGTGTGGCCGAAGACCGCATGCGGGTAGACGGTGCCGACGACGCCGTGGTGCAGGACGACGACGACCAGCGCGATCCCGAACGGGACCCAGTTCTGGTACAGCGAGACGACGCCGATCATCACGAAGAAGACGAAGTGCGCCTCGGTGACCCCGCTCCACAGGTGGACGAGCACGGCGGAGGCGGTCATGAGGCTGAGCGTCGTGGCGGCCTCGCGGCCCCGGCGACCGACCTGCGGGACCGCGGCCAGGGCGGCCGGCCCGGCCACCACGGCCAGCACGCCGACGACGGCGGGCTGACCGCCTCCGGTCAGCCAGGCGACGAGGCCCAGCACGCCGGCGGCGACCAGGCAGAGCCGCACGATGGCGCGGTGCCGGCGCTCCCAGACGTCCTCGGGCAGGGATCGGCCCTCGGGCAGCGTGCGGGCAGCGCGCTCCCGCAGGCGGTCGAGGAGGGTCACCCGACGGCCATCGGCTGATCGGGCGCGTCTCTGGAGGCGTGCGGCTCGGGCTCCCCCGTACGAGGTGGACCGCGATCAGTCGGAGAAGACGGCGCTCAGCGCGGCCGCGACGTCGCGGTGGCCGCGGATCGGCCGGATCAGGCCCCGGCCGGCCTGCGCGAGGTTGCGGCCGAGATCGCGGTCGACCTCTCCCGACACGTCCAGCAGGACGTCCAGCCGGGGCAGCCGCGCGGCCACCGGGCGCGGGTCGGGGCCGGCGTTGTGGACGGCGTCGGAGAGCAGCAGGACCCCCGCGTCCCGCGGCGGGACGCCGGCCAGCTGCCGGCCGGCGACCTCGAGGGCGAAGGAGACGTTGGTCAGCCCCTGGGCGGGCACCCGCAGCAGCGTGTCGAGGATCTGCAACGGCTCGACCGGCTCGCCCAGCCGGGCGAGGACGGCGGCGTCGGACCAGAAGTCCACCACGGCCAGCTGGTCGTGGGCGAGCTCGCCGGCGAGGGCGCCGACGGCGGCGGCCGCCGTCCGCACCCGCTCGCCCTTCAAGGAGCCGGAGACGTCGACGACGAGCACCACCGACCGGCGCTGGCGGATCCGCTCGCGGACGACGACGTCCTCGTCCTCCGGGAAGGGCTTGCCGGCCAGCTTCTCCAGCGTGCGGTCCAGGTCGAGCTCGTCGGCCGAGCCCTGGTACGGCAGGCTCGCCAGCTTCCCGACGGCCCGCCGGGCTGCGCGTTCCCGCCGCGGCGTGGGCACCGCCAGGCGCTGGGCGATCTCGCGGGCGCGCTGCCGGGTGGTCGCCTCGGCGGCGTCGGCTTCGGCGTCGAGGTCCGCCAGGGCGATCACCTCGGCCGGTTCGTCGGACTCACCGGGGGCGGTCGTGCCCGGACGGCCGAGTGCCTGGCGGCCGCGGGTGCGGTCGCCGGCGGTGAGCACGAGACCTCCGGCGCCCGACCCCGACGGCTCGAACAGCGAGGGCTCCTCGGTCAACTGCTTGGGCTTGCGACGCAGCGGCTTCCACCGGGGGGCCGGTCGGTCGAGGGCCGGTAGCGGCCCATGTCGGAGCAGAGGAAGACGATGGCGTTGGAGATGTCCACCGCCTCGACCCACTTCACCGGCATCGCGTTCAGCTGCTGGAACGACTCCGCGACGTCGTCCCGGGTGACCTGGTCGGCGGGCTTGTCCGGGCGGAACGTCGCGTAGGTCTCCAGGTTGTGGATCATGTCGGTGTCCACCGAGGTGGGGTGGATGGAGTTGACCCGGATCATGTGCGGCGCCAGCTCGTTGGCGAAGGTCTTCACCAGCCCGACGACGCCGTGCTTGGCCGCGACGTAGTGCGCCAGGTTCGCCAGCCCCTTGATGCCGGAGGTGGAGCTGGTCAGCACGATCGAGCCGCCCTCGCCGTGCGCCTTGAGGTGCGGAACGGCGGCCCGGACGGTCTTGAAGACCCCGGTGAGGTTGATGCCGATCATGTCGTCCCACATCTCGTCGGAGATGTCCTCGATCGGCGCGAAGCTGGCGATCCCGGCGTTGGCCAGGACGATGTCGAGGCGCCCCAGTTCGGCGACCCCCCGGACTAGCGCCGCCTTCAGCGCGGCGGTGTCCCGGACGTCGGCCTCGGTGGCGACGATCCGGCGGTCGAGCGCCTCCACCTGCCGGACCGTCTCCGCCAGGTCCTCGGCGGTGGCGAGCGGATACCCGACCGAGCCGACCCCCGTGGAGATGTCGACGCCGATGATGTCGGCGCCCTCCTGCGCGAGCCGGACGGCGTGACTGCGGCCCTGCCCCCGCGCGACGCCGGTGATGAAGGCGACCCTGCCCTCGAGCATGCCCATGACGAGCCCCCTCGGTGTGGTGACCGGTACTGCACCCGGCCACGGGCGCGGCCGAGACGTCTGAGGAGGCGGCGAGAGGTCGGGGGCCTAGCTGAGCTGCACCCCCGCCAACGGGGACTCGTCGCAGGGCTTCGCCGGGATCGACGGCATGCCGAGCAGCGTGGGCTGCCCGCGCACCGGGCCGGTGTGCGAGTGGTCGATGTGGCTGCGCGGGGTGACCAGTGCGGCGTCGCGCGCGGCCAGCGCGGTCTCGCCGTAGCCCTGCACGCACTCGGGGTCCGGGCCGTCCAGCGGGAGGCCGGTGAAGAACTTGGCCGCCATGCAGCCGCCGCGGCAGGCGTCGAAGTGGGCGCACTTGGTGCAGGCGCCGCCGGTCTGCGGGTTGCGCAGGTCGGCGAAGAGCTCGGACTGCTGCCACACCCGCTGGAAGCCGCCCCCGTCGCGCACGTTCCCGGCGAGGAAGTTCTCGTGGATGGCGAACGGGCAGGCGTAGACGTCACCGACCGGGTCGATCAGGCAGACCACGCGCCCGGCTCCGCAGAGGTTCAGCCCCGGGAGGGCCTCGCCGAAGGCGGAGAGGTGGAAGAACGAGTCGCCGGTGAGCACGTTGTCGCCGTTGGCGAGCAGCCAGGTGTAGAGCTCGCGCTGCTGGGCCTGGGTGGGGTGCAGCTCGTCCCAGACGTCCGCTCCGCGGCCCGAGGGGCGCAGCCGGGTGATCCGCAGCTGCGCGCCGAAGGAGTCGGTGAGGGCCTTGAACTCGTCGAGCTGGCCTGCGTTCTCGCGGGTGACGACGACGGAGACCTTGAAGTCCTTCATCCCGGCCTCGGCCAGGTTCTCCAGCGCCCGGATCGCGGTGGCGTAGGAGCCGGTGCCGCGGACGCGGTCGTTCACCTCGGCCGTCGCGCCGTCCAGGGAGATCTGCACGTCGACGTAGTCGGTGCGGGCCAGCTGGGCGGCCCGGGTCTTGTCCAGCTTGATGCCGTTGGTGGAGAACTTGACGCCCACGTCGTGGGCGATCGCGTAGTCGAGCAGGTGCCAGAAGTCCGGCCGGACCGTCGGCTCGCCGCCACCGACGTTGACGTAGAAGACCTGCATCCGCTGCAGCTCGTCGATGACCGCCTCGGCCTCGGCGGTGGAGAGCTCGCGCGGGTCCCGCCGTCCCGACGAGGACAGGCAGTGCGCGCACGCCAGGTTGCACGCGTAGGTGAGCTCCCAGGTCAGGCAGATCGGCGCGTCGAGGCCGTACTCGAATTGGTCGATCAGCCGGCCACCGGTGGGGCGCTCGGGAACGGACGGACGGGACGGCAGGACGGCGGTCACGGGATCTCCCGACTTTCGATCATCTGCGAGCGCGCCAGGTCGCCCAGCGCCTTCTCGTACGCAGGCCGCTGGGCCTCGGTCACGCCGCAGGCGGCGAGGGCCGCGGTGGCGGTGGGATGGTCGGCGAGCGCCTCGACGACGGCGACCAGCGTCTTCGACTTCAGGAAGGACAGCTTCCGGTTGCCGAAGTGGTAGACGAGCGCGCCGAACGGCTCCGGCCGCAGCGCGACCGAGCGGGCACGCTGCCAGGGCCGGGACGGGTCGAACGCGACGTCGGCCGGGGACGCAGCCGCGGTCACAGGGATGCCGGTTCGCTCAGTAGACGCCGCACATGCCGTCGATCGAGACCTCCTCGACCAGCGACTCCTCGACCACGACCTCCTCGGCGGCGGGGGCCTCGGCGGTGTCGACGGTGGTGGTGTCAGCCATGGCGTACTCCCTGGTGATCGCGGTCACGGACGGATGCAGCCGAGGCTAATGACACCGAGCGGGGGTGGGCAAACCGGGGGGGGGCGGCAGGCGGGCGCGGCAGAATGCGGCCGTGACCACGGCGGGAGCGGCGCCACCCGGCCTACCGGCCGAGTCGACGCGCGCCCGCGTCGAGCGGGCGGCGCTCGACCTGTTCACCCTGCGCGGCTTCGAGCGCGTCACCAGCGACGAGGTGGCCGACGCCGCGGGGATCAGCCGGCGCACGTTCTTCCGTTACTTCGCGACGAAGGCCGATGCGGTGTGGGGTGACTTCGCCGGACACGTCGCCCGGCTGGAGGCGCTGCTGGCCGGCAGCGATCCGGCGCAGCCGGTGATGGCATCGGTGTGCGCGGCCTACGTGGAGGTGAACTCCTACCCGGAGTCGCAGCTGCACTTGCTGCGCGAGCGCATGCAGCTGATCCTCACGGAGCCGGCGCTGCTCGCGCACTCCCAGCTGCGCTTCGCCGAGGTGGACCGCGCGGTCGCCCGGTACGTCGCCGCGCGCACCGGCGGCACCGCGCAGGAGCTGCTGCCGCGCCTGGTCGCGGCGAGCACGCGGGCGGCGGCCACGACGGCGTTCGAGGCGTGGCTGGCCGACGAGCGCTCGTCGCTCGTGGCGCAGCTGCGGCTCGCCCTCGACGAGCTGGCCAGGGGTTTCCCCGCCCTGGACGACTGACGCCCGCCTACGGGCGGGTGCGCCCGGAGAGCGCCCGCGAGACGGTGGCCGGGTCGGGAGGCGGCGGCCCCGGGGTTGCCGCCTCGGCGGCGAGGCCGTCCAGCAGGAGGGCCACGAGCCGGGCGGAGGCGGGCGTCGCCGGCCCGTCGATGTGCCGGACGACGCCGGCGTTGGCCATCAGGAGCAGCGCGACGTCCTCGACCGCGAAGTCGGCGCGCAGCCGCCCGGCGTCCCGCGCCCGGTCGAGGAGCTCGCGCAGGGCATCGACGACGGCCGGCCGGGTGTCGTCGGGGTACTCGGCGGACACCACGAGATCGGCCAGGGCGCGGTTCTCGGCCTGCAGCGCGCAGATCTCCACGAGCAGGCCGCGGAGGCCCGTCCAGGGGTCCGGCTCGGCCAGCGCGCACTCCGCGGCGTGGACGTACCGGGTCATCTGGTCGGCGAAGACCGCCTGCACGAGGTCGTGTCGCGTGGGGAAGTGCCGGTAGAGCGTGGCGTTTCCGACGCCCGCGGTCGAGGCGATCTGATCCAGCGGGGCGTCCAGCCCGCGCCGCCCCAGCACCTCGGCCGCCGCACGGAGCAGCGCGGCGCGATTGCGTCGCGCATCCGCCCGAGGTGCTCGTGTGCTGGTCACGACCCCGATGGTAGCCAAAACGGGGAATGATCCCCGGTTGCTCGTGATTGTGAGTGGTATGGGTCTCACCGGGTAGCGTGGCACTCAGTGCCACCGGTAGCTGCGACGCCGGTCCGACGAGCGAGTGATGAGGAGTGCGACATGGCCAACCCCTGGTTCGAGTCAGTGGCAGAGGCGCAGCGACGCGCGAAGAAGCGGCTGCCCAAGGGCGTGTACGGCGCGCTCGTGGCCGGGTCCGAGCGCGGTGTGACGGTCGAGGACAATCTCGCCGCCTTCGCCGAGATCGGTTTCCGGCCGCACAGCGCGGGGCTGAGCAACGAGCGGCAGATGGCGACGACGGTGATGGGCCAGGAGATCTCCATGCCCATCCTGATCAGCCCCACGGGCGTCCAGGCCGTCCACCCCGACGGCGAGGTCGCGGTCGCGCGCGCCGCCGCCAACCGTGGCACCGCGATGGGCCTGTCCAGCTTCGGCAGCAAGCCGATCGAGGAGGTCATCGCCGCCAACCCCCAGACGTTCTTCCAGATGTACTGGGTCGGCACCCGGGACGAGATGCTCGCCCGCATGGAGCGGGCCAAGCGCGCAGGCGCCAAGGGGCTGATCGCCACCCTCGACTGGTCCTTCGCCTACGGCCGCGACTGGGGCAGCCCGTTCATCCCCGAGAAGATCAACTTCGAGGCCGCGCGTCGGTACGCCCCCCAGGTGATCACCAAGCCCAAGTGGGCGTGGCAGTTCGCCAAGACCCTGAGCATCCCCGACCTCACCGTGCCGAACATGGTGGCCAACCCGGGTGAACCGGCGCCCACGTTCTTCGGCGCCTACGGCATGTGGAACCAGACCCCGATGCCGACCTGGGACGACGTCGCCTGGATGCGCGAGCAGTGGGACGGCCCCTTCATGCTCAAGGGCGTCATGCACGTCGACGACGCCAAGCGCGCCATCGACGCCGGCGTGACGGCGATCTCGGTGTCCAACCACGGCGGGAACAACCTCGACGGCACCCCGGCCTCGATCCGCTCCCTGCCCTCGATCGCCGAGGCCGTCGGCGACCAGGTCGAGGTCCTGCTCGACGGCGGGATCCGCCGCGGTGGCGACGTCGCCAAGGCTCTCGCGCTCGGCGCCAAGGCCGTGATGATCGGCCGGGCCTACCTGTGGGGCCTCGCGGCGAACGGGCAGGCCGGCGTGGAGAACGTGCTCGACCTGCTCCGCGACGGGCTCGGCTCGGCGATGGTCGGGCTGGGGCACCCCTCGATCGACGGCTTCAGCCGGGACGACCTGGCGCTGCCCGCGGACTTCGAGAACGGCCTGAGCCGGGTCGCGGTCAACAACGCCCTGGTGCACACCTCGCCGGCCCGCCGCCGGGCCCGGGAGGTCTGAGCGCCCGACTGCGGGGTTCCCGGCAGGGCCCCCGCGGTGACGTACTGGAGCGGCCCCCTCGCAGGGCCCCGGCCCGAGCGGAGCGCGGGCCGGGGGTCGAGGGGGTCCTTCTAGAAATACTGCATCCCGCCGTCCACCGAGAGGTGCTCGGCGGTGATGAAGCGGGCCTCGCCGGAGAGCAGGAACGCCACGGCGTCGGCCATCTCCTCGGGCTCGCCCCAGGCCGGCTCGATGAACGTCGTCCCCATCTGGGCGAGCTTGGGGTTGCTGGCGTTGGTGCGCTCGATCGCGCCCATCATGTCGCCGCCGCCCATCGGGGTGGCGACCCCGCCGGGGTGCAGCGAGTTCACCCGGATGCCGTGCTTGCCGAGCTCCGCGGCGAAGGCGCGGGTCATGCCCGTGATGGCGTGCTTGCTCGTCGTGTAGTGGATCATGAACGGCTGCATCTTCTTGCCGGCGTAGGAGCTGGTCAGCACGATCGCACCACCGTTGCCGCCCGCGATCATGTGCGGCGCGCTCGCCATGACGGTGTTCCAGACGCCGACGACGTTGATGTCGATGGTGTCCCTGAAGTTCTGCGGCGTGATCTCGTCCCACGTCTGCCGCATGCAGATGCCGGCGTTGGCCACGACCGCGTCCAGCCGGCCGAGCTCGGTCACGCCCCGCTCGACGAACGCCTTCATGCCGTCGAGGTCCCGGACGTCGCTCTGGTGGGTCAGGATCCGCCGGTCCAGCGCCTCCACCTGCTTCGCGGTCTCGGCGAGGTCGTCCGGCGTCGCCGGGTCGTAGGGGACGCCGTCCGGCAGCGGGCCGGCGACGTCCAGAGCGAGGATGTCGGCCCTTCCCGGGCCAGCCGCACGGCGTGCGCCCGCCCCTGTCCGCGCGCCGCGCCGGTGATGAACGCGACCTTGCCCGTGAACCGTTCGGCCATGGTGCTGCCTCCTGGGATGCCTGTCGGGCCCGCGCTCTGCGGGTCCGCACCCAGCGTCTCCCGCGGCGCGGGAGCCGGCCACCGGCCGATCAGGCGGGCGGCCCGCCGGGGCCGAGGACGGCGGCCCGCGCTCGGGCCTGCGCCCGCAGGATCGGATGACCGATCGCGAGGGCGAGCCACAGCGGGACCGTCAACCACACCCACGTGGCGCCCGTGGCCGCCACGCCCGCCGCCAGCAGGGCTGTCAGCACGAAGAGCGCCGGCGCCCAGTAGCGCTGCCGCTCGAGGACGTGCTGCTGCTCGAGCGCGAGGTCGTACGCCGCCGCGCGCTCGTCCGGGTCCGCAGGGATCGGCCCGCCGGACGCCGCCCGGCGCACGCGTCGCGCCACCGCCCGCGGTGACATGTCCAGCTCGTCCGGGGAGTCCTGCCGTCCGTTCCGCATGGACGGATGGTCCCAGCTCGTCCGATCAGCGGGCGGAGCGGACGATGCGGTCGGGTCGGACGTCCACGGCGTCGGCACCGTGCATCCATGGGCGCAGGACACCACTCGGGTCCTCGACCTGCACCTCTCGCCCGTCGGCCCGGCGGACCACGAGGTCGGCGGTCAGCGTCGCCTTGCCGTCGCCGAGGACGTCGTCGAGCCGGCAGCGTGCGCCGTCGACGGTGACCCAGGGCTGCGGGACCAGGGTGCCGGCCAACCGCCGGCCCGCCCGGCCCCGGCGGTCCACCAGAGGCCCGCGCAGCGGCGGGGTCCGGCTGTCGGTGGCCAGTCGGGCCACCGCCGGGATCCGCCGGACGACGGCGAGCACTCCCCGCCTCAGCACGGACGCGCTGCGCCCGCCGCCGGTCATCAGCCGGCCCAGGAGCAGGGCGAGCCGGATCAGCGCGCGGGCGTGCGGCTCCCGCTCCGCCCGGTAGCTGTCGAGCAGTCCCTCGTCCGCCTCACCGGAGAGCACCGCCGCGAGCTTCCAGCTCAGCTGGTGCACGTCGCGCAGGCCCAGCCCCAGGCCCTGGCCCACGAACGGTGGGGTGAGGTGCGCGGCATCCCCCGCCAGCAGCACCCGCCCGGCCCGCCAGCGGTCGGCGACCTGTGCCCTGAACGTGTACTCCGCGGCGCGCACGATCTCCAGCGCCGCCGGGTCGACCGGAGTCATGAGCGCGCGCAGCGCGGCGGTCGAGGTGAGGTCCGCCGCCGCCTCCCCCGGCGCCAGCCGGAACTCCCAGCGGTAGCGGTCGCCGGTCACCGGCATGAAGGTGGCCGCGCGCCGCGGATCGCAGACCTGGTGCACCCCCGGCCACAGCGGCAGCGGCACGGGCGACCGGACGTCGAGCACCAGCCATCGGTCGGCGGGCCCGAGATCGCGCATGCGCGCCCCGATCAGCTCCCGCACGGTGCTGTTCGCGCCGTCGCAGCCGAGCACCGCGGCCGCCTGGACGGACCGGTCCGCCCCACCGTCGCGGTCGCGGACGGAGACCGTGACCCCGGCGCCGTCCTGCACCAGCCCCGTGACCTCGGCGCCGCGGCACAGGTCGATCCGGGGCGTACGGGCCACGGCGGCGCCCAGCACCTCCTCCAGGTCGGGTTGGTGCACCAGCGCGCCCTGCGGCCAGCCGTTGCTCCCGGCCGTGGCGTCCCGCCGGAACTCGGCCAGCACCCGGCGCCCGGCGTCGAGCAGCCGCAGGCCCTCGAGCGGACGGGTCCGCGGGGCGAGGTCGTCGGCGACCCCGGCGTCCTGCAGGAGCCGGAACACCTCGTCGTCGAGGTGCACGGCCCGCGGGAGGAGGTAGGGCGTGCGGTGCCGCTCGAGCACGAGCACCTCCAGCCCCCGGCGGGCGAGCAGCAGCGCCGCCGTCAGCCCCACCGGCCCGGCGCCCACCACGACCACGGGCTGTCCGGACACGCCGCCCAGTGTCGTCGAGCCCTATCCGTTGCTGCAGCCCCGGGCAGGGCAGGGGATCCCGGATCTTGACGGCCGGCGGGGGCCTGCCAGAGTGTGGCCCGGAGCACGCTTGTGCTGCGATCCCCGCCATCGACGGCGGGTCTCGACCGAAGGGACATCTGTGAAGACCAAGGGCGCGATTCTGTGGGGCGTGGGCGAGAAGTGGTCCGTCGAGGAGATCGAGGTCGGCGACCCGGTAGCCGGTGAGGTCACCGTCGAACTCGCGTCGTCCGGCCTGTGCCACTCCGACGAGCACCTCGTCACCGGCGCCACGCCGGTCGGCTTCCCGTCGCTCGGCGGCCACGAGGGCGCCGGCGTCGTCACCAAGGTGGG
This sequence comes from Blastococcus sp. CCUG 61487, assembly GCF_005222955.1. Taxonomy (GTDB): domain Bacteria; phylum Actinomycetota; class Actinomycetes; order Mycobacteriales; family Geodermatophilaceae; genus Blastococcus. The sequence continues at coordinate 99,390 of NZ_LWUA01000223.1, read as the reverse complement.
GCCCGGGGTGACCGGCCTCAAGGAGGGCGACCACGTCGTCACCGCGTTCATCCCCGCCTGCGGGCAGTGTCCGCCGTGCTCGCGCGGGCAGCAGAACCTCTGCGACCTGGGCGCGCACCTCCTGGGCGGCAAGGCGATCTCCGACGGCACCCACCGGGTGACCGCCCGCGGCCAGGGCGTCTCGCCGATGTGCCTGCTCGGCACGTTCTCCCCGTACATCACCGTGAACCAGGCCTCCGTCGTGCGCATCGAGCCCGACATCCCGCTGGAGATCGCGGCGCTCGTCGGCTGCGGCGTCACCACCGGCTGGGGCTCGGCGACCAAGGTGGCCGACGTCCGCCCGGGTGAGAACGTCGTGGTCATGGGCGCCGGCGGCGTCGGCATGAACTCCGTCCAGGGCGCGGCCGCGGCCGGCGCCAAGCGCGTCATCGTCATCGACCCGGTCGCCCAGAAGCGCGAGTGGGCGATGGAGATGGGCGCCACCCACGCCTTCGCCAGCATCGAGGAGGCCACCGGGCCGATCAACGAGATGACCTGGGGCCGGATGGCCGAGAAGACGATCATCACCGTCGGCGACATCCAGGGCGAGGACATCGAGGCCGCCCTCAGCGTCACCGGCAAGGGTGGTCGCGCCGTCGTCACCGGCATGGGCCACGCCGCCAACATGGACGTGAAGCTCAACCTCTTCTCGCTCACCCTGCTGCAGAAGGACCTGCAGGGCGCGATCTTCGGTGGCCTCGCCCCGCGCAACGCCATCCCGGAGCTCCTCTCCCTCTACCAGGAGGGGCAGCTCAAGCTCGACGAGCTGGCGACGACCAAGTACAAGCTCGAGGACATCAACCAGGGCTACCAGGACATGCGCGACGGCAAGAACATCCGCGGCATGATCGTCTACACCGACGCCGACCGGAACTGATCCGGCAGGACCCCCCTCGGGCCCGTCCTCACCCCAGCAAGCGGGTGAGGGCGGGCCCGAGGTCTGTCAGGGAGCGCACCGGCTCCATGCGGCCGCCACCCCGGGCGGCCAGCAGCCGGGCGGCGTCCAGCGCCTCGTCGCTCGGCAGCGGGCACAGCACGTGCAGCCGGTCGATCCCGGCCAGCGCCGTCTCCGGCGGATCCCCCGCCGTCGGCAGGCAGTCCGACAGCAGGACGACGACGCGCTCGTCGGCCGTGGCCGGGGAGAGCTCCCGCCGGGCGGCCCGCAGCGCGTGCGCCACGTCGGTCTTCCCGTGCCCGCGCAGACCGACCAGCTCCAGGACGACGTCCTCCGCGGCGCGGTGCCGGCCCAGCGGCTGCACCACGGCCACCTCGTCGGAGAAGGTGAGGACGCCGGTCTGCAGCCGCTCGTCGGCGGCCAGCACGACCCCGGCCGCCGCGACCGCCGCGATCGCGACGCCCAGCCCCTGCATCGATCCCGACCTGTCGACCACCAGGCAGACCGCGCGGCGCGCGCCGGTCCAGTTGCGGGTCACCAGGTCCTCGGCCGTGGGCGGCCAGATGCCCGACCACCTGTCCAGGGTGCGGTCGATGTCGAGGTCACCTTCGGGGCGCCGCGTCGGCACCAGCCGCCGGGTGCCACGGGCCCGCGTCGCCCCGACCCGGCCCACCTGGACGAACACCCGCGCGGCCAGCCGGCGGGCGGCGCTGCGGAGCTCGCGGTCGGTGGCCGTGGCCAGGTCGGCGAGCAGCGCCGCCGCGGCGTCGGGATCGGCGCCCATCAGGCCGGCGAACGCGTCCTCGTCCAGCTCCCCGACCTCGGGGCTGACCTGCTCGAACGCCTGGTGCCGCAGCTGCATCTCGCGGCGCCCCGTGCTGCGCGGCCCCCGGCGGGAGGCCGCGTCGCGGCGCGGCGTGGTCTGCTCGGTGCCCGCCTCAGCCGACGGGCTCGGCGCTTTTCCCGAACCACCGCCGCCCAGCGGGCCGCCCTCGGGGGCGCCGGGAGCTGCGTCCGGCGGGGTCGAGCCGACCGGCCAGACCTCGTCGAGGATCTCGTCGAGCACCGCCTCGGGCGTGCGCTCCACCCCCTCGGTGACCCGGATCCGGCCCGACAGCGCGGCATGGGTGGCGTCCCGGGCGGTCTCCCGCCCGTCGGCCAGCTCCTCCCCGCGCATGAGGAGCAGCCCGTCGAGCAGCAGCACGAGGTCGATGGCGCCGCGCACCGACGACCCGGTGCGCAGGTCGCGGTGCTCGCGGGTGGCCCGCACCAGCCGCACGGCCAGCGTGATCGGCGCCGACCCGGCCCCCGTGACGCCCGCGACGATCGCCCGCTCGGCCTCCTCGGGCTGGTAGCCCAGCACCACCCGGCACATCCGGTCCGCGATGGCCTGCCCCACGCGGGCGGTGCCGATGGCGTCGAAGGGGTTCATCGCCGCGATCAGCCGGAACCCGGACGTGGCGCGCACCGTCCCCAGCCGGGGGACGGCGATCTCCCCCTCGGTCAGCACGGTGATGAGGACGTTGAGCGTCTCCTCGGGAATGCGGTTGAGCTCCTCGAGGTAAAGCAGCCCCGAGCCGCGCATCGCGGTGAGCAACGGCCCGTCGACGAAGTTCTCGGGCACGTAGCCGCCGGCCAGCACGCCGGCGGGGTCGTACTGCCCGACCAGCCGGGCCGGGGTCAGCTCGGCGTTGCCCTCCACGAAGACGACGTCCTGGCCGGTCTCGGCGGCCACGGAGCGCAGCAGCGTGGACTTGCCGGTGCCCGGCGGCCCCTCGAGGACGACGTGCCGGTGGGTGGCCAGCGCCACGGTGAGGACCTCCCGCTCGCGGCCCAGACCGACGACGGGCCCGGGCGCCGAGGGATCGACTGTCATGCGGTCCTTCCTACAGAGCCGACCGGCCGGAACCCCACGGGGGTCCCGGCCGGTCGCGTCCGTGCTCCGGTCGTGGACGACCGGGAGTGGGGATCAGCTCCCCATGAGCTCCTCGAGGTCGAGCACGTCGTCGGGCGCGGAGATGTCCATCTTCTTGCCGTGGTCGCTGAACGTGACCGTGCCCTCGGACTCGCCACCGCCGGTGATCTGCAGCGGGTAGGCCGGGTCGCCGTCCTTGACGGTCAGGGTGCTGCCGTCCTCCTGCTCGACGACGACGACCGACTCGCCGTCCAGCTCGTCCTTGCGGGTCTTCTCCTTGATGTCGCCCTCGTCGGGGTTGCGCAGCTCGTCGGCGAAGCCCTTGAGCGAGAAGTCGGCGAAGTCGGAGGCGTCCTCGGCGGGGAGGAGGATCCACTGGCCCTCGAACTGCGCGGCGATGTCCTCGGGGAGGCCGAAGGAGGCCAGCAGGTCGGGAGAGGCGAGCATGTAGACGTCGCCGTCGACGCTGATCAGCTCGATCTCGGTGCCGTCGACGGTGATGGTGCCGGCGGCGTCGTCGCCCTGGAGCTGGAGGTCGACCTCCATCTCCTCGCCGTCCTCGAGCATGGTGCCGGCCATGCGCACCGAGCCCGCCTCCTCGAGGGCGTCGGCGGCCAGCTCGGCGACCTCCGGGCCGGTCTTGCCCTCCAGCGGGCTGTCATCGCCGCCGCATCCGGTCAGCAGCAGAGCGGCGCTGAGCAGCACGGCAGGGGCCGGTGAACGTACGGGTGCGCATGGCTCTCCTCGTCATGACGGCTCCGGGGACCCGGGCCGCGCAGATAGTGGCAGACCGGCGAGCCGACGGATGCGACGACGCTCCTGCTCGCCGAGGTTGCGGTCGGCGAGCCGGCGGGCGGCCGCCGTCGGCAGGGCGGCGGCCAGGTCCAGGCCGGCGGCCCGGCGGAACTGCCGGGGGAAGACGCCCTGCGCCGCCCGCACCGCCGCGGCGACCACCGCCGGCCCCGGGACCCGGGCCGCGGACATGACCAGCCAGGCGTCCGCGACGTCGACCTCGGCCGTGCCGCGAGCGGCGTTCGTCCAGTCGATGATCACCGGCCCGGACGGCGTCAGCAGCACGTTCTCGGGGTGCAGGTCCAGGTGCAGGAGGGCGTCGCCGGGGCCGGTCCGCCGGTCGAGCAGGTCCGGCGCCGGCACCGCGTGCACGGCTCGGTGGAGCTCGGCGAGGACGGTGGCCTGCCGGGTGATCGTCCAGGGGCGGCGCAGGACGGCGGCGAGCATCGTCGGTCCCTCGACCCGCGCCATGACCAGGTCCGGGCCGTCGACGTCGAAGACCTCGGGCACCGGCAGCCCGTGCGCGCGGGCGTGCACCATCACCGCCGCCTCCCGCTCGGCCGAGGCGCCCGGATCGCGGTAGCGGCGCAGCACCCGGCCGGGGCCCAGGTCGTACACGTCGGCGTCGCGGCCCCTGCCCAGCAGCGGGCCCGGCTCAGCCACGTCCGACCACCTCGACGTCGTAGCGGTCGGCCGGCTCCGGAGCCGTCGCTGCGATCACGGACGGGAGCATCCCACCCAGGGCCCGCAGCGGGTCGGGCACGATGACCCCATGCCGACGCCGGACCTCTCCCACGACCTCGCCCTCGGCGACGACCTGCGCGCCTTCGTCGACGCCTCGCCGTCCCCGGGACACGCGGTGGCCGAGCTGGCCCGGCGGCTGACCGCGGCGGGGTTCACCGAGCTGGCCGAGGCCGATCGGTGGGCGCCGTCCCCCGGCGGTCGGCACTTCGTCGTCCGGCAGGGGAGCCTGATCGCGTTCCGCCTCGGTAGCGGCGCCCTCGGCGACACCGGCATGCGCCTGGTCGGCGCGCACACCGATTCCCCGACGTTCACGGTGCGCCCGCACTCCGACGTCCGGCAGGCCGGGTACCGGCTGGTCGGTGTGGAGCCCTATGGCGGCGGCCTGTGGCACACCTGGCTGGACCGGGAGCTCACCGTCGCCGGCCGGGTCGCGCTCCGCGGCGGTCGCACCGCGCTGGTGCGCCTGCCCGGGGCGCCGCTGCGCTTCCCCTCGCTGGCCATCCACCTCGACCGATCCGTGCGGGAGGGGCTCACCCTCGACCCGCAGCGGCACCTCGTCCCCGTGTGGGACGGCGACCTGGGCGAGGAGCCCGGGCTCGTGGAGGCCGTCGCGGCGGCCGCGGGCGTGGCGCCCGACGACGTCGTCGGGCACGACCTGGTCCTGGCCGACACGCAGCCCGCGGCCCGCGCGGGCGCCGACGGCACGTGGATCGCCGCCCCCCGGCTGGACAACCTGACGTCCTGCCACGCGGGCCTGCTCGCCCTGCTGGACGCGCCGGCCGGCGAGCGCACCCAGCTGCTCGTCTGCAACGACCACGAGGAGGTCGGCAGCGGCTCGATGTCCGGCGCGCGGGGCAGCTTCCTCGAGGACGTCGTCCGCCGGCTGGCGACGGCGACCGACCCCGGCGACGCGGAGGCCGTGCACCGGGCGGTCGCCCGCTCAGTCCTTGTGTCGGCCGACATGGCGCACGGCGTGCACCCGACCCGGTACGACCGCCACGAGCCCGCCCACCAGCCGCGGCTGGGCGGCGGGCCGGTGGTGAAGCTCAACGCGAACCAGGCCTACGCCACCGACGCGACGACGGGTGGCTGGTTCCGCGAACGGTGCGCGGAGGCGGGCGTGCCGGTGCAGTCGTTCGTCATGCGGGCCGACCTGCCGTGCGGCAGCACGATCGGGCCGCTCACCGCGATGCGGCTGGGCATCGCGACGGTCGACATCGGGATGCCGCAGCTGGCGATGCACTCCTGCCGGGAGGTCGCCTCCGCACTGGACGTGCCGCTGATGGTCGGCGCGCTGACCGCCTGCCTGGCCGAGTGACGACTGCTCACCTGCGGCGCGGCTTGTCGGTGCCGCCCTCGAGCTCGATCTCCTCCTTGCGGAGGTCGGCCGAGACCCGCTCCTCGTCGGTCACCGTCGCCTTGTCCAGGCGGACGCGCTCCACGGGCACGGCCTCCTTCTCCACGATCGGGCGCTCGGCGTGCAGCGTGACCTCGTGCTCCTCCTCGCTGATGGCCGGGCCGTCCATCGCGGCGCCGGCGTTCGCGTCCGTGATCGGCTCGCGCTCGACGACGACCTCCTCGCGGGACACCGGGACGCTCTCGGTCACGTTCTCCGTGACGACGTACTTGCGCAGGCGGGCGCGGCCGGTCTCCACGCGCCGGGTCCCGACGTCGAGCCGCTCCTCCGAGCGGGTCATGGCGTCGTCGGTGGTGGGGCCGGAGGTGTCGTGGCCGACGGTGCCGTGCCGGTTGGTGTCCGTGCCCATGGTGGTGTCCCTGGACGTCCCCGCGGTGGCCATGCCCGTGCCGGAGGTGTCCTCCAGCTCCATGCCGCTCATCCGGTTCGACGTGCCGGTGCCCATGCCGTAGTAGCGGTAGAGCTCGTCCTCCTCGTGAGGGGAGAGGTGCCCGTCGGTGTCGATCTTCGGAGCGTCTTTCACGCGGTCCTTGCTCACCGGTACGCGGAGGCCGTCGTCGGTCATCTCCGCGTCGCGGATCGGCACGAAGGACTCCTTCGTGCCGAACATGCCGGTCGTGACTGTCACCCACTCGGGCTGGCCGGTCTCGTCGTCGAGGTAGACCTCGCCGGCCGAGCCGATCTTCTGACCTGCCTCGTCGTAGACGTCCTTGCCGATCACGCGGTCGAGAGTCTCGGTACCGATCATCGTGGCGTAGCTCCCGTCTGAGCACGGTGGTTCCGGTCACCCGTCTGGGTGACCGACCCCATCGCCGCGAAACGGAACCGGCCGCTCCGCCACGCCCCAGCGCGGGATCGCTCCGTCGCTGCTGCCCGTGACCGGCAGTCACGGACAGCGCCTGGCCCGTCGCGTCCGTCCTGCTCAGAAAGGGCGTGCTCTGCAGGGCGCGACCGCGAGTTGCGGGCCTCAACCGTCCCGATCACCCGGTGACGCTGCGCGACCTCCGAGCAGACGGGCGCGTCGGACGGCGGGTCGTCCGGCGCGTCGCCCGCATCCCGTCAGTGGTGCTGCTCAGCATGGAGGGATGCCACCCCGCTCGCCGTACGACGACCTCGTCCACCCCCGCACCCGACGCACGCCGGCACCGTCCGTCGAGGCCGAGAAGGACCTCGTGGTGGAGGACCCGAGCTCCGGCTTCGTGGGCGCCGTCGTCCGGTGCGAGAAGGACGTCGTCCACCTCGAGGACCGGCACGGCCGGGTGCGCGGCTACCCCCTCGGGCCGGGCTTCTGGGTCGACGGCCGGCCGGTGGTGCTGGTCCGGCCCCGGCCGGCCGCTCCGGCCGGCCCGGCCCGCAGCGCGTCGGGCTCCACCTACGTCGCGGGGGCGCGGGCCCGCGTCGCCCGCGAGGGCCGCATCTACGTCGAGGGCAAGCACGATGCGGAGCTCGTGGAGAAGGTGTGGGGGCACGACCTGCGCATCGAGGGCGTCGTCGTCGAGCCCCTGCACGGCGTCGACGACCTCCCGGCGATCGTGCGCGACTTCCGGCCGGCGTCGGGACGGCGGCTCGGCGTGCTGGTCGACCACCTGGTGCGCGGGTCGAAGGAGAGCCGCATCGCCGAGCAGATCACCGGCGCGCACGCGCTGATCGTCGGCCACCCGTACATCGACATCTGGCAGGCCGTGAAGCCGTCGGTCGTGGGTATCGAGGCCTGGCCGGCCGTGCCGAAGGGCGAGGACTGGAAGACCGGCGTCTGCACGCGGCTGGGCTGGGAGGACGACACCGGCTACGTGTGGGCGCAGCGCATCCTCGCCCGCGTGCGTACCTGGACTGACCTCGAGCCGCAGCTCATCGGCCGGGTCGAGGAGCTGATCGACTTCGTCACGACCGACTGAGCGGTGTCCCTCAGGCGGTCGACCCCCCCACCGGATCGGCCGCCTCGGGGACGTCGTTCGGCTGGGCACGCAGGAGGCCGGCGCAGGCGAGCGCGAGCAGCCCCGCCAGGCCACCGGCCAGCGCCGGCACCGCGAACGCCGCCTCCGCGCCCCACGCGTCCACTGCCGCGCCCGCCAGGGCCGAGCCGACGGTGACCCCGACGGTGAGACCGGTGATCGTCCACGCGAGCGATTCGGTGAGCCCGCCCCGGACGGCCCGCGACTCGACCAGCGCCGTCCCTGAGACGAGCACGGGCGCGATGGTCAGCCCGGCGAGGAAGCCGGCGCCGACGAGCACCGCCAGCGAACCGACGCCCCACAGCAGCTGGGCGGCCACCCCGAAGGCGACCGCCGTCGCCACGAACCGCGTGGTCAGCGTGCCGGGCAGGCGGGCCAGTCCGTAGACCAGCCCGGCCACGAGGCTACCCAGGGCGAAGACCGCCAGGGCCAGCCCGGCGAACGGCTGCGCGCCCTGCTCGTCGGCGAAGCCGACCACCACGACGTCGAGCCCGCCGAAGACCGTGCCGACCGCCAGGTAGGTGACGACGACGACCAGCAGCGTCGGCGTCAGCACCGACCGGCGGCGCTGCGGCGCGCTCGGATCGGCTCCGTGCAACGGCGGCTCGGTGCCGCGCTGGGCAGCCAGCCAGAGCGCGCCGACCAGACCGAGGCCGAGCCCGGTGAGGAAGCCGACCGGCGGAGCGACCAGCGTGGCCAGCAGCGTGACCAGCGGCGGGCCGAGGACGAAGACCACCTCGTCGGCCACCGCCTCGAAGGCGAAGGCGGTCTGCCGCCGCTGGGGATCGAGCAGCGCCGACCACCGCGCCCGTACCAGCGAGCCGATGTTGGGGCTGCTGAACCCGGTCGCGGCCGCCAGCAGGAACCAGGTCCACCGCGGCGTCCCTGCCGCGACCACGGCGACGAACGACGTCCCGGTGAGCAGGAACGACGCCATCGCCAGGCGCAGGATCGTCCCCTGGCCGCGCCGGTCCATGGCCCGCGCCCACACCGGCCCGGCGATCGCGAAGGCGAGGGCGAGGGTGCCGGCGACGGCGCCCGCGAGGCCGTAGCTGTCGGACTCGGCCTCCACGAGGAGGACCGAGCCGAGGCCGAGCATCGGTGCGGGGAAGCGGCCGAGCCAGCCGGCGAAGGAGAACGAGGCCGAACCGGGGACGGTGAACAGCTGCCGGTAGGGGCCCAGAAGGGTGCGGGGTGCCACGGGTTCTTTCTGCTCTTCCTGGCCACGGGCGAGTGCGGATGGGGAGGCCGCAGGTCCCTCGGGTGGCGCGCCGACGGTAGCCGACGGCGTGCGCTCACCCCGGCCGAGACCGCCGGACGGGCTAAGCTCGGTGGATGACCAGCGAGCCCCTGCCGGACCCCCGGGTGCGCGAGGTGCCGAGCACCCCGCCCGGGAGCGGTGGCCTGGTCGACAGGTACGGCCGGGTCGCCACCGACCTGCGCGTCTCGCTCACCGACCGCTGCAACCTGCGCTGCACCTACTGCATGCCGCCCGAGGGGCTCCAGTGGCTGCCCAAGGTCGAGCAGCTCACCGACGACGAGGTCACCCGGCTGATCCGCATCGGCGTGGAGCAGCTGGGCATCCGCGAGGTCCGCTTCACCGGCGGCGAGCCGCTGCTACGCCCCGGGCTGCCCGGCATCGTCGCGACCACGACGGCGCTGCGGCCACGCCCCGAGGTCAGCCTCACCACCAACGCGATCGGGCTGTCCCGGATGGCGCCCGCGCTGGCCGCCGCCGGGCTGGACCGGATCAACGTCAGCCTCGACACCCTCGACCGCGAGCGCTTCCGGCAGCTCACCCACCGCGACCGGCTCGACGACGTCCTCGCCGGGCTGCGGGCCGCGCAGGACGCCGGCCTGACCCCGGTCAAGGTCAACGCCGTCCTGCTGCACGGGCTCAACGACGTCGACGCCGTCCCCCTGCTGGAGTTCTGCCTCGAGCAGGGCTACCAGCTGCGGTTCATCGAGCAGATGCCGCTCGACGCGCACCACGCGTGGACCCGGGGCCGGATGGTCACCGCCGAGGACATCCTGGAGCAGCTGTCGGCCCGGTTCACCCTGACGCCGGACGTCGAGGAGCGCGGCTCGGCACCGGCGGAGCGCTGGCTGGTCGACGGCGGACCGGCGACCGTCGGCGTCATCGCCTCGGTGACCCGCTCCTTCTGCGGCGCCTGCGACCGCACCCGGCTCACCGCCGACGGCCAGGTCCGCAACTGCCTGTTCGCCCGCGAGGAGTCCGACCTGCGGACGGCGATGCGGGAGGGCGCCACCGACCAGGAGCTGGCCGACCGCTGGCGGGTGGCGACTCTCGGCAAGCTTCCCGGCCACGGCATCGACGACCCCGGCTTCCTGCAGCCCAGCAGACCCATGTCGGCGATCGGAGGCTGAGACCGTGACCGTCACCGTCCGCTACTTCGCCGGTGCCCGGGCCGCATCCGGCATCGACACCGAGCAGCGCCAGGCCGCCACCCTCGACGAGCTCGTCGGACAGCTCGTCACCGACCACGGCGAGCGGCTCGAGCGCGTGCTCACCGCCTGCTCGTTCCTCGTCGACGGAACCACCACCCGCGACCGGGCGTTGCAGCTGACGCCGGGCGCCGTGGTGGACGTGCTGCCCCCGTTCGCAGGAGGCTGAACGATGAGCATCGTCGGCAGGATCAAGGCGAAGGCGCAGGAGCTGCTGGGTCGCGCCGAGCAGGTCTACGGCGAGTCGCACGGAGACGCTGCGGCCACCGTGGCCGGCGAGGCCAACGTCATGGAGGCCCAGGCCGAGGAGGAGGAGCTCGAGCGCGACCGCAAGCGGGATGGCGACGACGGGCTCGCGCCCGCCCGCTGACGCCCGAGGTCAGCGCAGCCTGATCGCGACCAGCGCGACGTCGTCCTCGGGTCTGCCCTGCACGAGCCGCTCGATCATCTCGTCGCACAGCCGGCTCAGCGGCAGCGACGCCAGCTCGGCCGCGGTCCTCCGGAGCTCGGCCATGCCGGAGTCGAGATCGCCGCCCCGCCGCTCGATGAGCCCGTCGGTGAACATCAGCACCGTCGAGCCGCGCCGCAGCTCGAGGACCGATTCGTGCCGCTGGGCGTTGCGGTCCACGCCCAGCAGCAGGTCCCCCTGCCACTCCCCCAGCTCGCCGAGCCGGCCGTCCCCGTGGATGACCAGCAGCGGCAGGTGCCCGGCGTTCGACCAGCGCATCCGGGTCGCGCCGTGCTCGGGCTGGTCCGGCGGCCGCTCGAACCTGGCGACGGCGGCCGTGGCGTACGTGCCGACCTGCAGCTGGGCCATCGCCCCGTCCAGGCCGCGCAGCACCTCGGCGGGGCGGGCGTCGCTGTAGGTGGCGATGCCGCGCAGCAGGGCGCGCAGCTGGCCCATGGTGGCGGCGGCCTCCGTGTCGTGGCCGACGACGTCACCGATGACGAGCATCGTCGCGCCGCACGGCTGCACGAACGCGTCGTACCAGTCCCCACCGACCCGGGCCGCCTCCGCGGCCGGGGTGTACCGGACGACGATCTCGGCGTGCTCGGGCTGCACCGGCGCGGTGAGCAGGCTGCGCTGGAGCCCCTCGGCGAGCTGGCGCTGCTGGTCGAACAGGCGGGCGTTGTCCAGCGCCAGCCCGATCCGGTCGGCGATCTGGCGGGCGGTCCGCAGGTCGCGCTCGCTGGGCGGCTGCGGCCGGCTGATGAGCAGGGTGAGGGCGCCGACCACGCGGGCGTGACCGCGCAGCGGCAGCGTGACGCCGTGGGTCACCTCCACCTGTTCCAGCAGCTGGCGGGCCTCGCCGTCGGGCAGGATCTCCAGCGCTCGGGAGCCGGGGAAGGTGACGGTCTCGCCCTCGAGCAGCGAGAGCATCAGCGGTGCGCCGAGCGGGAGGTCGGCCAGGCGGACCGCGGCGTAGCGCTCGACCAGGGGCCGCTTGTCCTCCACGGCATGCCAGGAGCCGACGTCGTGCGGCCGCCCCTCGTCGTCCAGGACCGTCAGCAGGCAGCCGTCGGCCAGCGCGGGGGCCACCAGCCGGGGGATGCGCGCGACGGCGGCGTCGACGTCCAGCGTCCCGCCCAGCTCCGCGCCGATGCGGTCGAGCATCTCCAGCCGGTCCTGGGCCTCGCGGCGGTCGGTGACGTCGGAGAAGAAGAAGTGGACGCCGTCGTCGTCGACCGGCACCGCCTCGACGTCGTACCAGCGGTTGAGCGGATCGGGGTAGAACGCCTCGACGGTGGTCGTCACCCGCTCGCTCATCGCCCGGCGGAACGCCCGGCCGAAGTCGTTGGCGAGGTTCGCCGGGTAGACCGCCCAGTAGTTGTGCCCGACGAGGTCGGCCGCGGCGAGGAACAGCATCCGCTCGGCGGCCGGGTTGACGTGGGTGATGGTCCAGTCCTCGTCGACCGCCATGAACCCGACCGGCATCCCGGCGAGGACGCGGTCGCCATAGGGCCGTCCCATGTCGTTCGCCTCCCCCGGTCCTCCGCTCACCGCGGAGACGCCCGGAACAGCGCGGCACGTGCTCGGCCGGCTCGGTCAGTTATGCCACGGGCGGTCGAGGACCATCAAGCAGATCGGTGGCGACCCGCCATCACGGACAGGCCACCCACTCCTCCTCGCCGTCGGTGAAGACCTGCCGCTTCCAGATCGGCAGCCGCTTCTTCACCTCGTCGACGAGGTCGGCGCAGGCGGCGAACGCCTGGCCCCGGTGCGCGGCGCTGACCGCGCACGCCAGCGCGACGTCGCCGATCCCGAGCAGCCCGATGCGGTGGCTGACCGCCACGGCGTGCACGTCGTCCCGGGCGGCGAACTCCTCGGCCAGCTCGCGGATCACCTGCTCGGCGGTCGGGTGGCCGACGTACTCGAGCTCGGTCACCGAGCGGCCGCCGTCGTGGTCGCGGACCACCCCGGCGAAGCTGACGACGGCGCCGGCCCGCTTGTCGGCCACGGCGTCCTCGTGCTCGGCCACCGACAGCGGTTCATCCACGACCCGGGCGATCACGACGTCGACCGTACCCCGGGCGGCGGGACGTCGAGGTCCGTCGGATCGGCCAGGCCGGTGCAGTCGACCTCCGTCACGTCGCGGTCGGCGAGGTACCGGCGGGCGCCCTCGTCACCGGTCGCCGTCGCGATCACGCCGGCCCAGTGGTCGCGGCCGAGGAGCACCGGATGGCCGCGGATCCCCTCGTACGTGGCGACGGCGAGCGCGCCGGGGCCGGCGTGCGCGGCGACCGCGGTCAGCGCCTCCGGGGTCATCCCCGGCATGTCCACGAGCGTGATCAGGGCGGCGTCGACGGTCCCGGGCAGCCCGCGCAGCCCGTCGAGGCCGGTGCGCAGGGACGAGGCCATGCCGGTCTCCCACTCCGCGTTCGCGAGCACCGTGGCGCCGGAGAGGTCGGCGGTGCGCCAGACGTCGACCGCCTGCGCGCCGAGCACCACGAGGACGACGTCGCACGCCGCGCGCGCCGTCCGCACCGCGCGCTCGACCAGCAGGCTGCCCTCGAACTCGACCAGCGCCTTCGGCTTCCCGTAGCGGCGACCGCCCCCGGCGGCCAGGACGACGGCTGCTGTGGTCATGTCCCCCACCCTGTCACCGCTCGTAGACGGTGATCTCCGAGGCCTTGACCGCCGCCCACACCTCGTCCCCGGGCACCAGCTCGAGCTCGGCGAAGGCGGCAGCCGTGATGTCGGCGACCAGCGGGACCTCGCCGTGCAGGTCGCACCGCACCGTCGTCCCGTGCGGCGTGGCCCCGGTGAGCCGCAACCGCCAGACGTTGCGCGGACTGCCGTCGGGGTGGCTGCGGAACAGCGCCACGCTCTCCGGGCGGACGGCGGCGAAGACCGGTCCGGCCACCTCCTCGGGGACGGCCACCACCCCGCCGCCGTCGAGGCGCACGCTCGCGCCCTCACCGGTCCCCGGCAGCAGCGAGAGCCCCACCAGCCGGGCGACGTAGTCGGTGCGCGGCCGGCGGGCCACGTCGGCGGGCGCCCCCTCCTGGACCACCCCGCCGTCCTCGACGACGACCACCCGGTCCGCCAGCGCCATCGCGTCGACGGGGTCGTGGGTGACGAGCACGGTGCTGCCGCGGAACTCCGCCAGGTGCCGGCGCAGCTCGGCGCGCACCGCGAGGCGGGTGCGGGCGTCCAGGGCGGAGAGCGGTTCGTCCAGCAGCAGCAGGGCGGGCTCACCGACCAGCGCCCGCGCCAGGGCCGCCCGCTGCGCCTGGCCGCCGGACAGCTGCGCCGGTCTCCGGGCGCCGAGCTCGCCGATGCCCACGCGGTCGAGCCAGGCGGCGGCCGCCGCGCGCCGGTCGGCCCGGGGCACGCCGCGGGTGCGCAGCCCGTAGGCGACGTTGTCGGCCACGCTCAGGTGCGGGAAGAGCAGCGCGTCCTGGAACACCATGCCGAGCGAGCGCCGCGGGGCGGACAGGTGCGTTCCCGCGGGAACGTCGTCCCACTGGCGGCCGTCGACGACCACCCGGCCACCGTCCGGGGGCAGCAGCCCGGCGAGGACGCGCAGCAGCGTGGACTTCCCCGCGCCGTTCGGGCCCAGCACGGCCAGCACCTCGCCGTCGGCGACCTCCAGGTGCAGCCGGAGGTCGAGGGCGCCCCGGCGGACGGCGACGTCGGCGGAGAGGCTCACGCCGCCGCTCCCCGCAGCCAGCGGTCCCGCAGCAGGAGCAGCGTGGCCAGCGAGACGGCCAGCAGGACCAGCGAGAGGACGACGGCGGCCTCGGGCTCGCGCTGCAGCGCCAGGTAGACCGCCAGCGGCATCGTCTGGGTGGTGCCCGGGAAGTTGCCGGCGAAGGTGATGGTGGCGCCGAACTCGCCCAGCGCGCGGGCCCAGCAGAGGACCGCGCCGGCGGCGATGCCGGGCGCCACGAGCGGGAGCGTGACGGTGCGGAACGTCGTCCACCTGTCGGCGCCGAGCGTGGCCGCGACGTCCTCGAAACGGGCGTCGGCGGCCCGCAGCGCCCCCTCGACGCTGATCACCAGGAACGGCATCGCCACGAACGTCTGGGCGAGGACGACGGCGGCCGTGGTGAACGGGATGGTGATCCCGAAGGCGTCGTCGAGCCAGGAGCCGACGATGCCCTGCCGGCCGAACACGAGGAACAGCGCGACGCCGCCCACGACGGGCGGGAGGACGAGGGGGACCGTGACCAGCGCCCGGAGGACGCTGCGCCCCCGGATGCGCGAGCGGGCGAGCACCCAGGCCAGCGGGACGCCGAGGACCAGGGAGAGCGCGGTCGCCAGCGTCGCGGAGAGCAGGGACAGCCGGAGCGCCTGCCCGACGCCGGGCGCCGCGAGCTGCTGGGGCAGCGAGGACCACGGCGCGCGGACCAGCAGGCCGAGGACGGGGAGCACCAGGAAGCCGACGGCGAGGACGGCGGGGACGACGAGCGGCAGCGGGACGGCCGCCCCCTCGCGGGACCGGTTCACGGCTCGCGGAAGCCGGCGTCGGCCAGCGCCCGGCGGCCGCGCTCGGACAGCAGCAGGTCGACGAAGGCGCGGGCCGCGTCGGGGTTGGGCGCGCCGTCGAGGACGCAGACCGGGTACTCGTTGACCACCTCCTCGGCCTCGGGCACCGGGATGCCCTCGACGTCCCCGCCGGCGCCGGCCACGTCGGAGGCGTAGACGAGCCCCGCGTCGACCTCGCCGAGCCGCACCTTGGTCGCCACCGCGCGCACGTCCTGCTCGAGCGTGTCCGGGGCGGCGGTGACGCCGGCCGCGGCGAGGACCTGCTCGGCGGCCTCGCCGCAGGGCACCTCCGGGGCGCAGAGGGCGATGGCGAGTTCCTCGCGGGCCAGATCGCGCAGGCCCGTGACCCCGGCCGGGTTGCCGGCCGGGACGGCGATCTGCAGCACGTTGGCCGCGAAGACGTCGGGCTGCTCCGCCAGGCCCTCCCCCGTGACGACGGCCATCTGCGCCTCGTTCGCCGCGGCGAAGACGTCCGCCGGGGCGCCCTGGACGAGCTGCGTGGCCAGCGCGGAGCTGCCGGCGAAGGTGTACCGCACGTCGAGCCCAGGGTTCGTCTCCTCCAGCTCCTCGCCGAGCTCGGTGAAGACGTCGGCCAGGGAGGCGGCGGCGAAGACGGTGAGCGTGCCGCTGGTCCCACTGCTCCCCCCGCTGCTCTCCCCGCCACCGCAGCCGGCGAGGAGCCCGACCGCCGCGAGCAGCGCGACGCCGCGCTTCACGGGACGTCCACGCTGACCTGGGTCGCCTTGACGGTGGCGACCGCGCGGACCCCGACCTCCAGCCCGAGCTCGTCGGCGGCCTCCCGGGACATGAGCGAGACGACACGGAAGGGCCCCGCCTGGATCTCGACCTGCGCCATCACCGTGTCCCGCACGACGCCGGTGACGATCCCGGTGAGCCGGTTGCGGGCCGACGACGGCGTCGTGCCCGGTTCGGGGGCGTCGCGGAGTCCGGTGGCGAGACGGGCGAGCTCGACGCCGTCGACCGTGGCCGGGCCGGCGTCCCGGTGCGCGGTCAGCCGGCCGGCGTCGAGCCACCTGCGGACGGTGTCGTCGCTCACGCCGAGGAGCGCAGCGGCCGAGGCGATGCGGTAGCGGTGCGGCACGCCGGCACTCTACCGCCGCATCTGCGGTTCGATTCGAGCGTCCTGATCCGCATCCACGGAGAATCGCTCGCCTGTGGATGGGAGTGTGCTGTCCACAGGTGCTGCGGCGCGGTGTCGTCCCGCCGGGGCAGCATGCCGAACGTGACCGATGACGACCTTCTCGTGGAGCTGCTCCGCTACCGGCCGGATGCCGCCTCGGCGGCGCAGCTGGCGTCGAGCCTGGGCCACCGGTACCCGGACGTCGACGCCGGCGGGCTCACCACCCGGACCCTGGTCGAGGCGCTGGACGAGGTCTGGGAGCGGGGCTGGCAGCCGGCCGACGTCGCGCACGCCGCCCGGCGCGAGGCGACCACCGGCTCGGTCCCGCTGGTCGTCGCGCTGATCGGCGCCCACGCCCGTCGGACCGACGCCGAGCGGCGGGCGCCGGAGACCTGGGTGGGCCAGCTGCGCGAGCTGGGCGCCCTCGGTGACGGGGACGGTGCGGTGGTCGCCGCCTGGCAGCGGTCGGGGCGCCGGTCACCGGCGGAGGCGTGGCGGATCGTGCTGCAGCTGCTCGGCGTGCTGCGCGGCGCGGCACGGATCGACGTCCTCGTGCCACCGCCGTCGCGCTGGGTTGCCGCGCGGACGCAGCCGGCCGGCCCGCCGGCGCCGGGGGACGACCGCGCCCTGCGGCGCATCCGCGGGCTGCTCGCGAAGGCGGAGTCGACGGAGTTCGCCGAGGAGGCGGAGGCCCTGACCGCGAAGGCACAGGAGCTCATGACCCGGCACGCGGTGGACGTGGCGCTGCTCGCACCGGACGCCCCTCCGGCCGGGGATGTCGCCACCCGCCGGGTGCACGTCGGCGATCCCTACGTGCGCGCCAAGATGCAGGTGCTCGCGGCGGTCGCCGAGGCCAACGACGTCCGGCTCGTCTGGTACCAGGGGATCGGCATCGCCAACCTGGTCGGCGCCCGAGCCGACCTCGACGCCGTCGAGCTGCTGTTCACCTCCCTGCTGCTGCAGGTCGCGCAGGCGCTGGCGGCCGCCGAGCGGCGCGACGGCCGGCGGTCCGCCTCGCGCACGTTCCGCCGGGCGTTCCTGCTCGGGTACGGCCAGCGGATCGGCGAACGGCTGCAGACCGCCCGGCGGGAGGCCACCACCGCGGCCGCCGAGGAGTCCGGGCTCGACCTGCTGCCGGTGCTCCGGAACCGCCGCGAGGCCGTCGACGCGGCGGTCACCGAGCTCTTCCCGAAGGTGCGCGCCAGCCGCAGCCGGGCGTCGGTCGATGCCGGCGGCTGGTACGCCGGGCGGTCGGCCGCCGAGCGGGCCGACGTCGGTTCCCGCCACTCGCCGCTGACCTGAGCGAGAGACGTTCCCGCGGGAACGTCTCTCGCCCACTGCTGCAGACCTGCTCCTGCCGGGTGCTGGACCTGCCCGGCCCGCCCGCCGACCTTCCCTGCGTCAGGTCAGCCCGGCACGTTCCCGCGGGAACGCCTCTCCGGGGCCGACTGCGTCGTTCACCTGCGAGAACTGTCACACCCCGGTCCTAGTGTTCGAACATGCGATCGAATGACGATGAGCAGGCGACGCTCGCCGAGCTGGCACTGGCGATCACCACGGCGGCGGTGCGGATGGCGGCGGCCACCGCCTCCTGGCTGCGCCTCGTGCGGGATTTCGACGAACGCGACGGCTGGGCCGGGGTGGGCATCAAGTCCTGCGCTCACTGGCTGGCCTGGCAGTGCGGCATGGGCACGGGTACGGCCCGCGAGCACGTGCGGGTGGCACGGGCGCTGGCCCGCCTGCCACGGATCGAGGCCGCGTTCGCCGCCGGCCGGCTGTCGTTCTCCAAGGTGCGGGCGTTGACCCGCATCGCCGAGCCGGACTGCGAGCAGATGCTGCTCGAGTTCGCGCTGGCCGCCACCGCCTCGCAGACCGAGCGGTTCTGCCGGTCCTGGCGCCGCGTCGACGATGCCGCCGACGGCGGGGGCGGCCACCGCGGGCAACGCGAGCAGTCCTTCGAGCACTGGTACGACGACGACGGCACCCTGACGATCAAGATCCGCATGCCGGGCGATCGCGGCGCGGAGGTGTTGACCGCCATCGAGGGTCGGGCCGAGCGCGACGCCCGCCGTGAGCGAGCCCAGGCGACGAAGGCCGCCGCGCAGCACGAACGGACCCGCGCCGCGGGCGGCACCGTCGACCCCGAGGTCGAGCAGCGCTGCCTCGACGACGCGTCCGCGCGACTGGTGCGGGAGCGCACCACCGCCCGCCGCATCACCGCCTTCGCTGATCTGGTCACCCGCCCCGATGACGACCGGCGCCCCGGTGACCCACCGCGCCGCGAGGTCGTCGTGCACGTGGACGCCGACGTGCTGGCCGACGACACCGCCGCCGGCCGCGCCTACATCGAGGGCGGCCCGGCGATCACCGGCGCTCAGGCGCGCCGCATGCTCTGCGAGGCCACCGTGGTGGCGATGATCGAGCGGGGACGTGAACCCCTCGCGCTGGGGCGGCGTCGACGCCTGGCCAGCAAGGCCCAGAAGCGGGCGATGCTGCGTCGCGAGGGTGGATGCGTCCGCCCCGGCTGCCCCGAGACGCGGATCGAGCGCCTGCACGCCCACCACACGCGGCACTGGATCTTCGGCGGGCGCACCGACATCCAGGAGATGGTGCTGCTCTGCGACGTCGACCACGGCCTGGTGCACGAGCACGATCTCGTCGTCTCCCGACGCGACGGCACCGTCGTGGTCACCGATCCGGACGGGCGGAGGGTGTGGGGCGGCGCCGACGCAGCCTTCGCAGCGGGGGTGGACGGACCCTCGCCGGATCCGCGTAGCGGCGACGATCCCTACGCCGGGGTGCACCCGATGGACGAGACCGTCGGTCGGCGGCCGAGCGCGCGCTCAGCTCCGGCCGCATCCCAGGGAGCCACCGATCGTCGGTCTGCGGACGGCCCGAGGCTCCTGCAACGCCGTCCGGCAGGACGGGTGAGGTCCGCGGACCAGCGTGGCGGCGCGCGACGTCGCCGCCGATCGGGGCCACCTGCCGCACCGGCGGTCTCCGTGGCGCGCGAACGCCGACGCATCGACCAGGCGCTCTTCCCCGATGGCGCTCCGGACCAGGCAGCACCGGCACCGGCGCCCTACGAGCGGCTCGACATGGCGTACGCGATCGGTGTCCTCATGACCAACCGCGACCTCGCGCGCCGGCTGGCGACGGAGGCAGCGGGCGCGTCCGAACGGGGCGTTCCCGCGGGAACGCCTGGATCGGCGCCATCGGGTGGCCGAGCAGGGGTGGGACAGCCCTGGGGAGCGGGCCCCTCGTGAGCAGAGGCCGGAGCAGACGTTCCCGCGGGAACGTGCGCGGGACGACGGCGCCTCCGCCCAGCACGAACCGGCAGCGAACCGGCGACGAACCGGCACGGTGACGTCCGGCACCGTTTGCCGCGCCCGGGCACCGGGGACAGGGAGCCGGTGCCGCGTGCCTCGTCCTCCGCCCCGTCCGACGCCGACTCCGACGCCGACACCGCAGAGGAGAACCCCGCAGGGGCGACCGCGTCGGTCCGCACCCGGCGGATCCGCGAGTTCGCCCGCGAGATCCTCGGCTTCGAGGAGTTCCGGCCTGGCCAGGAAGAGGCCATGCAAGCGGTCGTCGGCGGGCGCGACACCCTCGCCGTCCTGCCCTCGGGCGCGGGCAAGACCGCGATCTACCAGGTCGCCGGTCAGCTCCTCGACGGACCGGTCGTCGTGGTCTCCCCGCTCATCGCCCTCCAGCGCGACCAGGTCGAGCGGCTCACCGACCTGGAGGAGCAGGCCGGCCGGGCCGCTCAGCTGAACTCGACGATGTCGCCCGGCGATCAGCGCGAGGCGCTCGAGCAGCTCGGTGACGGAACTGTCCGCTACCTGTTCCTGGCACCCGAGCAGCTCGCCAAGGCCGACGTCGTCGAGGCCCTCGCAGCCGCCCACCCCGCGCTGTTCGTCGTCGACGAGGCGCACTGTGTCTCCGCCTGGGGACACGACTTCCGCCCCGACTACCTCCGCCTCGGCACCGCCGTCGAGCAGCTCGGCTCCCCCACCGTCCTGGCGCTCACCGCGACCGCCGCCCCGCCCGTGCGCGCGGAGATCGTCGAACGCCTCGGCATGACCGACCCCGCCGTCGTCGTCGCGGGCTTCGACCGGCCGGAGATCCGACTGGAGGTCGACCACCACGCCGACGCCCACGCCAAGGAGCAGGGCGTCCTGGACCGGGTGCTCACGGAGGTGGGCGAGGGTCGCGGCCCGGGCATCGTCTACAGCGCCACCCGCAAGGGCACCGAGACCATCGCCGCCGAGCTCGAGGAGCGTGGGCTCCGGGCGCGGTACTACCACGCCGGCCTCAACAAGGGAGACCGCGAGGAGACCCAGCGCGCGTGGATGGAGGACGAACTCGACGTCGTCGTCGCCACCACCGCCTTCGGCATGGGCATCGACAAGCCGGACACCCGCTTCGTCGTCCACGCGGAACCTGCCGACTCCATCGACAGCTACTACCAGGAGATCGGCCGGGCGGGCCGCGACGGGGAACCGGCGCTCGCCGTCCTCGTCTACCGCCAGGAGGACCTCGGCCTGCGCCGCTTCTTCGCCGCCGGCGCCCCCGCCGAGGAGGAGCTCCAGCAGGTCGCGGGGCTGGTCGCCGCCGCCCACGCCGCAGACCTGGAGGACGGCGTCGACGTCCCGACGCTCCGCGAGGAGACCGGCCGGGCCGCCACCCCGCTGGTCCGCGACCTCAACCTGCTCGAGCAGGTCTCCGCCATCGTCCTCGACGAGGAGGGCGCAGCGCACCCGGCCGACGGCGCCCCAGCACCCGGCGAGGCCGCCCAGCAGGCCCGCGAGCTCGCCGAGCACCACGAGAAGGTCGACCAGAGCCGCGTCGAGATGATGCGCGGCTACGCCGAGACCACCGAGTGCCGCCGGCAGTTCCTGCTCGGCTACTTCGGCGAGCAGCTCGACGAGCCGTGCGGCAACTGCGACACCTGCACCGCCGGCACCGCCCACGAGCACGCCGACGCAGCGCCGCAGGACACGCCCTTCCCCGTCGAGACGCCGGTGGAGCACAGCGAGTGGGGCGCGGGCGTGGTCATGCGCGTCGAGGACGACCGGGTCACCGTGCTGTTCGACGAGGTCGGCTACAAGACGCTCGGGCTGGCCGCCGTCGTCGACAACGACCTGCTCCGGACCCGCGCCTGACGGAACTCACCCGCGGCGGCGGACCAACCAGACGATCAGCAGGGCGACGGCGAGCGCGGCCGCCGGCCCGGCGTAGCGGGCCGCCGCGGCCCCTCCGGCGACCTCCAGCAGGTTGATCGGCTCCGGTTCGGCCGCCGGAGCAGCCCGCGCCGGAGCAGCGGTCGGCGCCGCCGCAGCAGCCGGCACCGTCGGGGCCGGCTCGGGAGCAGCGACCAGGGGCGTCGTCGACGGCGCCTCCTCCTCTCCCGCCCCCAGCTGCTCGGCCAGCTTGTCGGCGAACTGACCGAGCAGCTTGTTGCCGACGTCGGTCATCACCCCGCGGCCGAACTGCGCCGGCCGCCCGGTGATGTTCAGGTCGGTCATGACGTCGACCCGCGTGTGGTCCCCCTCGGGCGCCAGGGTCGCGGTCACGACGGCGGCCGCCGTGCCGTTCCCCCGCTGGTCCTTGCCCCGCGCGTCGATGACCGCCCGGTGCGCCGCCTCGTCCTTCTCCACGAACGACGCCTTGCCCGTGTAGGTCAGGTTGATCATGCCGAGCTTCACCTTCACCCGGCCGGTGAAGTCGTCGCCCTCGACCGAGTCGAGCGCGGCGCCCGGCATGCACGGCGCGATCCGCTCGATGTCCAGCAGCACCCGCCACGCCTCGTCGATCGGCACGGGCACGGTGAACGAGTTCTCCAGTTGCACGTGAAACCCCTAGAGCCCGGCCGCCGCGGTGACCGCCCGCCGGGTCAGCACCCGCGCCAGGTGCTCGCGGTAGTCGGCCTGGCCGTTGAGGTCGTCGCTGGGCTGGGTGCCGTCGGCGGCGCGACCGGCCGCCTCGGCGATCGCCCCGCCCCCGGCGCCCGCCCCGGCCAGCGCCTGCTCGGCCGCCGTCGCCCGCAGCGGGACCGGGCCCATGTTGGTCAGCCCGATCCGCGCCTCGGCGATGTGCCCGTTCTCCCGCCGCACCGCCGCGGCGACGCCCACGATCGCCCACGCCTGGGCCACCCGATGGAACTTCTCGTAGCGCATCCCCCACTGCCCGGTGAGCTTCGGGATGCGCACCTCCACCAGCAGGTCCTGCTCGCCCAGCGCGGTGGTCAGGTAGTCCACGAAGAACTCCCGGGCCGGCACCGTCCGCCGCCCGGCAGCACTGGCGACGACGAACTCGGCGTCCAGCGCCAGCGCCACCGCCGGCAGGTCACCGGCCGGGTCGGCGTGGGCCAGCGCGCCGCCGAAGGTGCCGCGGTGCCGCACCTGCCGGTCGGCGACGGTGCCGGTGGCCTCGGCGACCAGCGGCGCGTGCTGGGCGATCAGCGGATCGGCGAGCACGTCCGAGTGGGTGGTCATCGCTCCGATCACGATCGCGTCGCCGTCGTCACGGACCCCGCGGAGCTCGGCCACCCGCCCCAGGTCGACGACGAGCGACGGCGCGGCGAGCCGCAGCCGCATGACCGGGATCAGCGACTGCCCGCCGGCGAGCACCTTGGCGTCCTCACCGCCCTCCGCCATGGCGGCCAGCGCCTCGTCCACCGTGGTCGGCCGGGCGTAGTCGAAGGCAGCGGGGATCATCGGTCGCCTCCCAGCGAGGACTCCGGCGTCGCGACACCGGTGGTGGTCTCGGTCTGCGCGCCGCCGTAGGCGTTGGTGCCGGCGGTGGCGCGATCACCGCCGTCACCACCTGACTGCAGGGCCCGCCACACCCGTTCGGGGGTCAGCGGCATCCGGATGTCCGAGACCCCCAGATGGCGCACGGCGTCCAGCGCGGCGTTCACGACCGCCGGCGTCGAGGCGATGCACCCGGCCTCGCCGACGCCCTTCGCCCCGATCGGGTTGCCGGGCGCGACGTGCACCGTGTTCCCGGTGTCGAAGTGCGGCAGGTCGGCCGCCGAGGGGACGAGGTAGTCGACGAACGTGCCGGTGGTGAGGTTGCCGTCGGCGTCGTAGACGGCCTCCTCGTACAGCGCCTGCGCGATGCCCTGCGCCAGCCCGCCGTGCACCTGCCCCTCGACGATCAGCGGGTTCACGATCGTCCCGACGTCGTCCACGCACGCGTACTTCCGGATCTTCACCATGCCGGTCTCGGTGTCGACCTCCACCGCGCAGACGTGCGTGCCGTGCGGGAAGGAGAAGTTGACCGGGTCGAACGTGGCGTCCGCGTCGATCGAGGGCTCCACCCCCTCGGGGAAGTCGTGCGCGGCGAAGGTGGCCAGCGCGACCTGCTGGATCGACATCGCGGTGCCGGGCGTGCCCCGCACCGAGAACGACCCGCCCTCGAACTGCAGGTCCTCCTCGGCGGCCTCGAGCAGGTGCGCGGCGACCTTCCGGGCCTTGCTCACGACCTTCTGCGCGGCGTTCACCACCGCCGCGCCGCCGACGACGAGCGAGCGCGAGCCGTAGGTGTCCAGCCCGCGCGGGGAGATGGCGGTGTCGCCGTGCAGCACCTCGACGTCCTCGAACGGGACGCCCAGCTCGTCGGCGACCAGCTGGCTCCACGCCGTCTCGTGCCCCTGCCCGTGCGGCGTCGAGCCGGTGACCACCTCGACCTTGCCGGTGGGCAGCATCCGGATCGAGGCGTGCTCCCAGCCGCCGGCCCCGTAGTCGAGCGAGCCCAGCACCCGGGACGGCGCCAGCCCGCACATCTCGGTGAACGTCGAGAACCCGATGCCGAGCTGCACCGGATCGCCCGACTCGCGACGGCGGCGCTGCTCCTCGCGCAGCTCGTCGTAGCCGAGCAGCTCCAGCGCCTGCCGGGTGGCCTCGCCGTAGTCGCCGCTGTCGTACTCGAGCCCGGCGACGGTCGTGAACGGGAACTCCTCGGCCCCGATCCAGTTCTTCCGGCGCAGCTCCAGCGGGTCCATCCCGAGCTCGACGGCGAGCTCGTCCATGATCCGCTCGATGGCGAAGGTGGCCTCGGGCCGCCCGGCCCCGCGGTAGGCGTCGGTCGGCGTCTTGTTGGTGAAGACGCCCTGGCAGTCGAAGCGGTAGGCCGGGAACTTGTAGATCCCCGGGTACATGAACGCGCCGAGGATCGGGACCCCCGGGCTGACCAGGCGCAGGTAGGCGCCCATGTCCGAGAGGATGTGCACCTTGAGACCCTTGACCATGCCGTCCCGGTCCGCGGCGATGTCGACGTACTGGATCTGGTCGCGGCCGTGGTGGGCGCTCATCAGCGACTCGCTGCGGGTCTCGGCCCACTTGACCGGCTTGCCGAGCCGCCGCGCCACCAGGAGCGTGAGCACCTCCTCGGGCGTCACCTGCAGCTTGCCGCCGAACCCGCCGCCGACGTCGGGGGCGATGACGCGCAGCTTGTGCTCCGGGATGCCGGTGATCATCGCCAGCATGACCCGCAGGATGTGCGGCACCTGGGTCGAGGACCAGATCGTGTAGTTGTCGCCCTGCGGCTGGACGACGGTGGCCCGCGGCTCCATGAACGCCGGGATCAGCCGCTGCTGCACGAAGCGCCGGCTCACCACCACGTCGGCGTCGGCGAACGCCCGGTCGGTGTCCTCGCCGGTGCCGGCCTCGCCCGCGTCGAAGATCCACCGGAAGCTCTCGTTGGACGACAGGTGCGCGTGGCAGAGCTCCGGCTCCTGCCCGACGGCCTGCTCCATGTCGAGGACGACGGGTAGCTGCTCGTAGTCGACGTCGACCAGTTCGACGGCGTCCTGCGCGGCGACCTTGCTGCGGGCGACGATGACCGCGACCGCCTCGCCGACGTGGTTCACCTCGTCGACGGCGACCGACGGGTGGCCGGGGTTGGCCATCTCCGGCGTCACGGGCCAGGCGCACGGGATCGATCCCTGCTCCTCGGCGAAGTCCCGGCCGGTGTAGACGGCGACGACGCCGGGCGCCGAGCGCGCCGCCTCGACGTCGACGGCGGTGATCCGGGCGTGCGCGACCGGGGTGCGGACGACGGCGAGGTGGAGCATCCCCGGCAGCACCAGGTTGTCGGTCCACGTCGTCCGGCCGGTGATCAGCCGGGCGTCCTCCTTGCGCCGGCGAGCCTGCCCGACCTCCTTGACCGGCGCCTGGGCGGCCCGGTCCTCCACGGCGGTCATGCCTGGGCCCCCGCGTTCATCTCCCGGGCCGCCTGCTGCACGGCACGGACGATGTTCTGGTAGCCCGTGCAGCGGCAGAGGTTGCCCTCGATGCCCTCCCGCACCTCGTCCTCGCTGGGGTCCGGGTTGTCGCCGAGGAGGTCGACCGCGGCCATGATCATCCCGGGGGTGCAGTAGCCGCACTGGAGGCCGTGCAGCTCGTGGAACGCCTTCTGCACCGGGTGCAGCGCGCCGTCCGGCGAGCCGTCGGAGCCGGCCAGGCCCTCGATGGTGGTGACCTCGCTGCCGTCGGCCTGGACCGCCAGCACCGTGCAGCTCTTCACCGCCTCGCCGTCCAGGTGCACGGTGCACGCGCCGCAGTTGCTGGTGTCGCAGCCGACGACCGTGCCGACCTTGCCCAGCTGCTCGCGCAGGTGGTGGACCAGCAGGGTCCTGGGTTCGACGTCGTCGGTGTAGGTCACCCCGTCGACACGCATCGAGATTCGGGTCACGGATCCTCCGCTCGGATCGCTCAGATCGCCCGGTGGGCCCCGGTCGCCACCGGCTCTGAGTGGAGTCTGTCCTGTCCGAGTGATTTAGGCCACACCTTCGTCGGCCGACCTGGGCGTCAGCGCTCGGCGGTCCGGTGGATGGGCCCCTCCGTCTCGGCCAGCCGCTCGCCGGAGCCGCCCCAGCGGCCCGCGATGATCTCGGCCGCGATCGACACCGCGGTCTCCTCCGGCGTCCGGGCGCCCAGGTCCAGGCCGATCGGCGAGGCCAGCCGGGCGAGCTCCGCCTCCTCCAGACCGGCCTCGCGCAGCCGGTCCAGGCGGTCGTCGTGCGTGCGCCGGGAGCCCATCGCCCCGACGTAGGCGACCGGGAGCCGCAGCGCGAGCTCCAGCAGCGGGACGTCGAACTTCGGGTCGTGGGTGAGCACGCACAGCACCGTGCGCTCGTCGACCCGGCCGGCGTCCACCTCCTCCTGCAGGTACCGGTGCGGCCAGTCGACGACCACCTCGTCGGCGTCCGGGAAGCGCTTCGGGGTGGCGAAGACCGGACGCGCGTCGCAGACGGTGACCCGGTAGTCGAGGAACGCCCCGAGCCGGGCGACGGCGGCGGCGAAGTCGATCGCGCCGAACACGACCATCCGGGCGCGCGGGGCGAAGGAGTTGACGAACAGCGTCAGGTCGTCGCCGCGGCGCTCGCCGTCGTGGCCGACGTGCAGCATGCCGGTGCGGCCGGCCGCGAGCATGCCGCGGGCGTCGGCGGTGACCGCGTCGTCGAGGCGCTGCAGTCCCAGGCTGCCCGACGTCCGGTCCGGCCAGAGCACCATCCGCCGGCCCACGCGGTCCTCCGGACCGGTCACGCACGTGACGACGGCGACGGGTTCGTGCCGGTCGACCGACTCCTTGACCGCCCCCAGCTCCGGGAAGGACTCGCGCGAGACCGGTTCGACGAACACGTCGAGGATCCCGCCGCAGGTCAGCCCGACGGCGAAGGCGTCGTCGTCGCTGACGCCGTAGCGGCGCAGCGCCGGCGCACCGGTGTCGACGGCGTCCCGCGCCTCCTCGTACACTGCGCCTTCGACGCAGCCACCCGAGACGCTGCCCACCGCGGTGCCGTCGGGCCCGACCAGCATCGAGGCCCCGGCCGGCCGGGGCGCGGAGCGCCAGGTGGCGACGACGGTGCCCACCCCGACGGTCTCCCCCGCCTGCCACCAGCCGACCAACTCCTCAAGAACATCGCGCATTCGACTGATCCTTTCCGGCCCCGTCCCGAGGCTCGTCCCGAGCCTGCGAAGGATGAGGAGGACGGGGTCCTTTCTCACGCATTCGCGATCACTCCTGTCAGCTCCTCGAACGCGGCCAGGCTGTGTCCGGCCACGAAGTGGTCGACCGAGGGCAGCGCCGCCTGCATGCCCGCGGTGAGCGGCTCGTACCCGGCCCGGCCCTTGTGCGGGTTCACCCACACCACCGCGTGCGCCAGGCGCCCCAACCGGGCCATCTGCTCGCCGAGCAGGCCGGCGTCCCCGCGCTCCCAGCCGTCGCTGCACAGGACGACGACGGCGCCCCGCGCGGTCCCGCGCTGCCCCCAGCGGTCGAGGAAGGCCTTGAGCACCTCGCCGAGCCGGGTGCCGCCCGACCAGTCCGGGATCGCCGAGCCGCCGGCGGCCAGCGCCCGGTCCGGGTCGCGCAGCCGCAGCTCCCGGGTGACCCGGGTCAGCCGGGTGCCGACGGTGAAGACCTCGGTCGAGCCGGGGCGGGCCCGCACCGCCACGTGCGCGAAGCGCAGCAACGCGTCGGCGTAGGGGCTCATCGAGCCGGAGACGTCCACCAGCAGCACCACGCGGCGGGGCCGGGACGAGCGCCGGTGGCGCAGGAGCCGGCCCACCTCGCCGCCGTCGCGCAGGGCCCGGCGCACGGTGCGGCCGGGGTGCACGGCGCCCACCGGTCCGGGCCGCGCCGCCGCGAGGGACGCATCGGCGCGGCCGGCCGCAGCAGCGCGAACAGCCGGCGCAGGTGCTCGCGCTCGGCGACGGTCAGCTCCCCGACGTCCCGGTGCCGGAGCACCTCGGCTGCGCTGGCGCGCACCGCGAGCTCCTGCGCCGCCGGCGCGCCCTCGTCGTCACCGGTGCCGGCGTCCAGCGGCGCCATCACCGAGACCACCCGCCGCTCGGGCCCCGCGGTCTGCGCCCGGCGTGGCCGCTCGCCGCCGAACCAGGCGGCGAACGCGCCGTCGTAGCGGTCGAGATCGTCGGGGCTGCCGCACAGCGTCAGCCGGCCGGCCCAGTAGACGTCGGACGGCGACAGCACGTCGAGGTGGCCCACCGCGGCGAGCATCGCCTCGACGCGGTCCGGGGAGGCCGGCACCCCGGCCGCCCGCAGGGTGCGCGCGAAGCCCACCACCGTCCCGACGACGTCGCTAGGCACCTGGATCACCGAGCACCGAACAGCGCTCCCCCCACCTGCAGCTGGACCCGCTCGGTGTCCTCCCGGTACTTCAGCACCGCGCCGAGCGTGCGGGCGGCGACGTCCGGGTCCAGCTCCCGCGCCCCGAGCGTGTGCAGCGCCGTCGCCCAGTCCAGCGCCTCGGCGACGCCGGGCGGCTTGAGCAGGTCGAGGGTGCGCAGCGTCGCCGTCGCCCGCGCCACCTCCCGCACCAGCCGCTCGGTCACCTCCGGCAGCCGGGCCCGCAGGATGGCCACCTCGCGCTCGAAGTCCGGATGCGCCAGCCAGTGGTACAGGCAGCGCCGCTTGAGGGCGTCGTGCACCTCCCGGGTCCGGTTCGAGGTGAGCACCACCAGGGGCGGGTGCTCGGTGCGGACGGTGCCCAGCTCGGGGATCGAGATCGTGAAGTCGGACAGGAGCTCGAGCAGGAATGCCTCGAACTCGTCGTCGGCACGGTCGATCTCGTCGACCAGCAGGACCGACGGCGAGTCCTCGAGCGCCTGCAGCAGCGGGCGGGCGAGCAGGAAGCGCCGGTCGTAGAGCGAGGCCTCCAGGGCGGCGGGGTCGTCGACGGCGTGCGCCGCCTCGGCGGCCCGCAGGTGCAGGAGCTGGCGACCGAAGTCCCAGTCGTACAGGGCCTGGCTGGCCTCCAGGCCCTCGTAGCACTGCAGCCGGTAGATGGGCCGGCCGGTGACCTCTGCCAGCGCGTGCGCCAGCGCGGTCTTGCCCACCCCGGCCTCGCCCTCGAGGAACAGCGGCCGCTGCATGGCCAACGCCAGGTAGGCGGCCGTGGCCAGCCCCTGGTCGGGGAGGTAGCCGCTGCGCTCCAAGGCGGCCGCGAGCTCCTCGGGGCTCGCGGGTGCGCCCGCTGTGCTGTCGGTCACACCCCGAGCATCCCACCGGAGCGGCGCTCCCGGGCCGCCGGCGGCGTCCGCTCCGACCTGCGACTCCGACCCGCCGCCCGCATGATCGCTGCAGAGCGCCCGGGCACCCCTCCCCTCACCGCCCGGCCGGGAGGAGCACCAGGTGAAGGTCCTCGGCATCAACGCGATCTACCACGACCCGGCCGCAGCGCTCGTCGTCGACGGGCGGACCGTCGCCGCCGCGGAGGAGGAGCGGTTCAGCCGGCGCAAGCACGGCAAGCGGCCGCTGCCGTGGAGCGCCTGGGAACTGCCGGAGCTGTCGGCCGCGTGGTGCCTGCAAGAGGCCGGCATCCGCCCCGAGGAGCTCGACGCCGTCGCCTACTCCTTCGACCCGGGCCTGATGACGACGCCGGAGGACACCGGCCTGTTCGACGATGGCGACACGATGCGCAGGAAGTACGCCGAGATGGCGCCGGACTTCCTCGCCCACGCGCTCCCCGGCCTCGACCCGGCGAAGGTGCGCTTCGTCAAGCACCACGTGGCGCACGCGGCGTCGGCCGGGCAGGCGGCTCCGCAGCGGGACAACGCCGTCCTGGTGCTCGACGGCCGCGGCGAGGCGCACAGCCACCTGGCCGGCCGCTA
Source organism: Blastococcus sp. CCUG 61487 (assembly GCF_005222955.1). Taxonomy (GTDB): domain Bacteria; phylum Actinomycetota; class Actinomycetes; order Mycobacteriales; family Geodermatophilaceae; genus Blastococcus. The sequence goes on along the minus strand of NZ_LWUA01000223.1, from coordinate 69,396 downwards.
CGTCGACGGGCAGCTGGAGATCCTCGCCGGCCAGGCCCTCCCCCACTCGCTGGGCCTGATGTACGAGGAGCTCACCGACCACCTCGGCTTCCTGCGCAGCTCCGACGAGTTCAAGGTCATGGCGATGGCCTCCTACGGCAAGCCACGCTTCCTCGGCGAGCTGTCCGAGCTGATCCGGGCCACCGACGACGGCGGGTTCCGGACCGAGCGGATCGACTTCACCGAGTTCGCCCCGCGCCTGGGCAAGGACGAGCAGTGGACCGAGGCGCACGCCGACCTCGCCGCCAGCGTGCAGACCCGCCTGGAGGAGGTGCTGGTCGACCTCGCCCGCTGGCTGCACGAGCAGACCGGAGAGCGCACCCTCACGATGGCCGGCGGCACCGCGCTCAACTGCGTGGCGAACACCCGGATCCTCGCGGAGAGCCCGTTCGAGCAGGTGTGGGTGCAGCCGGCCGCCGGTGACGCCGGCACCGCGCTCGGCGCCGCCCTGCACGTCGCCGCCGAACTCGGCGACCGCACCGAGCCGATGCCCGGCGCGGCGCTCGGCCGGGGGTGGAGCGACGAGGAGATCGAGCGGCGGCTGCAGACCGCCGCCATCGCCTACGAGCGGCCCGACGACGTCGCCGAGGCGGTGGCCGAGGTGCTCGCCGACAACGGCATCGTCGCCTGGTTCCAGGGCCGCAGCGAGTACGGGCCGCGGGCGCTGGGCCAGCGGTCGCTGCTCGCCCACCCCGGGTTCGAGGCCAACCTCGAGCGGATGAACGACGTCAAGGGCCGCGAGCAGTTCCGGCCCGTGGCGCCGATGGTGCTGCTGGAGCGGGCCGCCGAGATCTTCAGCCGCGGCCCGATCCCCTCGCCGTACATGCTCTTCGTGCACGACGTCGCCGAGGAGTGGCGCGAGCGCATCCCCACCGTCACGCACGTCGACGGCACCGCGCGCATCCAGACCATCGACCCGGACACCCAGCCGCTCGTGCACCGGATGATCTCCGCCTTCGAGCGCCGCACCGGCCTGCCCGTGGTGGTGAACACCAGCCTGAACACCGCCGGGCGCCCCATGGTGGACGATCCGCGGGACGCTCTGGAGTGCTTCGGCTCGGCGCCCGTGGACCTGCTGGCGATCGGGCCGTTCGTCGTCCGCCGGGCCAGGCCGACGACCAGGTGACCGGGTCCGGCGACGGACCTATCGCCCCCGACCGTCCGAGGCCCGCCGGTACAGGACCGCGCCCACGACCGCCACCACGACGGCGACCACCAGCTGGGCCACGCCCCAGCCCGCCCTGTCGCTGCCGAACCAGGTTACCGACGAGACCAGCAGGACGACGGCGATCCCGACGACGAACAGCGCGATCTGCCGGACCCTGGCCTGCTCGGGGGTGCGGCCGTGGTCGGGCGTGCGGTCGGGAGAGCCGGGGGTCATGACCCCGGGTCTACCAGAGCGCGCGGCTGCTCGGGGACGGGGGCCTGCAGCCGGCGGATCAGCAGGATCTCGTCGCGGTCGTCCCCGGGGGCGACCCGCACGGCTCCGGGCAGCCGGCCGAACTCCGTGTAGCCGAGGCCCCGGTAGAAGCCGTCCACCCCGGTGCCCCCGCGCGCGCTGAGCGTGAGGAACTCCCACCCGCGCCCGACGGCGATGCGGTGGACGCCCTCCATGAGCGCCCGCCCGAGGCCGGTGCCCTGCCGGGAGGGGTGCACCTGCACCCGCAGGACCGTCGCCCAGTGCCGGCGCAGCGGGGACGACGACCCGACGAGGACCGCGAAACCCGCGAGGACGCCGTCCACGGTCAGCACGCACAGCACGTCCCGCCCCGAGGCGACCCCCTCGACCAGCCGCTCCAGCGCCGGAGCGACGTCGTCGGGGGTCACCGGCGGCACGAAGCCGACCGCGCCGCCGGCGTTGCTCACGTCGGTCCAGCAGGCGAGCAGGTCGGCACGCAACGCGGTGTCCACGCCGGTCTCCGCACGGACGTCGACGGTGGCCACGACGGACATCCTCCCGCGCCCGCACCGCGCCGGTCCGCCCGGGCTTGTCAGGCAAGCGGTTGCTTGCCTATCGTCGTGGTCGTGGGCGACGTGTTCAAGGCGCTCGCCGACCCCACCCGACGAGCGCTCCTCGACGAGCTGCAGGAGCGCTCGGGCCAGACCCTGTACGAGCTCGTCACCCGGCTGATCACCCGCCACGGGTCCACCTCCTCCCGCCAGGCCGTCTCCCAGCACCTCGACGTCCTGGAGAGGGCCGGGCTGGTCCGGACCCGGCGGGAGGGCCGCTACAAGTTCCACGACCTCGACACCTCTCCCCTGCGCGCCATCACCGACCGCTGGCGCCTCGACCCCGAGCCCCCGCCCCCGGGAGCGAACCCCTAGGAGGACCCCGTGCGGATCACCCTGACCAGCGTCTTCGTCGACGACCAGGAGAAGGCCCTGCGCTTCTACACCGACGTCCTCGGCTTCGTGAAGAAGAACGACATCCCGATGGGCGAGCACCGCTGGCTCACCGTCGTCTCGCCCGAGCAGCCCGACGGCGTGGAGCTCGTCCTGGAGCCCGACGAGAACCCGGTCGCCAGGGCGTACAAGGACGGGCTGGTCGCCGAGGGCATCCCCTACAACTCCTTCACCGTCGCCGACGTGCAGGCCGAGTACGACCGGCTGACCGGGCTCGGGGTGCGCTTCACCCAGCCACCGACCGAGATGGGCCCGGTCACGACGGCGGTGCTCGACGACACCTGCGGCAACCTGCTCCAGCTCGCCGCGATGTGACCCGCGGTGTGGGTCAGCGGCGCGTGGGCGGCTTGCCGGCGGCCCGCGCCTCCGCGGCCTGGGCGCGGTCGTAGGCGCAGGCGTCACCGATGTCGCTCGGCCGCACCGGCGGCTCGGTGGTGCTCGTCGAGGGCGTGGCGGTGGAACCGCTCTGCGGGGCCCCGCCCGTGCCGACCGGGTCGCCGTCCCCGGCGTCGTCGGGCGGCGGGGTGGCCGAGTCGGGCCCGTCCGGCGTCATGAGCGCCGCGAAGACGATCCGCCGGATCTCGTCGTAGTCCGGATAGGCCGGATCGATCACCGAAGGGTCGAAGACGACGCTGCGGATGTCGGCGTCCTTGACGAGGAAGGCCAGGTCGACCAGGTCGTCCAGGACCGAGCGCGGGATGTCGGTGGAGACGACATCCTTCGTTGTGCGGGCGATCTCCTGGTACTTGCGCAGCAGCGTCATCGGGTCGGCGGCGTCGACGATCGCGTCGATCGCGCAGCGCTGCCGGTCCATGCGGTCGTAGTCGGTGAGCCCGAAGCGGCCGCGCGCGAAGGCGAGCGCGGTGGCTCCGTCCAGGCGCTGGTCCGGCCCGGGCGCGATGTAGTCGTCGGGGAGCACGCCCAGCGTGGGCTCGCCGCCGATCGGCACCCAGTAGTTGACGTTCACCGTGATGCCGCCGAGCGCGTCGACGAGCCGGCTGAACCCCTCCAGGTTGATCAGCACGTGGTAGTCGATCTCCAGGCCGAGCGCCTCGCCGACCCCGAGCTTGAGGAAGTCCGCACCGGCGTCGTCGGTCGCGCCGAGGACGTCGGGGTACATGGCCGGCCCGTTGCGGTAGACGGCGTTGAGCAGGCTCTCGCTCTCGGACCCCGCGTCGAAGCCGTCGGGGTACAGGTCGCCGAGCGGGCTGTCGTCCGGGAAGGGCAGGTCCTCGAGGTTCCGGGGCAGGCTGAACAGCGTCGTCGTGCCGTCGCCGGTGTCGACGCTGGCCACGATGACGGTGTCGGTGCGCACGCCCTCGCGCCCCTCGCCGCCGTCGCCGCCGAGCAGGAGGATGTTCACCCGCCCCTTGTCGCCGAACGGGTTCCGGTCCTCGTCGACGGTCGCCGACCTGCCGTCGTCGGTGAAGACGTCGGCGATGAGGTCGCGCTGCACCAGCCCGATCCGGCCCGCCGCCACCGCCGGGGTGACGACTGCCACGACCAGCCCCACGACCACCACGCCGCCGAGGACGCGCTTGCCGCGACCGAGGCCGCGGGGGACGAGGAGCAGGTAGCCCGCGACCACCGAGAGGCACCACAGCAGGGCCAGGACGCCGACGCCCCCGACGATCCACAGCAGCCACTCGGTGTCCACCGCCGCCCGGACCGCGGAGCGCTGGCCACCGGTGGCCAGCCAGAGCCCGCCCGCCGCCAGCAGCAGGAACAGCCCCAGGACGACCCCACCGAGCACGCGGCGACCGGCCGCCAGGAAGGCGGTACCGGGGACGGCGGCGTTGAGGACGGTCCAGCCGAGCGCGGCACGGAGGCTGCCGGCACGCCGCCTGCCGGACCGGGGCGGAGGAGCCGCGGACGGCGGTCCGGCCGGTGCCGCGGGCGCGGAACTCACCGGTCGGCCGTCGCTGCGCACTCCGAGGTCACCGACCCATGGTCCCACCGAACCGGCGCCGACGACGCCCGGCGGCCGCCGGGTGGCCGCGTACCCCCCGCGCGGGCGACACGCCGGAGGCGTCGCGGCGGCGGTTACGGAGCCGTAGGTTACGTAGGCGTAGGCAGATTCCCGGAGGTGCACGGATGTCCAGGACCGATCCGCAGAGCGCGGTGCTCATCGAGCTCGAGCCGGTGGTCGCGGAGAACCTCGACCGGCACATCCGGATGGCCAAGGAGTGGCACCCGCACGACTACGTCCCCTGGGACGAGGGGCGGAACTTCGCCTTCCTCGGCGGCGAGGACTGGTCGCCCGAGCAGTCCCGGCTGGACGCGACGGCGAAGGCCGCGATGTTCGTCAACCTGCTGACCGAGGACAACCTGCCGAGCTACCACCGCGAGATCGCCACCCGGTTCGGCCGCGACGGCGCCTGGGGGCAGTGGGTCGGGCGCTGGACGGCGGAGGAGGGCCGGCACGGCGTCGCGCTTCGCGACTACCTGGTGGTCACCCGCGGGGTCGACCCGGTCGAGCTGGAGCGGGCCCGGATGGACTACATGACCACCGGCTACGACTCCGGCGACAAGAGCTCGCTCGAGGCGATCGCCTACGTGTCGTTCCAGGAGCTCGCGACCCGCGTCTCGCACCGCAACACCGGCCGGGCCACCGGCGACCCGATCGCCGACAAGCTGCTCGCCCGCATCGCGACCGACGAGAACCTGCACATGATCTTCTACCGGAACCTCGTCACCGCGGCGTTCGACATCGACCCGGACGAGATGATGAAGGCCGTGGCGAAGGAGGTCATGACCTTCGAGATGCCCGGCGCGAACATGGCCAACTTCCGCAAGAATTCGACGATCATCGCCAAGGCCGGCATCTACGACCTGCGGCTGCACCACGACGAGGTCGTCGCCCCCATCCTGCGCACCTGGAAGGTCTTCGAGCGCAGCGATCTCGGGCCCGAGGGCGAGCGGGCCCGCGAGGAGCTGGCGGCCTTCCTGACCGGTCTCGACGCGCAGGCGACCAAGTTCGTGGAGAGCCGCGAGCGGCTGCGCGCCCGGATGGCCGCCAGGGGCGAGGTCCCCGTCCAGCTGTAAGTAGGGTCGGTCGCCATGCGCCTGGCGACCTGGAACGTGAACTCGATCCGTACCCGGGCCGACCGCGTGGCCGCCTTCCTGCAGCGGCACGACGTCGACGTGCTGGCCCTGCAGGAGACCAAGTGCCGCGACGACCAGTTCCCGGAGATGGTCTTCAGCGCCCTGGGGTACGAGGTCGCGCATGTCGGCCACTCGCAGTGGAACGGCGTCGCGATCCTGTCCCGGGTGGGCATCGACGACGTCGAGATCGGCTTCGACGGCATGCCCTCCTGGTCGTCGAAGGAGGGGCTGGACCCGACGCCGGAGGCGCGGGCCATCGGAGCCACCTGCGCCGGCGTCCGGGTGTGGAGCCTCTACGTGCCCAACGGCCGCGCGCTGGCCGACCCGCACCTGGACTACAAGCTGGCGTGGCTCGACGCGTTGCGGACGGCGGCGTCGCGCTGGCTGGCCGAGCGGCCCGAGCTGCCCACGGCGCTGGTCGGCGACTGGAACATCGCGCCACAGGACGACGACGTCTGGGACATGTCGGTCTTCACCCACTCCACGCACGTCTCGCCGGCCGAGCGCGCGGCGTTCGCACGCGTCGTCGACGCCGGGTACGCCGATGTCGTCCGGCCCTACGCCCCCGGCCCGGGCGTCTACACCTACTGGGACTACACGCAGCTGCGCTTCCCGCGCCGCGAGGGCATGCGGATCGACTTCGTGCTCGGCAACCCGGCCTTCCAGCGGCGGGTGGTCGACGCCCGGATCGACCGCGAGGAGCGCAAGGGCAAGGGCGCCAGCGACCACGCCCCCGTGATCGTGGACCTCGGGGAGTAGGCCGTGCTGGTTCTCCTGCCGCCGTCGGAGACCAAGGCCCCGGGCGGGGACGGCGCCCCGCTCGACCTGACCGCGCTCACCGCACCCGAGCTCACCGGCGTGCGCACCGAGCTGGTCGAGACCCTGGTGAAGCTCGCCGACGACGTCCCCTCGTCCCGGGCCGCCCTCGGGCTGTCGCCGAAGCAGGACGACGAGATCGCCCGCAACGCCGCGCTGTGGACCAGCCCCACCCGGCCGGCGATCGAGCGCTACACCGGCGTCCTCTACGACGCCCTGGACGTCGCCTCGACGACCCGCGCGCAGCGTGCCCGCGCCGAGCGGCGGCTCGCCGTCGGCTCGGCGCTGTTCGGGCTGGTGCGGGCCGGCGACCCGATCCCGGCCTACCGGCTCTCCGCGACCTCCGCCCTGCCCGGGCTGCCCACCCTGCGCAGCCTGTGGAAGCCGGTGCTCACCCCCGTCCTCGGCGCGGTCGACGACCTCGTCGTCGACCTGCGCAGCGGCTCCTACGCCGCGCTCGCCCCGGTGCCCGGCGCGGTCACCGTGGACGTGCTCAGCGAGCGGCCGGACGGCACGCGCACGGTGGTGAGCCACTTCAACAAGGCCCACAAGGGTCGGCTCGCCCGGCTGCTCGCCACCACGACCGCGGAAGCCGACGACCCGGTGCGACTCCGGAGGCTGCTGAGACGGGCGGGGTTGCACGTGGAACACGACGGCAGCACCGCCTTCACCCTGGTCGTCCCCGCGACGTGACGCGGAACTCCCTGCTCCGGCTGTTGCGCCCCCCGCTCGGGCCGTGACATAACTGCTGCGTACCGGCGGCGCCCGAACAACGCGGCGACGAGCCACGCGCGGCTGCCCTGGACGAGAGGTAACCCGTGGATCGATCCCCTGACCGGACGCACGCCGCCACCGGCGGCCGTCCGGCCGAGGAGTCATGTCCCGGAGGCGACGCCTCCGTCGCGGAGCGGCTGGCCGCGCTGCAGCGCCAGTACACGAACGAGCGGGCGCGCTGGGAGCTGGCGAAGGAGGCCGGCCAGGTCGGCACGTTCGACTACGAACCGGTCACCGGACGCCTGCTCTGGGACGAGCAGCTGCAGCGGATGTTCGGCTACGACCCGGCGACCTTCACCGAGTCGCTGGACGCGTTCAACGCCCGCGTGCACCCGGACGACGCGCGGTGGCACGCGGAAGCGCTGCAGTCCGCCGTCGACACCGCCGGCGAGTACGACGTCGAGTACCGGATCGTGCTCCCCGACGGCGAGACGCGGTGGATCCACGCCCGCGGCCGCCACCTCCCCGGCCCCGACGGCCGCACCGACCACCTGATCGGCGCCGCGTACGACACCACCGGCGAGCGCGAGGCCGCGACGCGGGTCACCCGGATTCTGGAGGCCATGCCCGCGGGCTTCTACTCCCTCGACCGCGAGTGGCACTTCACCCACGTGAACGCCGAGGCCGAGCGGCTGCTCGGGTACGGCCGCGACGAGCTGCTGGGGAAGGTGCTCTGGGATGCCTTCCCCGCCGCGCTGAACAGCGTCTTCGAGGAGAGCTACCGCAAGGCCGTCAGCAGCGGGGAGCCGATCTCCTTCGACGCCTACTACCCGGCGCCGCTGGACGGCTGGTACGAGCTGCGCGCCTGGCCGACGCCCGACGGCCTGTCGGTCTACTTCCTCGAGGTCACCGAGCGGCGGGCCGCCGACGAGCGGGCCGAGCGGTGGGCCCGGCAGATGGCCATCCTGGCCCAGGTCACCGCGGAGCTCGCCGGCACCCTCGACACCCAGGTGGCCACGGCCCGGCTGCCGCGGCTGGTCGTGCCGGCCCTGGCGGACTTCTGCGTGGTGACGGTGATCGGCGCCGACGGCCACCCCCGCGACGTCGGCAGCTGGCACGTGGACCCCAGCGCGCGCTCGCTCCTGGAGCGCTACCGCGAGGTGCGCCTCGACGCCATGCCGATGACCGCGCCGGTCGCCCGCGCCCTGCACACCGGCGAGGCGGCGACCTTCCGGGGGACCGACGTCCTGGACCTGCTGCCCCCGGGACCTGCGCGCGACCTGCTGGGCCTGTTGGCCCCGGCCAGCGAGGTCGCCCTCCCGCTGCGCGCCCGTGGGCGGATCGTGGGCCTGCTCACCCTCTTCTACGCGGAGGGGCACGCCCCGACCGACGAGGACGTCGCGATCGCCCAGGACGTCGCGGACCGGGCCGGGCTGGCCTGGGACAACGCGCGGCTGTTCAGCGCCCAGCAGCAGCTCGCCGAGGGGCTGCAGCGCAGCCTGCTGACCGAGCCGCCCGAGCCCGAGCACAGCGAGATCGCGGTGCGGTACCTGCCGGCCGCAGAGGCCGCGCGGGTGGGCGGGGACTGGTACGACGCGTTCCTCCAGCCCAGCGGCGACGCGATCCTGGTCATCGGCGACGTCGTCGGCCACGACACCGAGGCCGCCGCGGCGATGGGTCAGCTGCGCAGCCTGCTGCGGGGCATCGCCACCTACAGCAACGGCGATCCGGTGGAGGTCCTGCGCGGCCTGGACGCCAGCATGGCCACCCTCCAGCTGGCCACGCTGGCGACCGCCGCCGTCGCCCGGTTCGAGCAGACGGCGGAGGAGCGCCGGCGCGGCGTGAGCCGGATGCGCTGGGCCAACGCCGGGCACCTCCCGCCGCTGCTGCTGAACCCGGACGGGACCGTCGCCGAGCTGGCCCCGTGGGTGGGCGACCTCATGCTCGGTGTCGACGCCGGCGCCCAGCGCCGGGAGTCGGTCGTGACCCTCGACCACGGCTCGACAGTGCTGCTCTACACCGACGGCCTGGTGGAGCGCCGCGACGCCGACCTCGACGCGGGGGTGGCTCGGCTGCGGGACGCGCTGGTCGAGCTGGCGGACCTGCCGCTCGAGGAGCTCCTCGACGAGTTGCTCGAGCGCCTGGTCCAGGGCCGGCCGGACGACGACGTCGCACTCGTCGCCGTCCGGCTCCGCCGCCGCGACCCGAGCTAGCCGGCCGGGACCAGGACGGGAGCGGGTGCCGCGGGCACCGTCTCCGGGACCCGGGTGCCCCGGCCGATCAGCGTGAAGGCGAGCACCGCCAGCACGACCGAGGCCAGCGTGGCCACGCCCATCGGGACGGCGGTCTGCTCACCGGCGATGCCGACCAGCGGCGAGACGCGGGCGGCGAGCAGGTACTGCAGGAAGCCGAGGAAGGCCGACCCGGTGCCGGCGTGCGCCCCCGCCTCCTCCAGCGCCCGGGTGGTCGCGCTGCCGAAGATCAGCCCCAGCGAGCCCTGGAAGCAGGCGAACAGGCTGCCGTCAGGTGCGGTCGCGGCGGACGGTCGCCTTGCGGCCCCTGATCATCGTGGCCCGCAGCGACCGGACCACGTCGTCGGCCGCGGACTCCGGCACCTCCACCAGCGCGAACCGCTGGTGGATCTCGATCGAGCCGATGTCCTTGCCGCGCAGCTCGGTCTCCCCCGTGATCGCGCCGACCAGGTCGCCCGGCCGGACGCCGGCCTCCCGGCCGAGACCGACGAACACCCGCGCCGTCGGGCCACCGGGGCTCCTGCGCGGCCGACCGGTCTCCCGGCCGGCGCCCCGCGCGTCGGTCCGCTTGCCGGAGTCGGGGCGGAAGGAGACCTGCGGGATCTCCTCGTCGTCGTCCGTGCCACCGGCGGCCTCGTGCGCCAGCTTGACCGCGGCGAGCGCGACCTCCATGAGGTCGAACTCGTCGGCCAGCGTCTCCACGACGACCCGGAACCTGTCCAGCTCGTCCCCGAGCAGGCTCTCGCGCAGGGCGGCGCGGGTGAGGTCCAGGCGGCGGGCCCGCAGATCGGCGACGGTGGGCACCGTCTGCACCGGGATCGGCGACCCGGCGACCTTCTCGATCGTCTTGAGCATCCGGTGCTCGCGCGGCTCGGCCAGCGTGATCGCCACGCCCTCGCGGCCGGCACGGCCCACCCGGCCGATGCGGTGCACGTACGACTCGGGAGCCGACGGGACGTCGTAGTTGACCACGTGGGTCAGCTGCTCGATGTCCAGTCCGCGTGCTGCGACGTCGGTGGCCACGAGAAGGTCCGCCGTCCCGCTGCGCAGCCGGCTCATCACCTTGTCCCGCTGCTCCTGGCTCATCCCGCCGTGCAGCGGCTCGGCCCGGTACCCCCGGCCGTTGAGCGTCTCGGTGAGGCTGTCGACCTCCTCGCGCGTGCGGCAGAAGACGATCGCCGCCGTCGGCGCCTCGATGTCGAGGATCCGGCCGAGCGCCGCGGGCTTGGCCCCGCGGGGGACGACGTAGGCGGTCTGCCGCACCCGCGGCGCCTCCCCCGCCGGCGCCTGCTCCCTGGCGATCGAGATCCGGGCCGGGTCGCGCAGGTGCCGGCGGGCCAGCGCGTCCAGCCGCCGCGGCATCGTCGCCGAGAAGAGCACCGTCTGCCGCTGCTCCGGGGTCTCGTCCAGGATCGCCTCGAGGTCCTCGGCGAAGCCCATGTCGAGCATCTCGTCGGCCTCGTCGAGCACCACGGTGGCGACCTCGTCCAGCCGCAGGCTGCCGCGGTTCAGCAGGTCCAGCGCCCGGCCGGGCGTGGCGACGACGACGTCGACACCCGCCTGGAGCGAGCGGAGCTGGCGCACGATCGGGGCGCCGCCGTAGACCGGCAGCACCCGCGCGCCGAGGTCTTTGCCGTAGCGGTGGAACGCCTCCGACACCTGGACGGCCAGCTCCCGGGTCGGCACCAGCACCAGCGCGACGGGGGACCCGCCGGAACGGTGCGCCTCGAGCCGCTGGAGGACGGGCAGCGCGAACGCGGCGGTCTTGCCGGTGCCCGTCGCCGCCTGCCCGAGCAGGTCGCCGCCCCCGACGAGCAGGGGGATCGCCTCGAGCTGGATGGGGGTGGGCTCCTCGTAGCCGAGGGTGCCGAGGGCGTGCAGCAGCTCGGGTCGGAGGCCGAGCGCGTCGAAGGTGGGTCCGTCCTGGTCGTCGTTCATCGCCGTCCATCGTTCCCTGCCCCGGCGCGGGCCACGCGTCTGGCCTCGTCTACGGCTCTCTAGGACAGGTGGTAGACGGCGTCATACCGGCCGAGACGGCCCGTCGGAGCCGGCCGGGTACTCGAGCAGCGGCACGTCGTCGGCGGCCCAGGCAGCGAGGATCGGCTCGACGATCCGCCAGCTCTCCTCGGCCTCGACGTCGCTGATCGACAGGGTCGCGCGGCCGGTGAGCATCTCCTGCAGCAGCAGCCCGTAGGCCGACAGGCGCTGCGGGGCCAGGGCCATGTCGAGGGAGCGACGCTCGAGCTCGAAGGGGTCGTCGGCGCCGTTGAGGTTGAGCTCGAGGGCGATGCCGTCCGGGTCGAAGCGCAGCCGGAGCACGTCGGGCTGCGGCTCGCTGCCCCCGAAGGGCAGGTGCGGCACCGGCTTGAAGTGGATCGCGATCTCCTGCCGGTCGCTGCCCAGCGCCTTGCCGGTGCGCAGCCAGAACGGCACACCCGCCCAGCGCCAGTTCTCGACGGTGACCGTGTACTCGGCGTAGGTCTCGGTGCCCCGGTCGGGCTGCACGCCGTCCTCGTCGACGTAGTCGGGGAGATCCCGCCCGTCGACGGTGCCGGCGGTGTACCGGGCCCGCACCGTGTGGCGGGCCATGTCCGCAGGTGGCCGGACGGCGCGGAGCACGTCGGCCTTCCGGGCCGACAGGCTGCGGGCGTCGATCGCCGTGGGTGGCTCCATCGCGATCAGGGCGAGCTGCTGCAGCAGGTGGTTCTGCAGCATGTCGCGCAGCGCGCCCGCGGAGTCGTAGTAGCCGGCGCGACCCTCCAGGCCGAGGCTCTCGTCGAACACGATCTCCACCCGCTCGACGTGGGCGGCGTTCCACACCGGCTCGAACAGCCGGTTGGCGAAGCGGAGCCCCAGGATGTTGAGCACGGTCTGCATGGCGAGGAAGTGATCGGTGCGGAACACCCGGTCCTCGGGCACCAGCCGGTGCAGCACCTCGTTGAGCCGGCGGGCGTCGGCGAGATCACGGCCGAACGGCTTCTCGACGGCGATGACGGTGCCGTCGGGCAGCCCGGCCTCCTCGAGCGCCTCCAGGGTCGGCAGGAAGATCGTGTTGGGCAGCGCCAGGTAGACGACGGGCGAGCCTCCCGCCCGGTCGAGCGCGCGCCGCAGGTCCTCCGGCCGCGTCACGTCGCCCTGCTCGAAGGACAGCCGCGCGACCAGGGCGTCCCGGGCCGTCTCGGGCACCCGGTCGGCGTGCTCGGCCAGCCGGTCCCGGGCCCACCCGCGGTAGTCCTCGTCGGACCTGTCGCGGGTGCCGACGGCGACGACGACGAGGTCGTCGGGCAGCTTCCCGGCGTCCTCGAGCTCCGCGAGGCCGGGGAGCAGCAGCCGTCCGGCGAGGTCGCCGGTACCCCCGAGGACGACGAGCGAGCGGGTCATCGTTTTGCCTTCCTGGTCGCGGCGGCCCGGGCCAGGTTCCACCCGCTGGTGACCACCCCGACGTGGCTGAACGCCTGCGGGAAGTTGCCGAGGAAGGCGCCCGTGCCCGGATCGATCTCCTCGGCGAGCAGCCCCAGGTCGTTCGCGCGGCCGCACAGCGAGTCGTACAGCTCGTGCGCCTCGTCCAGCTTGCCCTGGCCGGCGAGGTTGTCGACCAGCCAGAAGCTGCACAGCAGGAAGGCGCCCTCCTGGCCGGGCAGCCCGTCCGGCGAGTCGGTGTGCAGGTAGCGGTAGAGCAGCCCGTCGCCGGCGTCGAGGTGCCGGCGGACCGCCTCGGTGGTGGCGACCATCCGCGGGTCGTCGGCCCGGACGAGCCGGCGCAGCGGCAGGGTGAGCAGCGAGCCGTCCAGGCCACCGCGGTCGACCTCGCCGGGTGGCGTGAGGTGCTCGGTGAACGTCTCCCGTTCGGGGTCCCAGGCCTCCTCCAGCACCGCCGTCCGGATCCGGTCCGCCTCCCGCCGCCACCGCTCAGCAGGGTGCGGCAGGCCGCACAGCTCGGCGATCTGCACCGCCCGGTCCACCGCGACGTGGCACATCGCCACCGAGTAGGTGAAGGGCCGGCCGGTGTCCCGGATCTCCCAGATCCCGTTGTCCGGCGTCCGCCAGTTGCCGATCGCCTGCTCGGTGAGGGCGCTCAGCGCCCGCCAGAGCGGCTCGTTCACCTGGCCTCCGCCGCGCGCCCACTGGTAGGCGACGTCCAGCAGCTCGCCGTAGACGTCGTGCTGGACCTGCCGGGCGGCGCCGTTGCCCCAGCGGACCGGACCCGACCTGCGGTAGCCCGACAGGGCGAGGTCCTGCCACTCCAGTCCGGGCCGCTGCCCGTCGAGGGTGTAGACGATGCTCGTCCGCTCATCGCGCTCGACGTTGCGCAGCGTCCAGGCGAGGAACGAATCGGCCTCCTGGCGCATGCCGATCCGGCGCAGCGCGTAGGTGGTGAAGGCCGCATCGCGCACCCAGGTGTAGCGGTAGTCCCAGTTGCGGACGCCGCCGATCTCCTCCGGCAGCGACGAGGTGGCGGCGGCCATGACCGCCCCGGTCGACGCGTGGTCCAGCAGCTTGAGGGTCACCGCCGACCGCCGGACGAGGTCGCGCTGCGGGCCGTCGTAGTCGATGTGCTCGGCCCAGTCCCGCCAGGCGGCCGCCGTCTGGTCGATCAGCCGCTGGGGAGCGGTCCGGGCCAGCAGGTGGGTCTGGCCCGACCAGTGCAGCGTGAGGATCAGCAGGTCACCCTGGCTCAGGGTGACCCGCCCGCCCAGGCTGCCGTCGCGGCTCGGCTCGATGTCGTGCGAGCACCACAGGTACAGCTCGCGCTCGGGCTGGGCCGGCCAGTGCAGCCGCCACGCCCCCAGCTCCTGCCGGTACTGCAGGGCGTCCAGCGGCCGCAGCCGCACGTCCACCTCGACGGTCCCGGACACCACCCGCGCCGTGCGCAGCAGCTCACCGCGACCGGCCGCCACCTGCTCCCCCAGGTCGGCTCCCGACCGGAGCGTCAGGCAGTCGGTCAGCTCCAGGCGGCCGTCGGGGCCCTGCAGCTCGGTGACCAGCACCCCGGTGTCGGGCAGGTAGCGCTGGGCGGAGGCGGTGAGCCCGACGGGGGTGACGTCGAGGCTGCCGCCGCGCTCGGCGTCCAGCAGGCCGGCGACGAACGGCCGGCTGTCGAAGTCGGGCAGGCAGAACCAGGGGATGCTGCCGTCCCGCCCCACGAGCGCGGCGGTCGCGCCGTCCCCGATCAGTCCGTGGTCCTCGATCGGCAGGTATCCGTCGGTGCGGACGATGGGGCGCAAGGGCACGGCAACGGTCCTCGGGTCGGTGGCCAGGAGGGTTCCTCCCACACGTGCCCACACACGAGATCTGCACACTCGGGGCTCTCGACGCGCTGAGAGCCCCGAGTGTGCAGATCTCGTGAGGCGGAGGGCTACGTCTCGGCGGGGCGGGGGAGGCGGCGGGCCTGGCGACGGCGACGCAGGCCGCGCAGCGTGCGGACGGCGACCAGCAGCTCGGCCAGCTCGTACCGGTCCCCGCCGAGGATGTCGGCGAGCTGGGCGGCGGCGCGCTGCTGGGCACCGTCCCAGGCCTCCTCCCACGCGGCGACGAGCGCACGCGGGTCGTCGGTGTCCGCGCTGCGCAGCCCGAGGACGTCCTCGGTGAGCGAGGACTGCTCCTGGGCGAGGTCGTCGCGCAGCGAGGCCCGCGCCATCGAGGGCCAGCGCCGGTCGCGCGGGAGCGCGGTGATGAGGTCGCGCAGGCCGACCAGGCCCAGGCGCTCGGCCAGGCACTGCATCACCCGCGCGGCGAGCTCGACGGGTGCGCCGGTCCGCTCGGTGATGACGGCAAGGTCGAGCGCCGCGGGCAGCAGCGGCGCGGCGGCCACCTCGGCGGCCAGCCCGTCGGGCACCCCGGCGTCGCGCAGCCGGCCCGCCCGTCCGGCGAAGGCCGCGGCCTCCTGGCCGAGCAGCCAGTCCGGCAACCCGGCCCGCACCGCCGCGACCGGTGCGGCGAACCGGTCCGTCACGCTGGTCACCGGCTGCGGCGGCTCTGCCGTGACGTCCTGCTGCCGGAGCAGCCAGCGCGTCGCCCGCTCGGCCAGCCGGCTGGCCTCGCCACGCAGCTCCATCTGCACGGCCGCGGGGACCCGGTTGTCCAGCGGGCGGGCGGCGTCCCACAGCCGGTCGACGTCGAAGACCGCCCGGGCGATCGCGTGCGCCCGCACGACGGTCGCCGGCGAGACGCCGGTCTCCTCCGCCAGCCGGAACAGCCCGGTCACGCCGGCGACGTTCACCGACCTGTTGGTCAGGGCGGTCGCGACGATCTCCCGGCGCAGCGGGTGGCCGGCGAGCGCGTCGGCGAACCGCTCCTGCAGCGGCCGGGGGAAGTACTGCCGCAGCAGCGGCTCGAAGGTCGGATCGTCGGGCAGCGACGAACCCAGCACCGCGGCCTCGGTGTCGAGCTTGGCGTAGGCGAGCAGCACCGACAGCTCCGGCCCGGTGAGCCCGTGCCCGTCGCGGCGGCGCTCGGCCAGCTGGCGCTCGTCGGGCAGGGCCTCGACCGCGCGTTGCAGCCGGCCGGAGCGCTCCAGCGCGCGCATGAACCGCTCGTGCGCGTCGAGGAGCTGGCGCGCGGTCGTCGTCTCCCCCGCCAGCGTGGCGTTCTGCGCGTGGTTGTCGGTGAGGACGGCGTCCGCGACCTCGTCGGTCATCTCCTCCAGCAGCGCGGCCCGGCCCTCCGGGTCGAGGCCGCCGCCGTCCACCACCGCGTTGAGGGCGATCTTGATGTTCACCTCGTGGTCGGAGGTGTCCACGCCGGCCGAGTTGTCGATGGCGTCGGTGTTGATCTTCCCGCCGGTCAACGCGTACTCGATCCGGCCGCGCTGGGTGAACCCCAGGTTGCCGCCCTCGCCGACGACCCGGACCCGGAGCTGCCCGCCGTCCACGCGGACGGCGTCGTTGGCCTTGTCACCTACGTCGGCGGCGCTCTCCCCCGAGGCCTTCACGTAGGTGCCGATGCCCCCGTTGAACAGCAGGTCGACCGGCGCCAGCAGGATCGCCCGGATCAGCTCCTCCGGGCTCAGCGCCGTCACCTCGCCGGCCAGCCCGAGCGCCTCGCGCATCTGGTCCGACACCGGTACCCACTTCGCCGTCCGCTCCCACACCCCGCCGCCGGCGCTGATCAGGGCGGGGTCGTAGTCCGCCCACGACGAGCGCGGCAGCTCGAACAGCCGCCTCCGCTCGGCGAAGGACGACGCCGCGTCCGGTGACGGGTCGACGAAGACGTGCCGGTGGTCGAAGGCGGCGACCAGCCGGATGTGCTCGGACAGCAGCATCCCGTTGCCGAACACGTCACCGGACATGTCCCCGATGCCGACGACGGTGACGTCTTCCGCCTGCACGTCGACGCCCAGTTCGCGGAAGTGCCGGGTGACCGACTCCCAGGCGCCGCGGGCGGTGATGCCCATCGCCTTGTGGTCGTAGCCGACCGAGCCGCCCGAGGCGAAGGCATCACCCAGCCAGTAGCCCCGCTCCAGCGCGATCGAGTTCGCCAGGTCGGAGAAGGTCGCCGTCCCCTTGTCGGCGGCGACGACGAGGTAGGTGTCGTCCCCGTCGTGCCGGACGACCTTCTCCGCCGGGACGACGGCGCCGTCGGCGAGGTTGTCGGTGAGCGCGAGCAGCGCCCCGATGAAGATCTTGTAGCAGGCCTGCCCCTCGGCCTGCTGGGCCTCCCGAGAGGGGTCCGCCGGCGGCTGCTTCACCACGAAGCCGCCCTTGGCGCCGGTCGGCACGATCACCGTGTTCTTGACCATCTGCGCCTTCACCAGGCCGAGCACCTCGGTGCGCAGGTCCTCCCGGCGGTCGGACCAGCGCAGGCCGCCGCGGGCGACCTTGCCGAAGCGCAGGTGCACGCCCATCACGCGGGGGGAGCTCACCCACACCTCGTGGAGGGGCCGCGGCTCGGGCAGGTCCGGCACCACGGAGGGGTCGAGCTTGAGCGCCAGCGCCGGGTACGGCGGGGAGGACATCGCGTAGTACGTCGTCCGCTGGGTCGCAGTGATCGCCGCGAGGAGGGAGGAGAGCACGCGGTCGGCGTCGAGCGAGGCGACCTCGCCGATGGACTGCCGCAGCGACTCGGTGAGCACCGCTTGGCGCTCCTCGCGGCCGGTGCTGCGGGGCGAGAAACGCGCCTCGAAGAGCGCGACCATGCGGGCGACGACGTCGGGGTGGTCGGCGAGGGTCGACTCCACGTAGGCCTGGCTGAACGGCAGGCCCGCCTGGCGCAGCCACTGCACGTAGGCCCGGACGACGCCGACCTGCCGCCAGTTCAGCCCGGCCAGGAGGACCAGCGCGCCGAGCCCGTCGTCCTCGGCCTCGCCGCGCCAGACCGCGTCCAGGGCGTCGGTGAACCGCTCCGGCAGCGAGCGCAGCAGCGGGAGCTCGGCCTGCGGGACCGTCGGGGCGAGGGTGAGGCCGAAGTCGTAGATCCACGACAGCGGGCTGCCGATCCGGTCGATCTCGTAGGGCCGCTCGTCGACGACGGAGACACCCATGTGCTGCAGCAGGGGCAGCACCTCCGACAGCAGCAGCCGCTCCCCGACGCGGTAGACGGTCAGCCGCCGCTCGCCGGGCGCGGCGCCCTTCGGCGTCCAGAGCTGCAGCGACAGCTCGCCGTCGGCCAGCGCGTCGAGCCGGGCGAGGTCGTCGACGGCCCGCTCGGCCGGGAAGTCCTCCTGGTAGGCCGCGGGGAACGCGTCGGCGACGCGGGCGAACAGCCGCTCCCCCTCGGCTCCGTGGCGCTCGTCGAGCGCATCGGACAGGTCGTCGGTCCAGCTGCGGGCGGCCGCGGCGAGCTCGGCCTGCAGTGCCGCGACGTCGACGCGGGCCGGGGCCGTACGGCCGTTCCGGCCGCTCTGCAGCCGCACGACGAAGTGCAGCCGGGCCAGCACCGACTCCGTGGACCGCGCCGTGTACTCGATGCTCCGCCCGCCCAGGTGCTCCAGCAGCAGCCGCTGCATGGCCAGCCGCACGGCGGTGGTGTACCGGTCGCGCGGAAGGTAGACGACGGCCGACCAGAACCGGCCGGTGGGGTCGCGGCGGAGGAAGAGCCGGGTCTGCCGGCGCTCCTGCAGTTCCAGGACGGCGTCGACCACGGGCAGGAGCTCGTCGGTGCCGACCTGGAACAGCTCGTCCCGGGGATAGGTCTCCAGGATCTCCAGCAGCTCCTTGCCGGTGTGGCTCTCCGCCGGCACCCCCGACCGGGCGATGACCCCGGCCGCGCGACGGCGGACGACGGGCACGTCCAGCACCCTGGTGCTGGCGGCCGTCGAGGGGAAGAGCCCGACGAACCGGTGCTCCCGGACGCCCCTACCATCGGGGCGGGGCAGGGTGAGCACGACGAGGTCCAGCCAGGTCCGGCGGTGCACCGAGGAGCGCAGGTCGGCCTTGGTGACGGTGAGCAGGTGGCCGCCGCGGACGTCGGCACCCTCGGGGGCGGGCGAGCCGGCGCTCAGGTCGATGTCGCTGCGCAGCACCCCCAGGCCGCTGCCGGCCACGGCGCGAGCCCGCCCGTCACCGCCGCCCGGCCGCTCCAGGTCGACGTCCCGGGCGCCGAGCAGGAGGAAGTTGCCGTCGGCCAGCCAGCGCAGCAGCGCGGCCGCCTCGTCCGGGTCGTCCGCGGGGTCGGCGACATCCGCCGTCCCTGCGGCCTGGGTGCCCTCCAGCGCCGCCGCGAGGTCGAGCAGCCGGGTGCGCAGCCGCTCGGTGTCCTCGTCGACGGCGCGGACGTCGTCGAGCACGGTGCGCAGCCCCGTGACGAGGTCGGTGATCGCCTCGCCGTCCAGCGGACCGTCGAGGACCAGCGCCATCCAGGACTCGGCCAGGGCGTCCGGTCCGCAGTCGGCGGCCGACGAGGCGTCGCAGAACGACAGGAGCCGGCCGCGCAGGTCGCGGCGCACCACGATGACCGGGTGGATGACGTGGGCGATGACGAAGCCCTGGCGCACGACCTCGGCGGTCACCGAGTCCACGAGGTGGGGCATGTCGTCGGTCGCGAGGCGGACCACGGCCACGCCGTCGGGAGCGTGGACGACGTCGACCAGCGCGGCGCCCGGTGGCCGGATGCGGGCGGCGGCCATGTGGCCCAGGGCGAGCTGGGCGAGCAGGTCCGGTGCGCGTTCCCGGACCTCGGCGGCCGGTGCGCTCCAGTAGTAGCGCCGCAGCAGGGCCGGGACGTCGTCGGCGGTGCAGCCGTCCGGGTAGCCGGACTCCGGGTCGAGGCGGGCGACCGCCTGCCGGGCGGCCTCCTCGAGCAGGGTCCGCTTCTCCTCGCGGGCGGCCTCCAGCGCGGCCAGGTCGCTCGAGGAGGCGGGGGTGCTCGCCATGTCCCGGACGCTACTGCTGCCGGCCGCCCCCGGCCGGACGGCCGGCCTAACGGTCGAGGAGCTGGTCGGCGACCCAGCCGGCCACGGCGAGGATGAGCCCGCCGAGGATCGCGGTGCCCCAGTCGTCGATCGTGAGCCGGTCGGAGAGCGCGGCGGTCAGGCCGAGCAGCGCCGAGTTCACGACGAGCAGGAACAGGCCCAGGGTGAGCACGATGAACGGCAGCGACAGCAGCCGGAGGACCGGGCCGACGATCGCGTTCACGACCCCGAAGAGCAGGCCGAGCCACAGGTAGGTGCTGTACTCGCCGAGCGGCCCGTCCGGGTTCGCGTCGATCTCCATCCCGGGCAGCACGTCGAAGTACGCGAGGCCGTAGAAGGCCGCCCCGAGGATGACCACCTTCAGCAGGAACTTGATCACGCTCCCGACGCTAGCGCCGCGCACCGCCCGCGCGCGGGATCTCCGGCCGTCTTCCGGCGTCTAGCAGTTCCGCTAGACGGCCCCAGATGTCACTCGCGACACGCGCTAGCTGGTTCTACCGATGTCTACGGAAACGGCTAGACGACGCCATACGGTGCTCGACATGGATCCCGTGCGGAACCCCTACGCGCCGGGCGCCGGCCAGCGGCCACCCGAGCTGGCCGGCCGGGACGACGAGCTGTCGGCGTTCGACGTCGTCCTCGAGCGCATCGCCCGCGGGCGCCCGGAGCGCTCGCTGGTGCTCACCGGGCTGCGCGGCGTCGGGAAGACGGTGCTGCTCAACCAGCTGCGGTCGGCGGCGATCTCGCGGGGCTGGGGCACCGGGAAGATCGAGGCCCGGCCCGACCAGTCGCTGCGCCGGCCGGTGTCCTCGGCGCTGCACATGGCGCTGCGCGAGCTGGGCCCCCGGCACGGCGACCAGGAGTCGGTCGCCGAGGTGCTGGGCGTGGTCAAGGCCTTCGCCTCCCGGGTGGCGCCGGCCGATGCCAAGGTGCGCGACCGCTGGCAGCCGGGCATCGACGTCCCGGCGGCGGTCGGCCGGGCCGACTCCGGCGACATGGAGATCGACCTGGTCGAGCTGCTCAGCGACGCGGCCGGCCTCGCCGCGGACATCGGCAGCGGCATCGCGCTGTTCATCGACGAGATGCAGGACGTGCAGCCCGACGACGTCTCCGCGATCTGCGCCGCGTGCCACGAGCTGTCGCAGCAGGGCGCGCCGTTGATCGTCGTCGGCGCAGGGCTCCCCCACCTGCCGGCGGTGCTGAGCGCCTCGAAGAGCTACTCGGAGCGGCTGTTCCGCTACCTGCGCATCGACCGGCTGGAGCGCGAGGCGGCGGACCGGGCGCTGATCGCGCCGGCGGAGCGCGAGGACGTCGAGTTCGAGCAGGGCGCGCTCGACGCCCTCTACGAGGCGGCGGACGGCTATCCGTACTTCGTGCAGGCCTACGGCAAGGTCACCTGGGACGTCGCCGCCTCCTCCCCCATCACCGCCGCCGACGTCGCGATGGCCGCGCCGGTGGCCGAGGCGGAGCTCGCCGTCGGGTTCTTCGGCTCCCGCTACGACCGGGCGACCCCGGCGGAGCGCGAGTACATGCACGCGATGGCCGAGCTGGGCGGGCCGCACGGGGCCGCGGTGGCCACCTCGGAGGTGGCGGTCTCGCTCGGTCGCAAGCCGGCGTCGCTCTCCCCCGCGCGCGACTCGCTGATCAAGAAGGGTCTGGTGTACTCCGCGGAGCGGGGCCAGATCGCCTTCACGGTGCCGCACTTCGGCCGGTACCTCCTGCGCCACCCCGACTAGGCCCCCCTCGTGACCGATGCCTCAGCCGAGGGGGCAGGTCGTGCACGCGGGCCGGTTTCCCGCCGCCGCGCCGGGGAACCCATGCGTCCGGAGACGGGAGCGTGCGAGGGGGTGCCATGGGTCGGCGTCTGTCGTGGCCGGTACGGCCGCTGCCGGACGAGCGCGGCGAGACGTGGCGCTGGACCCTCGGCGACCTCGCCGAACTCCCGGCGGCGCGCTCGGCGCTGCGCAACCGCCTGCTGGCGTCGGGGATCGGGCCCGGTGGGCTGGAGGACTCCGGCGAGCGCCTGGTCCTCGCCTTCGACGAACTGGCCTCCAACGCGCTGCGCCACGGGGAGCCGCCGGTCGTGGCGACCGTCAGCCCGGTCAGCGACGGATGGCTGCTGGCCGTCTGCGACCACGCGCCCGACGAGCAGCCGACGCCGGCGGTCGACCGCGATCCCGCGCACGGCGGCATGGGGCTGCACATGGTGGCCCGGCTGGCCGTGGCGCACGGCTGGTACGTCCAGGGCGGCGCGAAGCACGTGTGGGCGTGCCTGCCCACGGAGGCCGAGGGCCAGGAGCAGATCTCGGCCTAGGAGCACAGCGCCCCGGACGGCGGGAACGTGTCCCGCGCCGTCCGGGGGCGTCTGTGGGGCCGAGTCGCAGCCTCTGTCTTGTCGTCCCGAGTGGGCCCCGGAGGGGTCCGCGCAGGGACGACGGTGGGGCTCCACGCGACCGGAGAGGGCACGTGGCCGCGGTGCGGTCCGGAGGACCGCAATGTCATGGCAGGACGAAGGAGATCGCGCCCTTTCCGTAGGTGGACACGTCGATGCCGACGTCGACGCGGTTGAAGGCGGCGAGCATGCCCACGATGTCACCGGGCAGGTCGGCGCCGGGCGCGTACAGCGAGTCCAGCTTCGAGTGCGGTGCACCCTCGGCGTTGAACAGGGCCGCGAACACGTTGACGACCTCGTGCAGCGCCTCGACCTGCATGCTGGTCAGCTCGCCGTCCTCCTCGACGGCGTCCTGGCAGCCACCGGGCGGAAGCAGGGCCAGCGCACCGCCGGTGTACGCCGCGGCACCCAGGTCCAGCAGGCAGAGGGCGTTCACGTTCTTGTACGGGTCGACGTACACGGCCACCGCGACCGGGCGGTCGGGTGCCGGCGTGACCGGGTCACCCGGTTCGACGCTGACGGGCTTGCCGACCAGGCCGGTGAGCATGTCCCGGACGCCCTTGAGCGTCGGCAGCGGGATGGTGCCGGTGGTCATGCGATCACCCCGCTGAGCGCCTCCTGGAAGGTCTCCTCGTTGAACGGCTTGGCGATGAGGAACAGGGCGCCGGCGTCGGCGGCCTTCGACCGCATCTCCGGGGAGCCTTCCGAGGTGACGAAGCCGAACGGCACCGTCGAGCCGGACGAGCGCAGCGCCTGCAGGCACTCGATGCCGCTCATGTTGGGCATGTTCCAGTCCGACAGGATCAGGTCCGGCTTCTCCGAGCCGACCTTGGCCAGCGCGTCAGCGCCGTCCTCGGCCTCGACGATGTCGTGGTCGTCGTAGCCCGCCTGTCGCAGGGTTCGGATGACGATCTGCCGCATCACGCGGCTGTCGTCGGCGACGAGGATCTTCACGGGAGCACTCCGTTCTGGGGGGGGTCAGAGGGGCGGTCAGTGGGCGGCCGGCAGGGCCGGGAGCGCGCCCTGCACGGAGATTGAGACCGGCTGGCCGCGCCACAGCACGTCGATGCGGCACACGTCCGCCGGGTTGCGCACGACGGGGGCGGCGCCCACGTCGGGCAGGCTCAGGGCCGACGGCCCGGGGAGGGCCGCCTTCACGTTGCCGCCGACGACGTTGGCGATCTCGCCGAACGCGTCGGTGACGTCCTCGTCCTCGAGCTCGGCCGGCGCGGACTCGCGCAGCAGTGCCCGGGTGAGCTCGGCCGCCGTCCCGCGTCCGGTGGTGAGCACGACGGACCCGGTCCAGGGGCCGACGACGTCGACCCAGCTGGACAGCGCGTCGGCGGGGAGCTCGCCGGGAACCGGCAGGAGGACCTCGTCCTCGCCGACGAGCGCGATCCAGGCCTCGCCCGCGATGGACTCGATGGTCGACCCGTCGATCAGGTCGGTGATCACCGGGCGGGCGTCACCCGCGCGGCGGCGCTCGCCCGAGTCGAGAGCTGTCACAGCGCAACCTCCTGGGGGAGCAGGCCGAGCAGCGCGAGCTTGTCGCGGATGGCGTCGGCGGTGAACGGCTTGATCACGTACTCGTGGGCGCCGGCGGCCAGGGCCCGCACGATCTGGGTGTGCTCGCTCTCCGAGGTCACCATCATGATCGTGATCGACCGCCAGGCCGGGTTGGAGCGGACCGCGGAGACGAACTGGAGCCCGTCCATCACCGGCATGTTCCAGTCGACGCAGACCAGTTCGGGGAGCCAGCCCTCGTCGAGGACGTCGAGGCCCTCCCGGCCGTGGCCGGCGTCCCGGACCTCGTAGCCGAGACCGGTGAGGATCCCGGAGACGATCCGGCGCATCGCGCGGGAGTCGTCGATCACCAGAGCACGCACGTCAGGCCCCCTTCAGCGGGCGGTAGGCGGAGCTGCGGCCGACGACGACCCGCTCCCATTGGTCGTCGACGCCGAGGGTGGTCTCCGCGGCGCCGAGGAAGAGCCAGCCGTCGGGGCGCATGAGCTCGCGCACCCGCCGGAGGATCGACTGCTTGGTCGGCAGGTCGAAGTAGATGAGCACGTTGCGCAGGTACACGACGTCGAACGGGCCCATCCGAGGCAGCGGCGCGGCCAGGTTGCACTCGCGGGCGGTGACCATCCGGCGCAGCGGCGCGGCCACCTCCCACTCGGTGCCGACCCGCGTGAAGTGCCGGACGAGCATGGGTGCCGGCAGCCCGCGGTTCACCTCGAGCTGGCTGAATCGGCCGGCGGCGGTGCGCGCGACCATCTCGCGGGACAGGTCGGTCGCGGTGATCGCGACCCGGCTGGAGGCGTTCGGCAGCGCGTCCTCGAGCAGCATCGCGATCGTGTACGGCTCCTGCCCGCTGGAGCAGGCCGCCGACCAGATCTGCAGCTTCTCGTTGGGTCCGCGAGCGGCGAGCAGCGCCGGCAGCACCGTGGAGGTGAGCCCGGTGAACGGATCGCCGTCGCGGAACCACGACGTCTCGTTGGTGGTGAGCGCCTCGACGATCCGGCGCATGTCGGCCGGGTCCGGGCGGCGGCGCACCGCGTCGACGAACTGGGACACGTCGCTGAGGCCGGCCTGCCGGGCGATCGGCAGCAGCCGTGCCTCGACGAGGTACTCCTTGCCCGGCTGCAGCACGATCGCGCTCTCGCGGTGCACGAGCTCCCGCACCCAGTCGAAGCTGGTCGTGGTGAGGGTCATCGGGGAACTCCAGCTGTGGTGACGGTGGTGCGAACGCCGGATGCACCGGCCAGGTGGCGGGTGATGGCGTCGGGGATGCGGTCCAGCGGCAGCACCTCGTCGGCGTAGCCGGCCTGGCTGATGGCGCCGGGCATACCCCAGACCACCGAGGTCGCCTGGTCCTGGACGATCACCCGGCCGCCCGCGGCACGGACCTCGCCGGCGCCGTTGCGGCCGTCGGAGCCCATGCCGGTCAGGACGACGGCCAGGACGGCGCCGTCGAAGGCCTCGACGACGGACCGGAACAGGGGGTCGACCGCCGGACGGCAGAAGTTCTCGGGAGGTCCCTGGTGCAGACCGGTCTGCAGGCCGGCCCGCCCGCCGGCGCCGACGGGGCGCACGACGAGATGGTGGTCGCCGGGAGCCAGGTGCACGGTGCCCGGCAGCAGCGGCGTCCCGTCGGAGGCCTCGACGACGCGCAGCGCGCACAGGCGGTCGAGCCGCTGGGCGAACTGACGGGTGAACACCGGGGGCATGTGCTGGACGAGGAGTACCGGGACGGGCAGCGACGCCGGAAGCCGGGGGAGCACCTTCGCCAGCGCCTCGGGCCCGCCGGTGGAGGAGCCGATCACGAGGACCTCGGGCGACTTCGGCGGCCCCGTGCGCGGAGCGGCCGGCGGGGGAGGGGGCGCCGCGGCGCGCGGCGGGGGCACGACCGCGACCGGGCGTCCGGTCAGGGCCTTGATCTTCGGGATGAGCTGCTCGCGCACGCTCTCCATCGACTGGGCGACGCTGCCGACGTTGGCGGGCTTGGTGACGTAGTCGTTGGCGCCCGCGGCCAGGGCGTCCAGGGTGGCCGACGCTCCGCGGTCGGTCAGCGTGCTGAACATGACGATCGGCACGCGGCCGTACCTGGCTCCGCCCGCGCCGGCCCGGATGCCGCGCACCGCCTCGATGCCGTTCATCTCCGGCATCTCGATGTCCATCGTGACGAGGTCGGGCTCGAGCTGGCCGATCTTGGCCAGGGCGACCTTGCCGTTCACCGCGGTGCCGACCACCTCGATGGCGGGGTCGGCGGAGAGCACGTCGGTCACGATCTTGCGGACGACGACGGAGTCGTCGACGACCATCACCCGGATCGGGTTCACGCGTGTCCTCCTGCTCGCTGACCGGGGCAGCCCCGGTCAGGCTGTTCACCGCATTGATCGGCACGGCGATCGCACTGCTTGAGCGCTCCGGCCGTGCCCACGGCGAATGGCTCCGGCTCGGCGCCGTCGTCCCAACCGCCTCAGAAGCATCGGTGGCCACAACGCGAAAAGAAAGGCGCGACGCGCACTCGTTACGCAATTCCGTGGTGACCATTCCCAACCGAGTGGAAATGGCAATTGGCCGACGAGTCGACACTGCGGGGCGGTGACCGTCGTGCCCACGTCAGGGGCGCCGCGAACCGGTCCTCCCTCACCGTGCAGCGTCCTCCCGCACCGCCCACCACGAGGGAGGAGGCGCGACGACCAGGGAACCTGATCGTCGCCGGGGCGGTCAGGCGGAGGTGACCCGCACCCAGGGCGCGCGGAGGACCGCCTGGGACGTCTCGTCGAGCAGGTCGCCCATCGCGACACCCTGGACGCAGCCGGCGACGGCGTTCCAGACACCGGCGGCGCCGTCGTGCAGGTCGAAGCCCCCGTCGAGGAACGCCTGGACGGCGTGCAGCTGGGCGGCGGCCAGCGCGCGGGTGCGCCCGGAGACGTGCGCGGCCCAGGACGCCTCGTGCATGGCTGCGGCCCACGGCCGGTGCCGGCCGCGCCTCTCGTCGACGGCGGCCCGCCAGGCGGCACGCCCGTCCTGGTCCAGCTCCCGGATCGCCGCCAGGAACTCGGCGAGGTCGTCGGCTGCGGGGCCCAGGTCCGCCCCCGCGGCCGGGACGGCGAGATCGCCGCGCTCCAGGCTGCGGTCGAAGGCGTCGGTCAGTTCGCGGCGCACCAGCGGCGGGAGCACCCCCGCGGCCCAGTAGCCGACGGCGGCGTCGGCGAGCACGGCGACGGCGTCGTCCCGTTCCGCCTCGGCGAGCCCGGCGGCCGCGGCGTGCTCCGGCCCGACGACGTCGTCGCGGACCAGGCGCTCGAGGTTCGGGGCGTCCCCGATGGTCCCCTGCTCGAGCTGCGTGACCAGCAGCGCGGCGCGGCTGCCGCCGAGGCCGCACTGCGCACGTGCGGCACCGAGGCCGCCAGCTCGCGGGCCCGCCGTCCACGCACGGCGTGCTGCTGGCGCTCGGCACGGGTCAGGTCTCGGCAGGGGTGGGCCGCGGCGAGCGCCGCGAGGGCGGCGGTATCGGCGCCGAGGCCGGCGAGCAGCACGTCGGCGACGGCCCGGCCACCCGGGAGGCGCACCAGGTCGAAACCCAGCGTCGCGGCGCTGACCAGCGAGTAGGGCATGGCAGTCGCCTCCAGGGATCGGTTCCGCCCATGCTGGCGGCCCGACCCCCGGAGCGCCACACGGCCCTCACCCCATCGCGGGAGGACGATGGCGTGAGGGCCGCGTGTGGGTGGCGGAGCGTGCTAGAGCGATCGCCCAGCGCTACTGGGCGCTGACCGCCTTCTGCACGTCGAGCGCCAGGAGGAGCTGCCCGTGCAGCTTGTAGGCCCCGCGGATCAGGTCGCGTGCCTGTCCCTCGAGGGTGTCCGGCGGCGCCTCGAAATCGTTGGCGTCGACGTCGACCACGTCGGCGATGGAGTCGACCAGCAGGCTCACGGCCTCACCGTGCAGCCGGACGACGATCACCACGGCGTCGGTGCCCTCGGGACGGGGCGGGCGGCCGAGCCGCTCGCGCAGCTCGATGGCCGTGACCACCTGGCCGCGCAGGTTGATCAGGCCGGCGACGGCGGCGGGGGCGAGGGGCACGCGGGTGAGCTGCTGGCTGCGCAGCACCTCCTGCACGTGCTCGACCTCGATGCCGTACAGGTCGCCGTCCAGCCGGAAGGTGGCCAGCTGCCCACCGGTGACGGGGGCGGTGGTGGGGGCGGTCATGTCAGACCTCCAGCAGGGAGTCGGAGACGCCGGCCGGCGTCGAGGTGGTGGAGGGCGAGTAGAAGGCCGGGTCGGCGGCGAGGATCGCCGCCCGGACGTCGAGCAGCTCGGTGACCTTGTCGCCGAGGACGGCGGAGCCGAGCAGGCCCAGGTCATCGATGTCGCTGCGCACCGCGGCCTCGCCGTCGACGATGTCGAGGATCTCCTCGACCACGATCGCGACGCTGCGTCCGTGGTCGGAGTAGACGATGACCTCCAGCACCTCGCGCTCGGTCTCGCCGTAGGCGCCCAGGTGCCGGTCCAGCCGGACGATGGGGAGGATCGCGCCGCGGTACTGCACCACCTCGCGGTTGCCGACCTTCTCCACGGTCTCGGCGCGCACCTGCTCGAGGCGGGTGACGGTGTCGAGCGGGATGGCTACCCGGCGCCCACCGCCGATGGCGGCCAGCAGCATCCGCTGCCGCTCGGTCTCGCTGTGCGCGGCGGCCGCGGCCGCCTCGCGGGCGGCCTCCTGGCTCCGCTCGCTGCTCTCGGTGCGCAACGCCCGGCGGGCCAGCGCCTGGACGTCGAGGATCAGCGCCACGGTGCCGTCGCCCAGGACGGTGGCGCCCTGGTACAGCCCGATCTGCTTGAGCTGCCCGCCGACGGCCTTGACGACGATCTCCTCGGTGTTGATCACCCGGTCGACGACGAGACCGAAGCGCCGGCCCTCCGAGCGGAGCACGGCGATGACCACGTGCCCGTCGTGCCGGTCGCTGGACAGCCCGAGGACGTCGGTCAGCCGCACCAGCGGGAGCAGCTCGCCGCGCAGCCGGTAGACCTGCGCGCCGCCGACCTCCTCGACGGCGTTGGCCGCCTTCTCCGCGTCCAGGCTGACCAGCTCCTGCAGGCTGATCTGCGGGATGGCGTACCTGTCGGCGGCGCACTCGACGGTGAGCGCCGGGACGATCGCCAGGGTCAGCGGGATGCGCAGCCGGCAGACGGTGCCGACGCCCGCCTCGGACTCCACCTCGATGGTGCCGCCGATCGCCTCGATGTTGGTCTTCACGACGTCCATGCCGACGCCCCGACCGGAGACGTTGGTGACCGCGGCGGCGGTCGAGAAGCCCGGCAGGAAGATGAGCTGGAAGATGTCCGTCGGGCTCATGCGGGAGAGCGCGTCGGCGGTGAGCAGGCCGCGCTGGACGGCCTTGGCCCCCAGCTTGTCCGGGTCGATGCCGGCGCCGTCGTCGGCGACCTCGACCACGACCTGCCCGCTCTCGTGGCGGGCGCGCAGGGTGAGCACGCCCTCGGCCGGCTTGCCGGCCGCCCGGCGCGCCTCGGGCGTCTCGATGCCGTGGTCGACCGAGTTGCGGACCAGGTGGGTCAGCGGGTCCTTGACCGCCTCGAGCAGGGTCTTGTCCAGCTCGGTCTCGCGGCCCTCCATCTCCAGGCGAATGGACTTCTGGAGCTGCATGCCGAGGTCGCGGACCACGCGCGGCAGCTTCGACCAGATGTGGTCGATCGGCTGCATGCGCGTCTTCATGACGCCCTCCTGCAGCTCGCTGGCGATCAGGTTGAGCCGCTGCGAGGCGCGCACCAGGTCGGTGTCGTTCGACCGGCCGACGTACTGGACGATCTGGTTGCGGGTGAGCACGAGCTCGCCGACGAGCAGCATCAGCTCGTCGAGCAGGTCGACGTCGACGCGGATGGTGCTGTCGGCCACGCCGCGACGGGCGTGGCCGTCACCTGCCGACGCCGGGTCGCCGTCGACGTGCTCGGCCGGCTGGGGCGCCTCCACGGCGGAGAGCTCCTCGACGGTGGTCTCGGGCATGACTGCACTCGCTCCCTCGAGCTCGGAGGTGGTGACGGCGGTCGGCTCCTCAGCGGGCGCCACCGGCGTGTCCTCCACTGGTTCCGCGGCGGCTGCCGCCTTCGTCGTCGCGCGCGGCGCTGCGGTCTTGCGCGCGGTCGTCTTCTTCGCCGGCGCCTTGGCCGTGCTCCTCGCGGGGGCCTTGGCGGCAGGCTTCGCCGGGCTCCTCGCGGCGGCCTTGGCGGGCGCCTTGGTCGCCGTCTCTGCCGGGGTGCTCGTCGAGTCCTCCGCGGCGCGGGGGGTGGGGACCGACGGCGCGGCGGCGGCCGGCGTGTCCTCCATGGCCGCGCTGATCGCGGCGACGACACCGGCGACCTCGACCGTGCCCTCCCCGCCGCTGGCCTCGATGGAGGTCAGCAGGGCGCGGACGGTGTCGACCATCTGCAGCAGGACGCTGGTGCGCACCGGCGTGAGCGCGAGCTCGCCGTCCCGGAGTCGGGAGAGCATGTTCTCCCCGACGTGGGTGACCTCCTCGAGCCGGTTGAAGGCGAGGAAGCCGCTGGTGCCCTTGATCGTGTGAATCGTCCGGAAGATGCTCGAGAGCCGCTCACGGGAGTTCGGGTCCTGCTCGAGCGCGACGAGGTCGGAGTCGAGCTGGTCGAGGTTCTCGTGGCTCTCGACCAGGAACTCCTCGACGATGTCGTCCAGACCGTCCACCGTTGGTGCCTTCTCTCTGCGTCTCCAGGGCGGTCGCCCCGTGGTCATCGGCGGGCCGGCGGCGGGTTCGGGGTGAGCCCGCCGCCGACCGGCCGTCCTGCCTGTTATCGGCACCCGCGGGGGTGCCAGTGACGGGCCGTCAGTAGCTGAACCGGCCCACGGTGGCGCGCAGGTCAGCCGCCATCCGGGACAGCTCGTCCACGGCGGTGCGGGTCTGGGTCAGCGCCTGGGTCGTCGACTCCGCCGCCGTGGAGACACCGGTGATGTTCTCCGCGATCTGCGTCGTCCCGCCGGCCGCCTCCTGCACCGACCGCGACATCTCGTTGGTGGTGGCCTCCTGCTCCTCCACCGCCGAGGCGATCGTGGTCTGCCGGTCGGAGATCTGCGCGACGATCGCCGAGATCTCCTCGATCGCCGCCACCGCCGCGGTCGTGTCGCCCTGGATGGCCAGCACCCGCTGGGCGATGTCCTCGGTGGCCTTCGCCGTCTCCTGCGCCAGCTCCTTCACCTCGTTGGCCACCACCGCGAAGCCCTTGCCGGCCTCACCAGCCCGGGCGGCCTCGATCGTGGCGTTCAGCGCCAGCAGGTTCGTCTGCTCCGCGATGCTCGTGATCACCTTCACCACGTTGCCGATCTCCGCGCTCGACTCGCCCAGCTTCGCGACCGTCGCGGTGGTGGTCTCCGCGGCGGTCACCGCACGAGACGCCACCTCCGACGCCTCCGCGGCATTGCTGGCGATCTCCCGGATCGAAGCCCCCATCTGCTCCGCGCCGGCCGCGACCGTCTGCACGCTACGACTGACCTCCTCCGCGGCACCGGACACCACACCCGACTGCGCGGAGGTCTCCTCCGCCGACGCCGAGATCTGCGCCGACGACGCCGACAACTCCTCCGACGACGCCGCCACCGCGTCGGCGTTCGTCACGACCGACGCCATCACCTCGCGGAGCCGCTCCATCGCCTCGTCGAGGGCTCGAGCCGTGCTCCCGACCTCGTCGTCCTGCTGCACCCCCGTGGACCGGGTCAGGTCGCCGGTCGCGAGCGCGGTGGCCACGTCCTTGACCGCGTTGAGGGGCCGGATAATCCTGCGGGCCACGACGATGGCCACTCCGAGGACGACGAGGGTGCCGAGGGCGATGGCGGCGATCATCGACCACCGGGTCACGTTCTCGGCTGCCTCTGCGTCCGCGTTCGCGGCCTGGGTGCGGGCGACCAGCGAGGCCTTCAATTCGTCCGTCAGATCGATGATGTCGTAGTAGACGCCGTAGCCCTCGCCGAGAAGCATCTCGTCCGCCGCGTCGATCGCCGATGGCGTGTCCTGCGCGTAGAGGCCGGCGATCTGTTCGTCGATGGCGAAGAAGTCATCCCAGCGCGCGATGATCTGCTCGTACACCGCCGACTCGCTCTCGCTGAGTGTCTCCACCGGCATGGCCAGTAGGGCGGCATCGACCTTGTCCATGTGCTCGAGGAAGCCGGCGCGGTTGCCGCTGTCGGGGGAGACGGCTGCGGCGCCGCCGATGCGCCGGGCGTCCCAGGCGTAGGCGACCTGCCAGCCACTGGCGTCGGCGTTGTAGTACTCCATGCCCCGGGCGTGGCCCAGTGCTTCGTTGAGGTCCTCGACCCGTTCCCGAGTGTCACCGGCGTCGCCCAGGCCTGAAATGCCGAACGCACCCACTGCGATGGCGGCTGCCATCCCGACGGCACCGACCGCCAAGATCTTCCCGCGTACTCCCATACGACCACGTCGCCACATCGGCCTGCTGTCCGTCATCTCTGGTCTTCCTCGTTCCTCGGTGCTCGTCACGGTGCCGATCAACGGAATCATCGTTCGCGATCGCGATGCCCGTCCGGCAGATCACGGGAGGCGCAGCTCCAACAGCTGCACACGAGGAAATTAGGCGTTCGGGTTTCGGTTGGGGTCACACCAATAAGCGTGTCGCGGCACGGTGTCTAAATAGTGTGGTGACCACTCAGGGATTGTCGACATGGCGCCTCTCAAGACTTCTTCTCAGACTGTCCGCCGCGCGCCGAAGAATGGTGGAGGGGCGGTGACGTGGAATGTGGTCACCGCCCCTCCGCAATGGTCAGTAGGTGAACTGACCGACCGAGGTGCGCAGGTCCGCGGCCATCCGGGACAACTCGTCGACGGCGGTGCGCGTCTGGGTCAGGGCCTGCGTGGTGGAGTCGGCCGCCGTGGAGACGCCGGTGATGTTCTCCGCGATCTGCGTCGTCCCGCCGGCCGCCTCCTGCACCGAACGGGACATCTCGTTGGTGGTGGCCGTCTGCTCCTCCACCGCCGAGGCGATCGTGGTCTGCCGGTCGGAGATCTGCGCGACGATCGCCGAGATCTCCTCGATCGCCGCCACCGCCGCCGTCGTGTCGCCCTGGATCGCCAGCACCCGCTGGGCGATGTCCTCGGTCGCCTTCGCCGTCTCCTGCGCCAGCTCCTTCACCTCGTTGGCCACGACCGCGAAGCCCTTGCCGGCCTCCCCGGCGCGTGCGGCCTCGATCGTGGCGTTCAGCGCCAGCAGGTTCGTCTGCTCGGCGATGCTCGTGATGACCTTGACGACGTTGCCGATCTCCGCGCTGGACTCGCCCAGCTTCGCCACGGTGGCCGTGGTGGTCTCCGCCGCCGTCACCGCCCGCGACGCCACCTCCGACGCCTCCGCCGCGTTGCTCGCGATCTCCCGGATGCTGGCACCCATCTGCTCCGCCCCCGCGGCGACGGTCTGCACGCTGCGGCTGACCTCCTCCGCGGCACCGGACACCACACCCGACTGCGCGGAGGTCTCCTCCGCCGACGCCGAGATCTGCGCCGAGCTGGCGCTCAGCTCCTCCGACGACGCCGCCACCGCGTCCGCGGAGCCGACGACCTGGGCCATGACGCCGCGCAGGTTCTCCTGCGCCGAGGCCAGCGCGGCGGCCATGCGGCCCAGCTCGTCGTCGGCGGAGATCTCGGGAGCGACCGTCAGGTCGCCCTTCGCGAGCGCCTCGACCGAGGCCTGCACGCTCTTCACCGTGCGGACGATCTGGCGCACGACGTAGAAGGCGAGCCCGCCCGCCAGGAGCGTGCCTACGGCCAGGGAGAGCCAGAGCGTGACGACGGCGGTGGCGGCCATCGACTTCGCCTCGTCCGTCTCGGTCTGACCGGCTCCCACGCGGTTCACCTGGATCTGGTTGTACTGGTCCATGAGGACGTCGGAGAGGTCCTGCAGCGGACCGGTGATCACGGCAGCCGCGGTCGCGAGGTCACCGGCATCCGCGGCCGGGACCAGCTGGCCGTCGGCGACCACGTAGTAGTTCGCGACGGTCGCACGGAACTGCTCGTACGCCTCGACGTCCACCGCGACGTCGGCGTATGCCTCGAGCTGGTCCTCGATCGTGGTGCGCCGCTCGGTCAGGTCCGCAGCGAGCGCGGCCCGGCCCTCGGCGTCCGCCAGGGGATAGGTGTTGTACCGCGACCGGTCGCCCTGCCAGGAGCGCTGGATGTCGGCCAGGTCGGCGAGGGAGACGACGTTGTCGTTGATCTCCTCGGCAGCGGTGTTGAGGTTGCTGATCCGGGAGACCGCCAGAACGGTCATCGCGACGGCTACGAGAGCGAGCACTGCGACCGCAGCACCGATCTTGAGGGCGATGGGCCGGCTGGCGAACCAGTTGCCGCGGCGCGCGGAGCGAGAAGGGGACGGGACGGACATGCGGAGTGCTCCTGGGGTTTCACTACTCGGACTCGATCACGCCGACCGCGCACAGGGGTGGTGTCGCGATGGAAGGGGCGCCGATCGATGGTGAAGGCAACCGCTGCTGTTCCGCCTCCCCTCCGAGGCGTGTTGCACGTGATGTCGAGAATGGCGGGTGACCATTCCGATCGAGTCGACTTGACGCCTTTCGCCATTCTCGATCTGAGGTGCCGGAACGGCAGAACGCCGGCGGCCCCCGTGGGGTGCCGCCGGCGTTAGTCGGAGAACGTGAGTTCGCGTGCCGTCCGTCAGTAGGTGAACCTCCCGACGGTGCTGCGCAGGTCCGCGGCCATCCGGGACAACTCGTCGACGGCGGTGCGGGTCTGGGTCAGGGCCTGCGTGGTGGAGTCGGCCGCGGTGGAGACCCCGGTGATGTTCTCCGCGATCTGCGTCGTGCCCCCGGCGGCCTCCTGCACCGAACGGGACATCTCGTTGGTGGTGGCCGTCTGCTCCTCCACCGCCGAGGCGATCGTGGTCTGCCGGTCGGAGATCTGCGCGACGATGCTCGAGATCTCCTCGATCGCCGCCACCGCCGCGGTCGTGTCGCCCTGGATGGCCAGCACCCGCTGGGCGATGTCCTCGGTCGCCTTCGCCGTCTCCTGCGCCAGCTCCTTCACCTCGTTGGCCACGACCGCGAAGCCCTTGCCGGCCTCCCCGGCGCGTGCGGCCTCGATCGTGGCGTTCAGCGCCAGCAGGTTCGTCTGCTCCGCGATGCTCGTGATGACCTTGACGACGTTGCCGATCTCCGCGCTCGACTCACCCAGCTTCGCGACCGTCGCGGTGGTGGTCTCCGCGGCGGTCACCGCACGAGACGCCACCTCCGACGCCTCCGCCGCGTTGCTCGCGATCTCCCGGATGCTGGCACCCATCTGCTCCGCCCCCGCGGCGACGGTCTGCACGCTGCGGCTGACCTCCTCCGCGGCACCGGACACCACACCCGACTGCGCGGAGGTCTCCTCCGCCGACGCCGAGATCTGCGCCGACGACGCCGACAACTCCTCCGACGACGCGGCCACCGCGTCCGCGGAACCCACGACTGTCGCCATGACCTCCCGGAGCTTCACCTGGGCGGTGTCCAGTGCGGCGGCCATCTGACCGACCTCGTCGAGCGCCGTGACCCCGGTGGCGACGGTGAGGTCGCCGAGGGCGAGCGCCTCCAGCGACTCCTTGACCTTCTGCACCGGGCGGGTGATCGACCTGAGGGTCACCCAGCTGACACCGGCGATGACCAGCAGCCCGACCAGCGCGACGACCAGGCTGGTGAGCTCGGAGCGGTCGATGGACTCCAGGAGCTCCGCCTCCGCGGCCGCGGCGGCCGCCCCGAGCTCGTCCTTGGCCGCGCTCACGGCGCCGTCGGTGAGGTCGTTGGCCGCCTGGATCTCCTCCCAGCGCAACCGGGTGCCCTCCTGGTCGGCGACCGCGGCGTCCACGAACGCGGAGATGGCGGCGGTGTACTGGCCGAAATCGGCCTGCAGGTCGGCGACCGTCTCGGCCACCGGCCCTTCCAGGTCGATGGCAGCGAGCTCCTCGAGCAGACCCTCCGGAGTCGCGATGTCCTCCGCGAGCTCCGGCAGCTGGGCGGCCGGGTCGGGCCGGGTGATGGCCTTGAACCCGTCCACCTTGAGCTCGCTGGCCCGGGTGTCGAGCTGGAGGACGAGCGCCTGCGCGTGCTCGAGGTCCATGAGGCGGTGGTCGGCGTCCCGCACGCCGGCGTTGCCCACCAGCAGCGAGGCGACGACCCCGGCGAGCGACACGAGGACCGCGCCGACGAGGACACCGAACTTCACCGCGAGCGGTCGGTTCGCAAACCAGCCGGCACGCCGGCCGGCAGGGGGGAGATGTGCTGTCGAGGTCATGGCCAGCCGTTCCTGGACGGGACATGGGACACATGCCCGGGATGTGGATGCCCGGAAGTGTGGTGAGTCCAGCCAGGCCGGAGAAGTGTCTCTGCGCACTTCCGCCACATCGTTATGCATAGCCATGGTCAGGCCATTCCGCGAGGCGATGTATCGACATGGCCGAATGGTCGATGTGCTGCCGCAATTGTTCTGCATCGTCGTTTTCCGCAGGGATGCGTCGGAAGGGACGACGGATGTCGACATCGGCGGGACGGTGGCGCAACGGTCGGGACGAAAGTCCTCTGGGTCGCTCCCGCGACGCGGTGCCGGCCCGGGTCAGGACAGGAGCGCACCCAGGCGATCGAGGAGGCCCACCGCGGCGGCGGTGTCCGGGAGCCGGTGCGCGGCGGCCGTCTCGCCGTCGCCGATCTTGACGGTGACGTCGTCCTCCCCGAGGACGCGGAAGGCGTCCTCGTCGGTCACGTCGTCCCCGAGGTAGAGCGTCGCGACCGCCCCGAGGTCGGCGGCCAGCCGGAGCAGGGCGCTGCCCTTGTCGGCGTCCGTGACCGCCAGCTCCAGCACCTCCTTGCCCGGCTTGAGCGTCAGTGACGAATCGGCCAGCGACCGGGCCTCGTCCAGCAGCGCGGCGGCAGCGGCCCGGTCGGGGACCTCGCGGACGTGCACCGCCACGCTGGCCGGCTTCACCTCCAGGCGGGCGCCCGGAACCCGGGACACCGCCGGCGCCAGCCGCTCGGCGAGCGCGTCGCGGCGCGCGGCGAGGTCCCCGGCCAGCGGGCCGTCGAACTCCGCGCCGTGGCTGCCGACCCAGCGGAAGGGACCGGTGAGCCCGCTCGTGGCCTGCAGGTCGGCCACCCCGCGACCGCTGACGATCGCCACCGTGACCCCGTCGATGCCGGCCAGCCGGCCGAGCGCCTCGGCGGCACCCGCCTCGGGGACGGCGTCCGAAGGGTCGCCGACCAGCGGCGCCAGCACCCCGTCGTAGTCGCTCGCGACCAGCAGCGGCCGCCGTGCCGCGAAGGCGGAGAGGGCCGCGTCCAGGCCGTCCGGCAGGGTCATCCCTGGGCCCCGCCCCGTCCGGTGGACAGGGGAGCGGAGACGCGCCCCGCCTGGCGCCCGGTGGGCTGGTCTGCGGCCTGGTCGCGCAGCGCGGTGAAGAAGGAGTCGGCCCAGTGGTCGAGGTCGTTCTTGGCCAGGTGCCGGCGCATCGCCCGCATCCGCTTCGCCGCCTCGGCCGGCTCCACTCGCAGGGCGCGGAGCAGCTGGCTCTTCACCCCGGCGATGTCGTGCGGGTTGACCAGGAACGCCTGCTTGAGCTCGGCTGCGGCCCCCGCGAACTCCGAGAGCACCAGCGCGCCGCCGAGGTCCCCGCGGGCAGCGACGTACTCCTTCGCGACCAGGTTCATCCCGTCGCGGTACGGGGTGACGAGCATGACGTCGGCCGCGCGGTAGAGCGCGGCCAGCTCCTCCCGCGGCATCGACTGGTTGAAGTAGTGTACGGCGGGGCCGGCGATCGAGCCGAAGACGCCGTTGATGTGCCCGACCTGCTGCTCGATCGTCTCGCGCATGTGCACGTAGTGCTCCACCCGCTCGCGGCTGGGCGTGGCCACCTGCACGAGCACGGTGTCCGGCGCCTCGACCGCGCCGTCCTCCAGGAGCTCCTCGAACGCGTTGAGCCGGACGCTGATGCCCTTGGTGTAGTCGAGCCGGTCGACCCCCAGGATGATCTTCGTCGGGTTGCCCAGCTCGGCGCGGATCTCCTCGGCGCGGGCGACCACCTCGGGGGAGCGGGACAGCTCGTCGAACGCGCGCACGTCGATGGAGATCGGGAAGGCCCTCGCCGCCACGGTGCGGCCGTCGTACTCGACGACCTGGCCGCGGGCGGGCAGGTCGTGCAGCCGCCGGGCGAGCTGGACGAAGTTCGCGGCCGCCGCCGGGCGCTGGAAGCCGACCAGGTCCGCACCGAGCAGCCCCTCGACGACCGCCGACCGCCACGGCAGCTGGGTGAACAGCTCGTAGGGCGGGAAGGGGATGTGCAGGAAGAATCCGATCGTGAGGTCGGGGCGTATCTGGCGGAGCATCGCGGGCACCAGCTGCAGCTGGTAGTCGTGCACCCACACGATCGCGTTCTCCGCGGCGACCGTCGCCGTCCGCTCGGCGAACCGCTTGTTGACCTGCACGTAGGTGTCCCACCAGGCCCGGTGGTACTCCGGCTTCTCGACCACGTCGTGGTACAGCGGCCACAGCGAGGCGTTCGACATGCCCTCGTAGTAGCGGTCGACCTCCGCCTCGGAGAGCGGGATCGGGATCAGGGACATCCCGCCCGACTCGAACGGCTCCGGCGCCTCGCCCGCCGAGCCCGACCAGCCGACCCACGCCCCGCCGCGCCCGGCGACGAACGGCTCCAGCGCCGTCACCAGCCCGCCCGGGCTGCGCTGCCAGCGGGTGCTCCCGTCCGGCTCCGTGATCTGGTCGACCGGCAGCCGGTTGGCGACGACGACGACCGGGCTCTCGGCCCCCACCTCTGCACCTGTGCGCTCGGTCATACCGAACTGAACCCTACCGATACCCGCCGGTCAGAGCAGGCGGGCCGCTCCGTACGCGGTCGCCGCAGCAGCCAGGCCGAGCACCAGTGTGCCGGCGAGATACGCGGCTGCCCGCCCGATCGCCCGCTGCTCGACCAGCCGGACGACGTCGGCTCCGAACGTGGAGAACGTCGTGAGCGTGCCGCAGAACCCGGTCCCGACCAGGGCCACGAGCCAGCCGGCGACGTCGGTCAGCCCGAGCAGGAACCCGAGGACGGCGCTCCCGGCGACGTTGACCACCGCCGTCCCCGCGACGGAGCCCGGGCCGCGCCGCGCGACCGCCACGCGCTCGGCGAGCAGCCTCAGCGGCGCCCCGACGACGGCGCCGAGGACCACGAGCAGGGGCGTCACGCGATCGACTCCTCGGCGTCCAGCATGTCGTCCCGGTCCGGACGCGGCCTGGCGATCGCCCGGCCGGCCGCCAGGCCCGTGCCCGCCGCCACGATCCCACCCAGCACGGAAGCGGCCAGGTAGCCGGCGGCCGTGGCCCAGGAGCCGGCCTCGGCCAGCTGCACCACCTCGACGGCGAAGGCCGAGTACGTGGTGTAGCCGCCGAGCACGCCGGTGCCCAGGAACGGGCGCAGCCACGAGCCATCCGCGGAGCGGGCGAACACGAGGGCCAGGAGCAGCCCCAGGAGCAGGCAGCCGGAGAGGTTGACCAGCAGCGTGGCCCACGGCCAGCCGGCTGGTTCCCACGGCAGCCACGCGGCGACGCCCCAGCGGGCCAGGGCGCCCAGCCCCCCGCCCAGAGCGGCAGCGACGTAGGCGATCACTGTGCCCCCCGTCACCGCCTGCTCCTGACATCCGGCAGCATGCCACCGACGAGGGCGTGCGACGGCGCGGGCCCGGGGTGCAGAGGAGATGGGCGTGGGGCCGCTCTCGGGTGTGCGTGTGGTGGAGTTCGCGGGGCTGGGGCCGGGGCCGTTCTGCGGCATGCTCCTGGCCGACCTGGGCGCCGACGTCGTCCGCATCGACCGTCGCGGGGGAGGGGGCGGCCTGGGCGCGACCTCGCTGCTGGACCGCGGGAAGCGCTCGATCGCCCTCGACCTGAAGGACCCGGCGGACCTCGAGGTGGTCCGCGCCCTGGTGCGCCGAGCGGACGTGCTGCTCGAGGGGTTCCGGCCCGGTGTCATGGAGCGGCTCGGCCTCGGGCCCGACGTGCTGCTGGAGGACAACCCGGCGCTGGTGTACGGCCGGATGACCGGCTGGGGGCAGACCGGCCCGCTGTCGCCGACGGCCGGGCACGACATCGGTTACATCGCGCTGACCGGCGCGCTGGGCGCGAGCGGGCGCCCGGACGAGCGGCCGGCGCCGCCGATCAACCTGCTCGGCGACTTCGGCGGCGGAGGAGTGTTCCTCGCGCTGGGCGCCGTGGCCGCGCTGCTGCACGCGCGCGCGACGGGGCAGGGCCAGGTGGTCGACGCCGCGATCGTCGACGGCACCGCCGTCCTCACCACGATGATCCACGGGATGCTGTCCACCGGGGCCTGGCAGGACGAGCGCGGGGTCAACCTGCTCGACA
Source organism: Blastococcus sp. CCUG 61487 (assembly GCF_005222955.1). GTDB lineage: Bacteria > Actinomycetota > Actinomycetes > Mycobacteriales > Geodermatophilaceae > Blastococcus. The sequence goes on along the minus strand of NZ_LWUA01000223.1, from coordinate 29,403 downwards.
CCGGCGCCCCGTTCTACGACGTCTACCGCTGCGCCGACGGGCAGTTCCTCGCGGTCGGTGCGCTGGAGCCGCAGTTCTACGCCGCCCTGCTGGAGGGGCTGGGCGTCGCCGGGGACGAGTCGTTCCCCGACCGCTACCAGCCGGAGCAGTGGCCGGCGCTGCGCGAGCGGTTCACCGAGCTGTTCGCCGGCAGGACCCGCGACGAGTGGTGGAAGGTGTTCGCCGGCACCGACGCCTGCGTCGCACCGGTGTGGTCGCTGGTGGAGGCGACGCAGGACGAGCACAACCGGGAGCGGGGCGTCTTCGTGGAGGTCGACGGGACCGTGCAGCCCGCCGTCGCCCCACGGTTCTCCGCGACACCGGGCTCGGTGGGCACGGTGCCGCAGGCCGGCCAGCACGGCGACGAGATCCGCGCCGAACTCGGCCTGTGACCTGAAGGGGCCAAAAGCACGCTTCTGGCCCCTCAGCGGCGGCGGGTCTCCGGGAACAGCAGGTCGACGAAGCGCTCCGCGGTGGGCCGCGGCTCGTGGTTGGCCAGCCCGGGCCGCTCGTTGGCCTCGATGAACACGTAGTCGGGGCCGTCCACCGCGGGGACGAGGAAGTCGATGCCGGTGACCGGGATGCCCAGCGCGTCCGCCGCCCGGACGGCCGCCTCCGCGATCACCGGGTGCAGCTCGTCGGTGACGTCCTCGATCGTCCCGCCGGTGTGCAGGTTCGCGGTCCGCCGCACCGGCACGTCCTCGCCCCTGGGCGGCACGTCGTCCATCGAGTAGCCGGCCTCGGCGACCACCTCGGCGGTGGTGTCGTCGAGGGGGATCCGCGACTCGCCGCCCGTCGCCCGCTCGCGCCGCCGGCTCGTGCTGCGCACCAGCTGCTCGACCGTCCGCTCGCCGTCGCCCACGATCTGCGCCGGCCGGCGGACGGCGGCCGCGACGACCTCGTGGTCGATCACGACGACGCGCAGGTCGTCGCCCGGCACGAGCTCCTCGACCAGGATGTCGGGGCAGAACTGGAGCGCGTACGCGACCGCCCGTTCCAGCCCCTCGTCGTCGGTCACCCCCACCGTGATCCCGCGGCCCTGCTCGCCGCGGGCGGGCTTCACCACGACCTCCCCGACCCCGTGCATCAGCGCCCGCGCGTCGTCCAGGTCGCCCTCGCAGGCCAGCGCGCCCTGCGCCACCCGGACGCCGGCCCGCCGCATGATCCGGCGGGTCACCCGCTTGTCGTCGCACCGGCTCAGGGCGACCGCAGTCGTGAACTCCGACAGCGACTCCCGGGTGAGGACCGAGCGCCCGCCCAGGGTCAGCCGCATCTCACCCCAGTCGGCGTCGGTGACCTCTACGCGGATCCCGCGGTGCAGCGCCTCCTCGGCGATGATCAGCGCGTAGGGGTTGAGCTTCTCCAGCCCGGGCGGGCGGGCGGCGAACAGCGGGGTGTTGATCGGGTTCTTCCGCTTCACGCAGACCGCGGGCACCCGGACGAAGCCGAGCTTCCGGTACAGCGTGATCGCCGGGGTGTTGTCGTGCATGACCGAGAGGTCGAGGTAGGCGCGGGCACGGGCGACGTAGCGCTCGGCCAGCACCCGCACCAGCGCCTCGCCGGTGCCGGTCGGGGCGTCCTGCTTGTCGGCGACCAGGCACCACAGGCTGGTCCCGCCCTCCGGGTCGTCGAAGGCGAGGGTGTGGTCGACGCCGGTCACCGTGCCGACGATCTTCCCGGTGCGGGTGTCCTCGGCGACCAGGTACGTGAAGGTGCGCGTGCGGTGGTTGGCCCACATGGTCACGGGGTCGGCCGGAACCATGCCGTTGCGCGAGTAGAGGTCGTTGATGACGTCCATCTCCGCGCGCGAGGTCACCGTGCGCACGAAGACGTCGCGGATGACGTCGGGGCGCGGCCGGTAGCGGTGCAGGTCGAGCCGGTAGGTCAGCGACGGGTCGATGAACAGCTCGTCGGGCGCCATGCCGACCAGCACCTGCGGGTCGCGGGGGTAGACGCAGATGTCGCGCTTGCCGGTCTCCTCGGCGCGCAGCACGTCGACGATCCCGCGCAGGTCGCGGAAGGTCTGCCCGAAGACCAGGTTGCCCCAGCCCAGGTCCAGGACGACGTCGGCCGCCATCCCCTCGATCTCGTGCGCCGACGGCTCGTGCCAGGACCTGCTGGTCAGCTCGGGCGTCGACGCCACGGCCCTCCGCCGGCGATGCCCTGCCAGCCGGGGTGTCATGGCCACCGCCTCAGACACCATGCGTCTGCAACCACAGCTCCAGCAGCCCGAGCTGCCAGAGCTTGTTGCCGCGCAGGGGAGTCAGCTCGCCGTTCGGGTCGGCGAGCAGTTCCTGGACGTACTCGGGGCGGAACAGCGCCCGGTCGCGCGCGGCGTCGTCGGTGAGCGCGTCGCGCACCAGGTCGAGGACCTTGCCCTCCAGATGGGTGATCGCCGGCACCGGGAAGTAGCCCTTCGGCCGGTCGATGACCTCCGGCGGGATGATCCGCCGGCCGATCGCCTTGAGCACGCCCTTGCCACCGTCGGCCAGCTTGAGCTCCGGCGGGCACATCGCGGCCAGCTCGACCAGGTCGTGGTCGAGGAAGGGGACCCGCGCCTCGAGCCCCCACGCCATGGACATGTTGTCCACGCGCTTGACCGGGTCGTCGACGAGCATGATCTCGCTGTCCAGGCGCAGCGCGGCGTCGACCGCCGTCTCCGCGCCCGGCGCGGACATGTGGTCGTGCACGAACGCCAGGCTCGGGTCCTGGTCGAGCATGTACCGCCCCGACACCACCTGGCGCATCTGCGCGTGGTCCCGGTCGAAGAAGGCCTGCGCGTAGGTGCGCACCGCCTGCTCGCGGTCGACGCCGGCCAGCGGCGGGTACCAGTGGTAGCCGGCGAAGACCTCGTCGGCGCCCTGGCCGGACTGGACGACCTTGATCGTCTGCGAGACCCGCTCGCTGAGCAGGTCGAAGGCGACGACGTCGTGGCTGACCATCGGCTCGGCCATGGCGTCGATCGCGTGGCCGAGCGCGCCGGCGAGCTCGTCGGACCCGACCCGGATGCGGTGGTGGTCGGTGGCGAAGTGCCGGGCGATGACGTCGGAGTACTGGAACTCGTCGCCCTCCCGGCCGCCGGCCGCCTCGAAGCCGATCGAGTAGGTCGCCAGGCCGGTCTGCCCCTCCTGCGCGAGCAGCCCGACGATCAGCGAGGAGTCCAGCCCGCCGGAGAGCAGCACGCCCACGGGGGTGTCGGCGACCAGCCGACGGCGCACGGCGACGCGGAGCGCCTCCTCGATCGCGTCCTCCCAGTCGCGGGGGGTCCAGCCCGCGTGCTCGGCGCGGCGCTCGTAGGTGGCGTTCCAGTAGCGGTGCTCCCGGCTGGCGCCGTCGGGTTCGATGACCCGCACCGTGGCCGGCGGCAGCTTCCGGACGCCGTTCAGGATCGTCCGGGGCGCCGGGACGACGGCGTGCCAGGAGAGGTAGTGGTGCAGCGCCACGGGGTCGATGGAGGTGTCGACCTCCCCGGCCTTGAGCAGCGCCGGCAGCGTCGAGGCGAAGCGCAGCCGCTTCCCCGGCGTCTCGGCGAGGTACAGCGGCTTGATGCCGAGCCGGTCCCGGGCCATCACCACGCGGCCGGTGTCCCGCTCGGCGATGACGAAGGCGAACATGCCGTGCAGGTGCGAGACGACGTCGGTGCCCCAGTGGTGGTAGCCCTTGAGGATCACCTCGGTGTCGCTGTGCGAGAAGAAGCGGTAGCCGTGGCCCTCGAGCTCGGCGCGCAGCTCCTTGTAGTCGTAGATGCAGCCGTTGTAGACGGCGGTCAGCCCGAGCTCGTTGTCCACCATCGGCTGGGAGCCGCAGGTGGAGAGGTCGATGACCGAGAGCCGGCGGTGCCCGAAGGCCACCCGGCCGTTGCTCCACGACCCCTGGCCGTCGGGCCCGCGGGGGACCAGGGCCTCCACCATCCGCGCGACGGCCGTCGTGTCAGCCGTCGAGCCGTCGAACGTGATCTCGCCGCACAGGCCGCACATGCCCATCGATCTAACCCGCTGAGGCCGTGGCACGCCTGTCCGCGAGCGAGATCACACACGATCGTCATGCGGGAGTTCCACGTGGAACCGTCGGCACCGGCCCGCCGGAACGGGCCGGTGCCGACGTCCGGTCAGCCGCGCAGCCGGGCCACCGCCGCGACGACGTCGACGAGGCCGGTCCCCTTGTCGTACGAGGTGGAGTAACCGCCCGCGGTCGTGTACGGGGCACCGTCGGTGTACTTGTGCGTGGTGCTCTTCAGCGCCGCCTCGATCTCGGCCGGGGTGGCCGTGGGGTCGGCCTGGAACAGCTGGGCGACGATGCCGGCCACGTGCGGAGCGGCCATCGACGTCCCGCTGATCGTGTTGAACGTGCCGAGGTCGAGCAGGCCGGGCCCGTTGCGGAAGTCCAGCCCGGTCGCGCAGATCGGCAGGTAGGGCCGGCAGGCCGAGGTGATGTTCTCGCCCGGCGCGGACAGGTCCGGCCACGTCGAGGGATCGCCCTGGGCCCCGCGGGAGGAGTACTCGCTGACCACGCCGTCCCGGGTTCCGGTGTCCTGGTCGAAGTAGCTGGCCACCGACAGGATGCCGCCGGTCGGGTCCTGGCCGGGCGGGTTGGTGAGCGAGGTGCTGCCGTCGCCGCCGTCGTTGCCGGCCGCCCAGACAGTCACCACGCCCTCGGCCGCCAGCGCGCGCTGCAGCTTGACCGTCGCGGAGTTCGGGTCGAACTCGCCGCCGCCGCTGGGCCCGTAGCTGTTGTTCGTGACCTTGATCGGCGGGCAGACGTCGGCCGGGACGCCCTCGCCGCACGGCGCCTCGTGGTTCTCCAGCACCCAGTTGAGCGCGGAGTCCGCTCCCACGATGAGCAGCACGGCCCCGGTGGAGATCGAGACCAGGCTGGCGCCGGGCGCGGCGCCCTGGAACGAGCCGCCGTCGGAGAGCGTCGTCGGCCGGCCGCCCACGATGCCGCTCACGTGCGTGCCGTGCCCGCCGACCGACAGGGTGTCGGTGTCGACGAAGGCGGGGACCGGGACGACGCAGTCCGTCGTCGTCGTCACCTCGACCAGGCACACGCTCTTGAGGTTGGCGACGACGGCGCTGCTGCCGTCGGGGTTGCGGAAGTACGGGTGGTTGGGGTCGATGCCGGAGTCGATGACCGCCACCGATACCCCGCTGCCGTCCAGCGCCTCGCCGTTCGCGCCGGTGAGCGTGGCGACGGCCTCGGCGCCCCGCGTCGCGGTGTTGGAGGTCTCCTGCGCGAACTCGATCGGGGTGTTGCCCTCGAGGTAGGTCACGCCGGGCTGGGTGCGGGCCGCCTCGATCTGATCGGCGGTCCCGGACGCGACGACCACGCCGATCCGCTCGAACTCGGTCACGGTGCGCATGCCGGTGGCGGCGACTGCGGCGCGGGCCGCCGCGGCGTCGGTGCCGTGGACCAGCACCGTGGTGGAGCCGGTCAGGGCGCCGAGCTGATCGGCCAGGAAGTCCTGCACCGGGGCCAGCGGCCCGGCCGGCTCGGCGGACGCGGGGGTGGCGGCGAGAGCGGCGACGACGACCGCTCCGCTCACGGCACCGAGGAGTCGACGGGACGAGCGGCGCATGGGCCCTCCAAGCAGGACACGACGATGTGTGCCCTGCTCCAACGACCGTCGCCCGAGAGGGTTACCGGGAGGTACGGACACTTCGGTGCTCCCGGCTCGCAACGGCGACGTCAGGAGTAGTAGAGGGCCACCGGGCGGCCGTCGATCTCGCGGACGTCGACGGGGGTGTCGTAGACCGCGCCCAGCACCTCGGGCCGCATGATCTCCCGCGCCGGGGCGTCGGCGACCACGACGCCGTCGCGCATCGCCACGATCCGGTCGGACCACGTCGCCGCGAAGTTGATGTCGTGCAGCACGATCACGATCCGCTTGCCCAGCTCGTCGGCCATCCGCCGGATCAGCCGCATGATCTCGGTCATGTGCCGCAGGTCGAGGTTGTTGAGCGGCTCGTCCAGCAGCACGTACCGGGTGTCCTGCGCCAGCACCATCGCGATGAACGCCCGCTGGCGCTGCCCGCCGGAGAGCTCGTCGAGGAAGCGGTTCCGGTAGGTGCCGAGGTCGAGGTAGCCGATCGCGCGCTCGATGTGCTCGCGGTCCTCGACGGTGAGCCGGCCCTTCGAGTGCGGGAAGCGGCCGAACTCCACGAGGTCCTGCACCGTCAGCCGGGCGGTGATGTGGTTGTCCTGGCGCAGGACGGCGAGGCTCTTGGCCAGCTCGCCCGACGGCGTCCGCGTGATGTCCAGGCCGCCGATGGTCACCCGGCCGGCGTCGGGCTTGAGCAGCCGGCCGACCAGGCTGAACAGCGTCGTCTTGCCCGCACCGTTGGGGCCGATGAGCGCGGTGACGCCCTCCCCGCCGAACGTGAGGGAGACGTCGTCGACGACGGTCGTGCTGCCGTAGCGCTTGCTGACGTTCTCGAGCGCGATCACCGCGCCCCCTTCCGGAGCACCAGGTAGAGGAAGAAGAGCCCGCCGGCGAACTCGATGATCGTCGACAGCGTGCCGCCGTAGCCGAACACCCGCTCGAGGACGAGCTGGCCGCCCAGCAGGCAGACCATGCCGAGCAGCACGGCGGTCGGCAGCGTCCACACGTGGCGGAACGAGCCGGCGTACGTGTAGGCGAGGTTGGCCACGATGAGGCCGAAGAAGAGGATCGGGCCGACCAGCGCGGTCGACGCCGCGACCATGATCGAGACGGCGGCGAACAACAGCATCACGGTGCGCCGGTGGTTCACCCCGAGCCCGACGGCGGTCGGTTCGCCGAGCGAGAGGACGTCCAGCGTCCGCCGCAGCGGCACGACGATCGCCGTGCCGAGCAGGACGAGCCCGCCGGTCAGGACCAGCAGCGTCTCGTCCGGCCGGGTCAGCGTCGCGAACATCGCGTCCGAGAGGATCTGGAAGTCCAGCGGGTCGAGCATCCGCTGCATCCACTCGGTGAGGGCGCGGAAGAACGTGCCCAGCACGATCCCGACCAGGAGCATGAGGTGGATCGAGCGCCGCTTGCCACCGAACAGCCAGGTGAACAGCAGCACGCTGAACGCGACCATCACGGCGACCTGGACCAGCCAGAGGGTGACCTCGTCGAACGCGAGGAACGCGGCCGACCCCGAGAAGAACACGATCACCGTGGAGATGAGCAGGTAGAACGCGTCGAACCCCATGATCGACGGGGTCAGGATGCGGTTCTGGGTGATCGTGTGGAAGACGACGGTGGAGACGCCGACCGCCGTCGAGACCACCAGCATGGCGGCCACCGTGCGGCTGCGGATCTCCAGCGCGAAGGAGAGCGAGCCGGGCACGTCGGTGAAGAGGAAGACCGCGATCAGCGCGACGACGGCGGCGGCCAGTGCGGCCAGCCGCAGCCAGGGCTCGGACCAGGTGACCCGGTTCCGGAGCGGGGGCTCGGCGGCGCGGGACGGCGCGGCGGGTTCAGCGAGCACGGCTCCCCCTGCGCAGGAGCAGCCACAGGAACAGCGCGGCGCCGACGACCCCGACGATGACCGAGAGCGGGATCTCGTAGGGGTAGCGCAGCACCCGCGCCAGGATGTCGCAGGCGACGACGAAGACAGCACCCAGACCCGCCACCCAGGGGATCGCCCGTCGCACGTTGTCCCCGATGATCAGGCTGACGACGTTGGGGACGACGAGGCCGAGGAACGGGATGATGCCCGCGGTGACGAGCACCGCGGCGGTGATCACCGCGACGATCACCATCCCGATGGCCACCACGCGCCGGTAGTCCAGCCCGAGGTTGGTCGCGAACTCCTCGCCCATGCCGATGACGCTGAACCTGTCCGCGGCGATCCAGGCGACGACGACCATGGCCGCGGCGATCCAGACCAGCTCGTAGCGGCCCTGCATGACGCTGGCGAAGCTGCCCTGCGACCACTGCTGGAGCGACTGCAGCAGGTCGAGGCGGTAGGCGAAGAAGGTCGTCACGGCGGCGACGACGCCGCCGAGCATGATCCCGACGAGCGGTACGAGCACCAGCTGGCGAACCGGCACGAACCGGACCACGCGCAGGAAGATCCACGTGCCGAGCAGGCCGAAGGCGGCGGCCACGCCCATCTTCCCGACGACCGCCATCCCCGGGAAGAAGATCATCGTGACGAGCGCGCCCAGCATCGCGAACTCGGTCACGCCGGTGGTGCTGGGCTCGACGAACTTGTTGCGCACGAGCATCTGCAGGATGAGGCCCGCGATGCCCAGCGAGGCGCCGACGAGAACCACCGCGATCGTGCGGGGGATGCGGCTGGCGACGAGCAGGAACGCCGCGTCGCTCTCCCCGCCACCGGCGAGCAGCGAGGCCGGGGTGACGTCGGAGACGCCGACGAACAGGCTGGCGACGGCGAGGACGGCCAGCAGCACGCCGACGAGCACCCCCACCCACGCGCGGCTGGGCCGCAGGCGGGGGAGGGTGCTCGTCAGGGGTCGGTCGAGCGCGGTCACGACGGTCAGTGACGACGCTCCGCCGGGGCGGTACGCCTCATCCGGCGATCTGCAGGACGTCGTCGATCATGATCTTGGTGGTGTCGATGCCACCGAAGACGATGTACCAGGCGACCGGGTCCAGGTACACGATGTTGCCGTCCCGGGCCGCCTTGGTCTGGCGCACGATCCCGTTGTCCAGGACCGCCTCCGCCGCCTGCGCGCCGCTCTCGCCGGTGGCGGCGTCGCGGTCGACGACCCACAGGTAGTCCGGGTCGGTCTCGAGCAGGAACTCGAAGGAGACCGGCTCGCCGTGGGTGGCGGCCTTGATGTCGTCGACGACCGGCTCGACGCCGAACGCGTCGTAGATGAGCCCACCCCGGGCACCACGGGCATCGGTGCCCTCACCGGCGGGCGCCATGGCGCTCAACTGGCCGCCGGAGACCATGATGCCCAGGCCGGTGCCGGCCTCGGCGGTGACGCTGCGGGCCTCCTCGATGCCCTCGGTGATCTCGGCGATCGCGGCCTCGGCCGCGTCCTCGGCGCCGAGGACCTCGCCGAGGAAGGTCACGTTGCGCTCGAGGTTCTCCAGGTAGGTGCCGCGGAGGCTGAGGTCCACGGTCGGGGCGATGTCGCTGAGGTCCTCGTAGAGCGCCGAGGACCGGCCGGCGATCACGATGAGGTCCGGCTGCTGCGCCTCGATCCTGACCAGATCGGCCTCGAACAGGGTGCCGACGTTGTAGGCGTCGTCGGCCAGGTACTTCTCGAGGTAGTCCGGGACCGACTCCAACGGCGCACCGGAGACCTCGCCACCGAGCGCACCGATGGTGTCCAGGCTCGCCATGTCGAAGACCACGATGTTCTCGGGGTTCTTCGGCACCTCGACGGTGGTCGCCTCGAGCTCGGGCTCGGCGTCCTCCTCGGCGGCGTTGAGGTTGCGGTCCCAGGTGAAGGCGACGGTCTCGCCGTTCCCGCTCCCGGAGTCGGCTTCCGCGTCGCCACCGCACGCGGACAGGGCCAGCACTGCGGCCAGGGGGAGGGCGATGGCCGACAGGGGCCGGGCTGCGTGCATGGTGCTCCTCGTCGAACTGAGGGAAGGGTTCCCTAACTAAGTATCGCCTAACCTGCCATACCGGTTCCGGTTGCCGGAAGGGGGTCTCCGAGCCCCCCTGGCGCGGGGGCCTGCAGCGACGCGGGAGGATGACCCCGTGCAGACCCCGCTCGTCGTGGCCATCACCGTGGTCGCGGCCTTCGTCGTCGTGGTGGGGCTGGCCTCGACGCTGGCCCGGCGGCGGATCGGCCTGGTGCACCTGGCCGCGGCCGCCGTCCTCGAGGTGCTTCTGCTGGTGCAGGCGGTGCTCGCCCTCGTGGCCATGGACGACGACACCCCGGCGGACACCCCCACCTTCCTCGGCTACCTGTCCGGGGTCGTGCTGATCCCGGTGGCGGGCGTGCTGTGGGCGCGGACCGAGCTCACCCGCTGGGCCGGCACGGTCCTGGCCGTGGCGGGCGCCGCGACCGGGGTCATGGTGTGGCGGCTGCTCGAGCTCTGGGAGGCCACCGGTGCCTGACGACCGGCTCGTCGGGGCGCCCGCCGCACCCGGCACCGGAACGGGCGCCCGGCGGCTGCTGGTGGCGCTCTACGCGATCTTCGCGCTGGCGGCAGGAGCCCGGGCCGGCGTGCAGATCGGCACGCGCTTCGACGAGGCGCCGGTGGCGTACCTGCTCTCGGCCCTGGCCGCAGCGGTCTACCTGGTCGCGACGATCGCGCTGGTCCGCGGCGGTCGGGCGGGACGGCGGACGGCGCTGGCGGCGATCTGCTTCGAACTGGTGGGCGTGCTGGTCATCGGCGCGGTGTCCCTGGCCATGCCGGATGCCTTCCCGGACGAGACCGTCTGGTCGGGTTTCGGCCGCGGCTACCTGTACATCCCGCTCGTGCTGCCGCTGCTGGGGCTGTTCGTGCTCCGCCGCAGCGGGCCCGCCGACCGCTGACCCCGGCGGACCCTCAGACCTCCGTGCGGAGCAGCCCGTAGGAGCCCCGGTGGAACAGCAGCGGCCGCCGCTCCGCCGAGGCGCCCAGGTCGAGCACCCGGGCGACCGCGATCGTGTGGTCGCCCCCGTCGTACTCGGCCCACAGCTCGCCGTCGATCCAGGCGACGACGTCGTCCAGCACGGGCGCGCCGTGCGGGCTCGGCGTCCACGGGACGCCGGCGAACTTGTCCTCGCCGGACCGCGCGAAGTTCTGCGAGACGTCGTCCTGTCCTTCGGCGAGCACGTTGACGCAGAACCTGCCGAGCTCGCGCAGTCGCGCCCAGGTGCGGGAGGTGCGGGCCGGCGCGAAGGCGATCAGCGGCGGGTCCAGCGACAGCGAGTGGAACGACTGGCAGGTGAAGCCGATCGGGCCCTCGTCGGTGACGGCGGTGATCACGGTGACCCCGGACGCGAAGTGCCCCAGGACGTCCCGCATGAGCCGGGGGTCGACGATGCGGGGGGCGTCCTCCGCGGACCGGCTCACCGGGTCTCCAGAGCCCGCGGGACCGAGCGGCCACCGGCCCGGTAGAGGGAGCTCGGCAGCTGGTGGCCGACGGCCCGCTCGGTGACGCGGGCGGCCGCGAGGACGGCGTCGAGGTCCAGCCCGGTGCGCACGCCCGACTCCTCGAGCATGTAGACCAGCTCCTCGGTCGCGATGTTGCCGCTGGCACCGGGCGCGAACGGGCAGCCGCCCAGGCCGCCGATCGACGCGTCGAGCTGGGTCACGCCGGCCTGGATCGCGGCGAGGGCGTTCGCCTGCCCGGTCCCCCTGGTGTCGTGGAAGTGCACGCCCACCGGGATGCCGGGACACGCGCGGCGGACGGCGTCGAGCAACTGCACGACGCGCAGCGGGGTCGTCGTCCCGATCGTGTCGCCGAGGCACAGCTGGTCGGCACCGGCGGTGACCGCCGCCCGGGCGACGTCGACGGTCCGGGTGATCGGGGTCCGGCCGTCGAAGGGGCAGTCCCAGGCGGTCGCGATGATGACCTCCAGCGAGCCGCCGGCGCCGTGCGCCAGGCCGGCGATCTCCCCGACCCGGCCGACCGCCTCGGCGGTGGTGCACCCGGCGTTGGCGCGGCTGTGGCCGTCGGAGGCCGAGACGACGTACTCCAGGTCGGCCACGCCGGCGTCGACCGCGCGCACCGCGCCCCGGGGGTTGGCCACCAGGGCCGACCAGTGCACCTCGGGCCAGCGCCCCAGCTCGGCGGCGACCTGGTCGGCGTCGGCCAGGGCCGGCACGGCCTTCGGCGAGACGAAGGAGGTCGCCTCGATCCGCCGGACGCCGGTGGCGACGAGCGCCTCGAGCATCTCGAGCTTGGCGTCGAGCGGGACCGGGGCCTCCAGCTGCAGCCCGTCGCGCATGCCCACCTCGCGGACGTCGATCTCCGCGGGCAGGACCAGGTCGAACTCGTTCATGGGGCCTCCTGAGCTCACGTCCCCAGCATCCTCCACCGGTCAGGGGTCCCCCGATGAGGCGACCCGGAACGGTTCCGTGACGTCTGGTGCACCGTTCGTCACCACCGTCGCGCAAGATGGGTGCACGTGACCGAGGCGGGGGATGAGAACGAGGTGGTGGACGTGCATCCCCCTGCTGACCGGCGCAGCGCCTTCTCGAACGCCCCCATGGGGGTCGCGCTGACGACGCCGGACGGGGTGCTGGTCGACGTCAACCCTGCCCTGTGCGAGCTGCTGGGCCGCACCTCCGAGGAGCTCCACGGCATCTCGGTGCACGACCTGATCCACCACGACGTCGCCTCCGCCGCGCGGGAGGCGCATGCCGAGCTCCTCGCCGACCACAGCCGGCCGATGCGGCACGAGACCCGGCTGGTGCGCGCGGACTCCACGGTGGTCCCGGTGCAGCTGACCGCCTCGTGGGTGGAGGAGACGCCCGAGGGGCAGGCGGCCCACCTGGTGATCATCCTCGAGGACATCACCGAGCGGAAGGCGCTCGAGGCGCAGCTGGTGCACCGCTCGCTGCACGACCCCCTCACCGGGCTGCCCAACCGGCTGCTGTTCCAGGACCGGCTGTGGCACGCCCTCGAGCGCGGTCACCGCGAGCGCACGCCCACCTGCGTCCTGATCATGGACCTCGACGGCTTCAAGGCGATCAACGACGAGCTCGGGCACCCGATGGGCGACCTGGTGCTGGTCGCCTTCGCCGACCGGCTCCGCTCGGTGCTGCGGGCGAGCGACACCGCGGCGCGGCTCGGCGGCGACGAGTTCAGCATCGTCTGCGAGAACACCGAGCCGGCCGACGCCGAGGTGCTGGCCGACCGGGTGCGGGCCGCCGTGTCCCAACCCCTCGAGCTCAGCGGGCAGCACGTGTCGATCGGCATCAGCATCGGCATCGGCTCGGCGCCGGGCGGCGAGGACCCGGGCGACGTGCACGAGCGGGTCGTGCGGGCGGCCGACGACGCCATGTACGCCGACAAGAGCCGGCGGCGTCCCAGCCGCTAAGCCGGTCCGGGACCCTGTCCGGCCGTGCTCCAGCCGACGGTCGGACGGGACCTGGCGAAGACGGCGGTGAGCGCCGGCAGCGGCAGCCCCATGATCACGAAGCCGCGGAGGACGTCGACGTCCTCGCCGTAGAGCGCGCCGCTGCCCACCACCAGGATGATCAGCAGCGAAGCGACGGCCACGAGGGCCGAGACGAACAGCAGGTCGACGCCCTGGCGGCGCAGCAGCCGCAACCCGCCGAGGATCAGCCCGGTGGCGCTGAAGGCCCCGGTGAGGAACAGCAGCATCGACACCTCCCCGGCCCCGTCGGCGAGCATGACCAGCAGCGCGCCGAGCGCCACAAAGGCGGTGAGACCGCCGGTCACGAAGCCCAGGACGGCGGCGGTGGTCGCCGACCCGGGCCGCCCCGGACCGTGCGGCCAGGTGGCCGGGCCCGGCTGGTAGCCGTACGGCGCGCCGTAGCCGGGCGGCGGGCCGTAACCGGACGCTGGACCATAGCCGGGCGGCGGGCCGTAGCCCGGGGGAGGGCCGTAGCCGGGCGGCGGCCCGTAACCCGGCGGCGGGCCGTAACCGGGCTGTGGCCCGTAGCCCGGGGGAGGGCCGTAACCGGGCGGTGGACCGGCGGGCGGCGGTCCGGAAGGCGGCGGGCCCTCGTAGCCGGGTTCCTCGTGCGAGCTGCCGTTCACGACCTCAGTCTGCCGGGTGTCGCTCAGCCGGTGGGCGCGCCGACCGGCTCGCGCGTCGTGGGCCGATCCGGCTCGACCGGGCCGAGCCGCGCGCCCTCGACGTCGAGGTCCGGCAGCACCCGGTCCAGCCACCGCGGCAGCCACCAGGCCGAGTGGCCGAGCAGAGCGAGGACGGCGGGCACCAGCGTCATCCGGACCAGGAACGCGTCGACCAGGACGCCGATCGCGAGCCCGAAGGCGACCGCCTTGACCGTGACGTCCTCGATGCTCACGAAGCTCGCGAACACCGAGAACATGATCAGCGCCGCCGCGACGACCACCCGGGAGGTGTGCCGGGCGCCGGTGACCACCGCCTCGCGCGGCTCGGCACCGTGCACGTACGCCTCGCGCATCCGCGAGACCAGGAAGACCTCGTAGTCCATCGCCAGGCCGAAGAGGATCGCCATCAGCATGATCGGCAGGAAGCTGATCACCGGGCCGGTGGCCGGGACGCCGAGCACGTCGGACAGCCAGCCCCACTGGAAGACCGCCACCACCGCGCCGAACGAGGCGGCGACCGAGAGCAGGAACCCGACGGCGGCCTTGATCGGCACCAGCACCGAGCGGAAGACCAGCAGCAGGAGGACCAGCGCGAGCCCGACGACGACGAGCGCGAACGGCAGCAGCGCGTCGGCCAGCCGGTCGGAGATGTCGATCGCGATGGCCGTCTGGCCGGTCACCGCCAGCTCCGTGCCGGTGGCGGCCTCCAGGTCGGCGGCCACGGCACGCAGGTCGGTGACCACGTCGTGGGTCGCCTCGTCCTGCGGGCCGGTCTCCGGGATCACGCTGACCAGCGCCGAGGAGCCGTCGGGCAGCGGGGTGGGCTGGGCGAAGCGGACGCCGTCCACACCGCCCTCGAACTCACCGAGGGTGTCGGTGGGCTCGCCGCCGATCGCGACCGCGATCTCGCCCAGCGCCTGCTCGGCGGTCGCGGGGTCCATGCCCTCCACCAGCACGACGAGCGGCCCGTTGAGGCCCGGGCCGAAGTACTCGCTGACCAGGTCGTAGGCCTGTCGCTGCGGGGTGTCCTCGGCCGCCGCGGAGTTGTCCGGCAGGGCGAGCTCGAGCTGGGGGGCGGGCAGCGCGAGGACGAGGAGGGCGGCCAGCGCCGCCAGCACCGTCACCAGCGGCCGCCGGGTGATCAGCGCCGCCCACCGGGCGCCCAGCGAGCCCCCGGCGCCGTCCTCCCGCGCCGTGGCCTCCTCGCGCCGGGCGGCGCGCGAGCCGGGCTTCGGCGCCAGCCGGGCTCCGGCGAAGCCGAGCAGCGCGGGCAGCAGGGTGAGCGCCACCAGGACGGCGACCAGCACGGTCCCGGCCGCGCCGATGCCCATGACGGTGAGGAAGGGGATGCCGACGACGGCCAGACCCGACAGCGCGACGATCACCGTCAGCCCGGCGAACACCACCGCCGAGCCCGCGGTGCCGACCGCCCGGCCGGCCGACTCCTCGGGGTCCATGCCCGCGGCCAGCTGGGTGCGGTGCCGCGACAGGATGAACAGCGTGTAGTCGATGCCGACGGCCAGGCCGATCATCAGCGCCAGCGTCGGCGCCGTCGACGACAGCGTGATCACGTTGGACACCAGCAGCAGCCCGCCGATGCCGACGGCGATGCCGATCAGCGCGATGAGCAGGTTCATGCCGGCCGCCAGCAGCGAGCCGAAGGTCAGCACGAGGACGAGGACGGCGACGGCGACGCCGATGAACTCCAGCGGGCCCACCGCGACGCCGGTCATGCCGAACGCGTCGCCCCCGACGGCGGTCTCGAGGCCGGCGTCCTCGGCCGGGGCCGTCGTCCCGATCAGCGCGTCGATCGAGCCCTCCTCGAGGAACTCGAGGCTGACGTCGTACTGCACCTGGGCGAGGGCGGCCCGCCCGTCCTCGCTGATCGTCAGCGTGTCGAACGGGCTGGCCACGCTGCCGACCTGCGGCGCCTCGGCGGCCTCGGCCACCGACTCCTCGATGGCCGTCGCGAACTCCGGCTCGAGCACCGTCTGCCCCTCGGGGGCGACGAACACCAGCTGGGCGCCGGCGCCGGCGGCCTCCGGCGACAGCTCCTCGAGCCGGTCCAGGGCGTCCTGCGACGGCGAGCCGGGGATCGTGAACTCGTCGTCGAACGCCCCACCCACGGTGGCCAGCAGGGCGATGACGACGGCGAGCAGGCCCGCCCACACCGCCGTCACGAGGCGACGGCGGCGGAAGGAGGCGCGGCCCAGCCGGGCCAGCAGGTGTGCCATGGGGTGCGGTCTTCTCTCGGATCAGCCGGTGGTGACCGCGCGCAGGACGCGCAGCAGGGCGGTGCGGACGAGGTCGGTGGAGGGCTCGGTGCGCCCGTCGGAGGTGCGGACGACATCGCGGAACGCAAGGCCGTCGTGCAGCGCGACCAGGATGCTGGCGAGCTCGCGGGCCGGGAGGGTGAGTCGCAACCCGGTGCGCGCGAGGGTGTTCTCGATCAGCGCCACCGTCCGGTCGAGCAGGGCGTCCTCGTGCTCGCGCAGCGCGACCGCCGCCTCGGGGTGCCGGGCGGCGTGCAGGGCGAACTCGGCGCGGGCCAGGATCCAGAGGCGGTCGGAGCGGTACACGATCAGGCAGCGCTCGACGGCGGCGGTGACCGGGTCGTCCTCGTGCTCGACGCCGACCAGCTGCTGCTCGGCGAGCGCCAGCTCGCGGCCGGTCTCCCGCGCGAACAGGGCGGCGAACAGCTCGTCCTTGGTGCGGAAGCTCGAGTAGAACGCGCCGCGGGTGAAGCCGCCGCGGCGGCAGATGTCCTCGACGCTGGCGGCGGCGAACCCCAGCTCGGCGAACGTCTCCAGGGCCGCGTCGAGCAGCCGCTCGACGGTCTCGGCGCGGCGCCGCTTGGGGCGGGCCTCCAGGGCGTCCGTGCTCACGATGCAGCACTGTATTGGATACGGCGGTGCATCGGATACACGGATGTACCGGATGTGGCGAACCTCCCGGGGGCAGAAATGGCCATTTCTGCCCCTGTGGACGACGCACACGCCACCCGCGCCGAGTCCACCAAGCTCGGACCGTGCCTGAGCGCCTTCGCCTCCTCCCCGGGGTCTTCGTCGGAAGCCACGCCATCGCCGCTGGGGCGCTGACCGAGAAGCAACTGCGCAGACGCAGTTATCGCCGCCTCGTGCAAGGGGTCTACGCCGATCCCGGCCTCCCGTTCGATCACCGCCTCCGGTGCCGCGGCGTCGCCCTCCTCCTGCCCGCCGGCCTGGCTATCGGCGGTTACTCGGCGGCCGCTTGGTACGGCGCCCCCTTCGCCGCGGCGAGCGACCCGGTCACGGGCGTGCGCCCGCCCGACGTCGAGTGGAAAAGGCCCCGGGGCGTCCGGGTCCACCGCAGCCGGACTCCAGTGCCGGTGGTTCGCGATGCCGACGGCGTGCCGGTGACCTCTGCGCTGCGGACGGCGTGGGACGTGGCCGCGCTGGAATCGCTGGGAACCGCGGTGAGCGCGCTGGACGCCATGGTCCGTGCCGGTTCCGTGGACCAGGCCGCCCTCGACTCGATGGTGCGGTCGGGAGCAGGACGGTGGGGCGTGACCCGCGTGCGACGCGCCGTCGGCCTCATCGATCCTCGTGCCGCGTCACCGCCCGAATCACGCGTCCGGGTGGCCTTGGTCATGGCCGGGCTCCAGCCTGTTCTCCAGTACGAGATCGAGACGCACGAGGGTCTGGTGCACGTCGATCTGGCGTTCCCCGAGGCACGCCTCGCCGTGGAGTACGAGGGGGCCTACCACTTCGAGGAGGACCAGATCGTCCGTGACGATGCGCGGTATGCGCGGCTGCGGAGGGCCGGATGGACGGTGATCCGGCTGAGCGCGGCGGACCTCCGGGACCTCGATGCCGTCGTCGCCCGCATCCGAGCCGCTCTCGCCTAGGGGCAGAAATGGCCATTTCTGCCCCTGGGGGTCAGCCGGCGCGGGGCGCGTACATGATCACCGCGACGCCGACCAGGCACAGCAGCGCACCGGCCACGTCGTACCGGTCCGGCCGGAAGCCGTCGACGGCCATGCCCCAGAGCAGCGAGCCCGCGACGAAGACCCCGCCGTACGCCGCGAGGATCCGACCGAAGTGGGCATCGGGCTGGAGCGTGGCGACGAATCCGTACGCCCCGAGGGCGAGCACGCCGGCACCGATCCACAGCCAGCCGCGGGCTTCGCGCACGCCCTGCCAGATCAGCCAGGCGCCACCGATCTCGGCCAGCGCGGCGAGGACGAACAGGACGATCGAGCGCGAGACTGTCACGCCCGGACCGTAGAGCCGCTCACCGCGGCCGGCGCGGCTCCCCCGCGTAGGTGCCGAACGACCAGCGGTTGCCCTCGGGGTCGCGGGCCGCGAACTCCTGCGAGCCGTAGTCGGTGGTGCTCAGGCCCCGAACCACCGACGCACCGGCAGCGACGGCTCGCGCGTGGACGGCGGCCGGGTCGGCGGTGACCACGTAGATGGCCGCGGTGCCCGGGGTGGCCGGCCACGCGTCGTCCGGGTCGTCCCTGACCGAGCCGAGCATCACCCCGCCGCCCTCGGGCCAGTCGAGCTGGGCGTGGTCGACCCGGTCGCCGTCGCCGTACACGACCGTCTCCTCGAAGCCGAAGGCGTCGACCAGGAAGCGGATGAGGGCGCGGGCATCCCGCGCGCGGAAGGCGGGCCAGACCTGGGGCGATGGTGTCGTCATGGCTCGGAGAGTGCCGCGTCGAGTGCGCGGGTGTCTTGGACGAATCCGAACTCCGCGGCGAGCCAGCGCGTGGGCGGCAGGCCGGTGAACGAGCGCCACTCGCGGGTCAGGTGGGCCTGGTCGGTGAAGCCGCCACCGGCGGCGAGACCGGCCAGGTCGGGCGAGCGGCCGCTCGCGACCCGGCGGGCCAGCGCCCGGCGGGCGACGTCGAACCGGGCCACCCGCGCCGCCTCCTTGGGGCTCAGCCCGGTCTCGCTGCGGAACCGCTGCTCGAGGTGCCGCGGCGACCAGCCCACGCGGCGGGCGACGTCGGCGACGCGGAGCCGGCCGTGGGCCGCCGTCGTCAACCGCCAGGCCTCCGCCACCTCGGGACGCAGGCCGTCGTCCCCCGCCCGGCGGAGCAGCACCTGCTCGAGCGCGGCGAAGCGCGCCGGCCAGTCGGGTGCCGCCCGGACCCGGTCGACCAGGTCACGGGCCGCCTGCCCGAGGACGTCGTCCAGCGGCGCGTCGAGCGAGGCCAGCGCGCCCGCGGGGCAGCCCAGCAGCGCGCGGGCGCCGGCCGGGGTCAGCGAGAGCTGGACCCCGACCTGCCGCCCCGGGTGGACGATCCGCGCCGGCCGGGTGTGCAGGCCACCGACCAGCGC
Organism: Blastococcus sp. CCUG 61487; assembly: GCF_005222955.1. Classification (GTDB taxonomy): domain Bacteria; phylum Actinomycetota; class Actinomycetes; order Mycobacteriales; family Geodermatophilaceae; genus Blastococcus. The sequence continues at coordinate 10,385 of NZ_LWUA01000223.1, read as the reverse complement.
GTCGTAGCGCCCCGGCGCCTGGTCGGGATCGGGGTGCGCGGCCAGTTCGATGGGCTCGTCGAGCGGGACGACGACGGTCAGGAACGGCGAGGGCAGGCCCAGGTGCTCGCCGGGCGGCAGCCCCTCGTGCCGGTAGCCGACCGCCGCGGCGACGTACGGGCGCAGGGCCGGGTGGACCCGGTGCACCACCGACTCCTGCCGCATGCCGGCATCGTCACAGCCCCGCGCGGCCGTGTCACGGGGCGGACGGCGGGTTCACCACCCGGTGGACGACGCCGAGGCGATCCCGAGCACGATGAACAGCACCAGGAAGCCGATGCCGATCCAGCCGAGCACGATGCCCGCCGTGGCCATGCCGCCGCCGGTCTCGTTCCGCTCCTGGATCTGCCGCTTGGCGATGTAGCCGAAGATCAGCGCCAGGATGCTGCCGATCCAGTAGAGCCACAGGATGCCGAGCACCAGCGAGGCGATCGCCATGCCGTTCGTGCGCTGCGGCGGGAGGTAGCCGTACGGATAACCGCCGTAGGGCTGCCCGTAGCCCTGCGGGTATCCCGCGGGCGGGCCGTAGGGGCCCGGCTGGCCGGGCAGCTGGTCGGGTGCCTGGCCGGGTGCCTGGCCGTAGCCACCCGGCTGGCCGTATCCGCCCGGCTGGCGGTAGGGGTCGCCGTTGCCGGGCTCGTGCGGACCGGGCTGGGTCATCGGGTCGCTCCTGCTCGCTGCGCGGCTCGCGCGGGACGTCGTCGGTGGTCGCGCCCATCCTGACGGCCCGCCGCCGCGGTACCGGTCCGACGCGCTGCGCCACTACCCGGACGGGGCAGCTGCGACGCGCGGGTCAGGCCACCGCCTGGGAGAGGAACCAGCGCACTGTCCGGAGGAAGACCTCCGGCTGCTCGGAGTGCACCCAGTGCCCGGCGTCCTTGACCCGCACCAGCCGCGTGGCCGGGAAGAGCTCGTCCATCCGCGACCGGTCCTCGGGGAGCACGTAGTGGGAGTTCGCGCCGGCGATCCACAGCACGGGCCCGTCGAAGGTGGCGCCCGGCGGGGGCTCGGGGAAGCCGCGCAGCTCCTCCAGGTCCCGGCCGAGCACGTCGAGGTTCAGCCGCCAGCGCCATCGGGCGTCGCTGCCCGAGCCCTCGCGCACCAGGCTCTGCAGCAGGAAGCTGCGCACCATCCGGCTCGGGACGGCGGGCTTCAGCGCGTCGTCCGCGTCCTGGCGGGTCTCCAGCGCGTCGAGGTCCATCGCCTTCATCGCCGCGATGAAGGCGCCGAAGGGCGAGGCCTCCTCGTCGGCGTCGTCGGTCCGGCCGCCCTCGACCGGGTACTCCACCGGAGCGATGTCGACGACGACCAGGGCGCGCAGCAGCTCCGGGCGGCGCAGCGCCAGCGTCATCGCCACCTTGCCCCCCATCGAGTGGCCGACCAGCGTCACCGGCTCGCCGAGCCCGGTGAGCTCGGCGGCCACGACCTCCGCCATGTCCACGTAGTCGACCCGGTCGGTCCACGGCGAGCTGCCGTGGTTGGGCAGGTCCAGCAGGGTGACCCGGTACCTGTCGGCCAGCCCCTTGGCCGCGGACGTCCAGTTCTTGCCCTGACCGAAGAGGCCGTGCAGGAACACCACCCGCGGGCCGCTCTCGCCCAGGGTGCGACCGTGCAGCTCGACGTCGTCCACCCGCCCATCCCACCAGCCCGGCGCCGCGCCGGCTGCTCGGACCGTCCGCGACATCCGGTCGGCGTGCCCCGGGAACGTCGGCGGCGCCGCCTACCGTGCCCGGGGACGAAGGGGAGAACACACGCATGCCAGGACGACGCCGGCGCAGCGCGACGGGCGGCCGCAGCACGACGACGCGCACGCCTACCGCGACACCGCGGAAGCGGGCGTCCGCCCGACCGAGCAAGGCGACCCCCGAGCTGCCGGTGGCCGGACCGGGTGAGCGGGTGTGGGTGCTGGCCGTGCCGTTCCGGGCCCCTGCGCCGGGTGCGGTGTGGCATCCCGCCCTGCAGGCGCACGTGTGGGTCGGCCGCGAGCTGCCGGCCGAGCTGGCTCCCTACGACCCGCCCGCCTACAGCCTGGAGCGGTTCCTCGAGGACGAGCTGAACGAGACGCCGCGGCCGCTGCCCGTCACCCCGGCGCTGGTGCCGCGCGAGCTGCAGGAGACCGGCGCCGGCACGGTGGCGGCACACGCCTCGGCCGGCGGGCGGGTGTTCCTGCTGGGTGACGATCCCGGCGTCGGCAAGACGGGGACGGCGATCCTCGCGGTGCACGAGATCGCCGCACATCGGCCGGTTCGCACCGTGCTGGTCATCGCCGACCGGCCGGCCGCGATCACCATCCCGCACTGGGCACGGTCCATCGCCGGGTTCGGTGACAGCGGCCTGCGCTGGTGCGTCACCACGTGGGACCGGCTCGGCAAGATCGCCGCGCTGCGCTTCGACGTCGTCGTCGCCGACGAGGCGCACATGGTCCGGCACACGACGACGCAGCGCTGGAAGCACTGGAAGGCGGTCTCCGGCGCCGCGCGGGTGAAGGACGCGCCGTATGTGCTCGCGGCAACGGCGACGCCCGCGCACACCCCGCTGGAGCTGCCGTACCTGGCGCCGGAGTTCGCCTCCCAGCACGGGGAGTCGATCAGGGAGTGGGCCGACCTGCCCAAGGCGCTGGAGCGGCACGGGTTCCACGTGGAACGAGGGCGCTACGGCTGGCAGTGGACCGAGGACCCCGACGCCCGCCGCGCCGACCTGGCCAGGCTGCAGTCGTGGCTGGCCGACGCCGATCCGCCGGCGACGCTGCACCGGCCGGCGCCGTGGGGGCCGGTCTCGGTGACGGGGACACCGGTCCTGCTGTCGCCGACGGAGCGAGCGTCCTACGAAGCCGAGTGGTCGGAGTTCCGGGCGGAGATGCAGCTCGCCCGGCGGGGTCGGCAGACCGCGCGCGGCCGGGCGGCGCTACTCCGGTTCCGGCAGAAGGCCGGGCTCATCCGGGTGCAGGCCACGGTCGACTGGATCAAGGCGCAGGTCGAGGCGGAGCGGCAGGTCGCGGTGTCGGTCGAGTTCGTGGAGACCGCCGCCGACCCGATCCGCGAGGCCCTACTGGAGGCCGGCATCCCGGTCACCGGCATCTACGGCCGCGACAGGTTCGACGTCGAGGCCGAGCGGCTGCGCTTCCAGCGGGGCGAGGCGATGGTCTGCGTGTTCACCGTGACCGCGTCGATCAGCCTGCACGCCGGCGAGCTGCTGCCCGACGGCTCGCACGCCTCGGAGCTGCCCCGGGTGGGGCTGTTCCACCAGCCGCGGTTCTCCGGCATCCAGGCCCGGCAGGTGACGGGTCGGACGCACCGCGACGGGAAGACCTCGCCGTGGCGGATCGCGTTCGCCGCCGACACCGTGGAGGAGCAGGTCGCGAAGGTGATGGTGGAGCGGCTGGCGGTGAGCGGCTCGACCGCGGGCGCCGACACCTCGGCGCTGCGGGAGATCGCCGAACTCCTCGACGCCGACTGGCTGCCCGGCACGGCCCTCGTCGAGGCCTGAGCCGCCCGTCGCCAGGGCGCTCGACACCATCTGCGGCGCGACCCGGTCGACGGACCCGTGGGCACCGCTCGGGACGGCGCTCAGCGGGCGCTGACGCCTCCCGGCAGGAGCGCCGCCCGGCCCAGCACCCGACCGGCCCGCAGGTCCTCGAGCGCCGTGCCGGCCTCCTCGAGCGGGTACTCGACGACCGTCGTGCGCAACCGGCCGCGCGCCGCCAGGTCCAGCGCCGCGACCAGTTCCGAACGCCGGTTGCCGACCGAGGTGACGATCCGCTGCTCGGGCACGACGAGGGACAGCGGCGTGATCTCCACGGTGTCGAAGCTGTAGCCCACGTACACCAGCGTTCCGCGCTTGCCGAGAGCGGCCAGCGCGGCGGCGCCCGTCTCCCGGGTGCCCACCAGCTCGAATACCACGTCGGCGCCGGCCCCGTCGGTGACCTGCCGGATCTGGACCGCGACGTCCTCCTTCGAGGCGTCCACCGTCGCCACCGCCCCGAGCTCGCGCGCCAGCGCCAGGCGCTCGGGGTTGCGAGCCACGGCGATCGGCCGGGCTCCGGCCTCCCGCAGCACCTGCACCATCGCCAGGCCGACTCCGCCGGTGCCGTAGACGACCGCGGAGTCCCCCGGCCGCACGCCGGACACGTCGACCGCGTGCAGCGCGGTCGTGGCGCTGCAGCACAGGACGGCAGCGACCGAGAGGTCCAGTCCCTCGGGCACCGGCACGACGGCGGACGCCGGCACGACGATCCGATCGGCGAAACCGCCATCGGTGACGAAGGCGAGGAAGCCCAGCGGCGCATCGCACAGGTGGTCGTCGCCGGCCAGGCACCAGCGGCAGCGGTGGCAGGCGTGCAGGTAGTGCACGGCGACGCGGTCCCCCACCGCCACGCCCTCCACCTCGGCGCCCGTCTCCGCGACCACTCCCGCGACCTCGTGGCCCAGCGTGAGCGGCGTGCTGGCAGGGGTCAGCAGCCCGTCGAGGAAATGCAGCTCGGTCCCGCACACACCTGCCGCCGCCACGTCGATGAGGACGTGACCGGGCCCGGGACGCGGCTCCTCGACCTCGTCGACGACCAGTGGCTCGCCCTGCCCGTGGAATCGGACCGCACGCATCTTCTACTGCCTCCCTACGCCGGCATGACCCGGACAGGTTCGAACGGTCGGCGGCCGCAGCCGTCCTCTCAGCCCATTGCGATGGGCTCCCGCGGTACGGCGCACACGCTAGCTGGCGGGCAACGAGCGGCTCCACCCGGCTCGGCCGATGCGGAGCGCTCCTGGTCGACAATGGACGAGTGAGGCGGGAGGCGAGTGTGCTGCACCTCGACCTCGACGCCTTCTTCGCCGCGGTCGAGCAGCGCGACAAGCCCTCGTTGCGCGGGCGGCCGGTCGTCGTGGGCGGCGTGGGTGGGCGCGGCGTCGTCGCCACGGCGTCGTACGAGGCGCGCGCCTACGGTGCGCGGTCGGCCATGTCCACGGCCGAGGCCCGCAAGCGCTGTCCCCCGGGGACGGCGTTCCTCGGCGGCCGGTTCGCCGCCTACCGGCGTACCTCCGACGTCGTCATGGCGCTGCTGCGCGACCTGTCCCCGCTGGTCGAGCCGGTGTCGATCGACGAGGCCTACGTCGACCTCGCCGCCGGCGGGCACGACCTGTCCGTCGACGGCGTCACCGAGCTGGCCCGAGGCCTCAAGGCCCGCATCGCCGAGGCGACCGGGGGAGTGACCGGCTCGGTCGGCATCGGCTCGTCGAAGCTCATGGCGAAGATCGGTTCGGACCTGCAGAAGCCGGACGGCCTGGTCGTCGTCCCACCGGGCTCGGAGCTGGAGGTCCTGCACCCGCTGCCGGTGACCCGGCTGGGCGGCGTGGGGCCGGCGACCGCCGCCCGGCTGCACCAGGTCGGCGTGAAGACGGTCGGCGACCTCGCCGCCAAGTCGCTGGCCGACCTGGTGGCGCTGGCCGGGAAGGCGCACGGAGCCGGGCTCTACGCCCTGGCGCGCGCGGAGGACGACCGGGCGGTGGTGCCCGACCGCGAGGCGAAGTCGGTGTCGCACGAGGAGACCTTCGAGCGCGACCTCACCGACCTCGACGTCCTGAACCGCGAGATCGACTCGATGGCCGGCCGGGTGGGGGAGCGGCTGCGGAGGACGGCGGTCTCCGGGCGCACGGTCACCCTCAAACTGCGCCGGTACGACTTCACGACGATGACCCGCTCGCAGACGCTGGCGCAGCCGACCGACGACCCCCGGCTGATCGCGGCGACGGCGCGGCGGCTGCTCGCCGAGGCCGGGACGCAGGGCGGGCTCCGGCTGCTCGGCGTCGGGGTGTCCGGACTGTCGGTCTTCGCCCAGGGCGACCTGTTCGCCGAGGACATCCTCGCCGGAGAGGGGGAGCCGTCCGCCGACGAGCCGGCCGACGCGGAGCCGGCCGTGCTCGCCGAGCCGCCGCCGACCGAGCGCCTCTGGTGGCCCGGGCAGGACGTGCGACACGAGGAGTTCGGTGCCGGCTGGGTGTGGGGCCGGGGCCTCGGCCGGGTCACGGTGCGCTTCGAGGGTCCGCGGACCGCGCCCGGGCCGGTGCGCACGCTCGCCGCCGACGACCCGCTGCTCCAGCTGGCCGACCCACCCGACTGGTGAGCGGCCCGTGGGGCAGACTGCGCCGGATGACGAACCGTTCCTGGTGGGGCTGGGGTACGACCGACAAGGCGCTGACCGACGAGGAGTGCATCGCCCGGGCGGCGGCGATCCCAGGTCTGCCGGAGCGACCACGACCGGTGCCGCGGCTCGCCGACCTGGAGCTGCCGAGCTCCCGCGTCGCCCCGCCACCCGGCCTGCCGGTCACCAGCGATCCGGCGGACCGCGCCGCCCACACGTTCGGCAAGGCCTACCGCGACGTCGTACGGGCGCTGTCCGGGGACCTGTCCGGAGCTCCGGACGCGGTGGCCCGACCTGCCGACGAGGACGACGTCGTCCGGCTGCTGGACTGGGCGTCGTCGGCCGGTGTGGTCGTCGTGCCGTTCGGCGGTGGCAGCTCGGTGGTGGGCGGTGTCGAGTACCGCGGGGACCGGCCGTGGATGTCGATGGACCTCACCGCCCTCGACCGGGTGTTGGAGATCGACCCGGTGAGCCGGGCCGCGCGAATCCAGGGCGGCGCGCTGGGGCCGGTGCTGGAGGAGCAGTTGCGCCCGCACGGCCTCACGCTGCGGCACTTCCCGCAGAGCTTCGAGTTCTCCACGCTCGGCGGCTGGCTGGCCACCCGCGCCGGTGGGCACTTCGCGACGCTGTACACCCACATCGACGACCTGGTCGAGTCGATGCGGGTGGTCACGCCGGTGGGCGTGAGCGAGTCGTGGCGGCTGCCGGGCTCGGGCGCCGGCCCCTCGCCCGACCGGATGTTCCTCGGCTCGGAGGGCACGCTCGGCGTCATCACCGAGGCGTGGATGCGGTTGCAGGACCGCCCGCGCTTCAAGGCGTCGGCGTCGGCGTCGTTCCCGGACATGACCAGTGCACTCGCCGCCGTCCGCACCATCGCGCAGGCGGGGCTGCACCCGGCCAACTGCCGGCTGCTCGACGCCGGTGAGGCGGCCACCTCGGGCGCCTCGACGTCCGGCGACTGCGTCCTCGTGCTGGGCGTCGAGTCCGCGGTGCACCCGGTGGAGGCGCGGCTGGCCGAGCTCACCGACCTGGCCCGCGACGCCGGCGGAGTGGTGGCCGAACGCGCCGAGGGCCCGCGGGACGCCGCCGCCGACGCGTGGCGGTCCTCGTTCCTCCGCGCGCCGTACGGCCGCGACGGGCTGGCGCGGATGAGCGCCGTCGTCGAGACCTTCGAGACCGCCTGCACCTGGGACCGCGTCGACGAGCTGTACGCGACGGTGCGCGAGGAGGTGGGTACCGCGGTCCGGGAGGTGACCGGCGCCCCCGGACTGGTCAACTGCCGGCTCACGCACGTCTACCCCGACGGCCCGGCGCCGTACTTCACGGTGGTCGGCGTCGGGCGGCCCGGCTCCGAGGTGGCCATGTGGGACGACGTGAAGACGGCGGCGATGGAGGTGCTGGGCCGCCTGGGCGGAACCGTCACCCACCACCACGCCGTCGGCCGCGACCACCGGCCCGGCTACGACCGCCAGCGCCCGGAGCCCTTCGCCACCGGGCTGCGCGCGGTCAAGCGAGCGCTCGACCCGGCCGGCGTCCTCAACCCGGGCGTGCTCGTCGATCCCGTGTAGAACTGCGGACGTGACCGAGCAGAGCGCGTGGACCCGGCTGACGGAGGAGAACCCGGAGCACTCGATCGCCTACATCCAGCGCTTCAGGGATCTCGCCGCCGCCGGCCACGACCTGGTGGGGGAGGCGCGCCTGGTGGACGCGATGCTGCCCCGCGGCTCCCGCGTGCTCGACGCCGGCTCCGGCACCGGGCGGCACGCCGGCTACCTGGCCGCCGCCGGGCACGAGGTGGTGGGTGTCGACGGCGACCCGGTGCTCGTCGCCGCCGCTCCCACGGAGAACCCGGGACCCCGGTACTTGGCCAGCGACCTGGCCGAGCTCGACCTGCCGGCGGCAGGGGTCCCCGAGCCGTTCGACCTGATCATGTGCGCCGGCAACGTGGTGACCTTCCTGGCGCCGTCGACCCGCATCGAGGTGCTGCGCCGGCTGCGGGCGCACATCGCCGCCGACGGCCGCGCGGTGATCGGGTTCGGGGCGGGCCGGGGCTACGAGTTCGACGAGTTCCTGGCCGATGCGCGGACCGCCGGGTGGACGCCTGACCTGCTGCTGTCCACCTGGGACCTGCGGCCGTTCACCGACGACGCCGACTTCCTGGTCGCGGTCCTCCGCCCCGCCTGAGGGCGGCGCGGCGTCGGCGCGCCGGGGCTCCCTTCGTTGCTGGCTAGTCTCGGCGGGTGCTGACCGGGGCCTTCAAGAACCAGATCGACCGCGTGTGGGACGCCTTCTGGTCGGGCGGGATCGCCAACCCGCTCGAGGTGATCGAGCAGATCACCTACCTGCTGTTCATCCGCCGGCTCGACGACATTCAGACGCGCGAGGAGAACAAGGCCCGGCGCACCGGTGCCACCGTCGCGCAGCGGTTCTTCCCCGCAGGGGACGGCGACGAACTGCGCTGGTCGCGGTTCAAGAACACCGGCCCTGAGTCGATGTTCGAGACAGTCAGCCACGGTGTGTTCCCGCTGTTGCGCACCCTCGGAGGCGAGGGCTCGACGTACGCGCACCACATGAAGGACGCCCGCTTCACCATCCCGACGCCGGCGCTGCTGGCGCGTGTGGTGGATCTGCTCGACGACGTCCCGATGGCCGACCGGGACACCAACGGCGACCTGTACGAGTACATGCTCGGCAAGATCGCAACTGCCGGGCACAACGGCCAGTTCCGGACACCGCGGCACATCATCCAGCTAATGGTCGAGATGATGGCGCCGACGCCGGCCGACGAGATCTGCGACCCCGCCTGTGGCACCGCCGGCTTCCTCGTGGCCGCCGCCGAGTACGTGCGGCGCGAGCACCCGGGGTCGATGGTCGATGCCGCGCAGAACAAGCACTTCAACAACAGCATGTTCCACGGCTATGACTTCGACTCCGTGATGCTGCGCATCGGCAGCATGAACATGCTGCTGCACGGGGTCGAGCAGCCCGATATCCGTTATCGCGACTCGCTCTCGGACGGCGCCCGCGACGAGGCCGACGAATACTCGCTGATCTTGGCCAATCCACCGTTCGCGGGGTCGCTCGACTACGAGTCGGTGGCCAAGGACCTGCAGCGCATGGTCAAGACCAAGAAGACCGAGCTGCTGTTCCTGGCGCTGTTCCTGCGGCTGCTGCGCACCGGTGGGCGGGCGGCGGTGATTGTTCCGGACGGTGTGCTCTTCGGGTCGAGCAAGGCGCACAAGGAGCTGCGCCGCACCCTCGTCGAGGACCACAAGCTCGATGGCATCGTGAAGCTGCCCAGCGGGGTGTTCAAGCCCTATGCCGGGGTGTCGACGGCGATCCTGATGTTCACCAAGACCGGCGTCGGTGGCACGGACGATGTCTGGTTCTACGAGGTGACCGCCGACGGCTGGTCGCTCGACGACAAGCGCGCGCCGCTGCTGGACGCCGACAAGCTCGGCCCACGCCCCGCGGCGCCCCTCTCGGACGACGAGCACGTCAAGAACAACCTGCCCGACGCGCTAGCCCGGTGGTTCGAGCGAGACGGCGACGAGAAGAAGCGCGAGCGCACCGAACAGAGCTTCTGCGTACCAAAGGCGGACATCGCGGCGGCCGGCTACGACCTCTCGCTGAACCGCTACAAGGAAGTGGTGCACGAGGAGGTCGAGCACCGCCCGCCCCTGGAGATTGTCGCCGAGCTGGAAACGCTGGAGGACGAGATTACAAAGGGCCTCGCCGACCTCAAGACGTTGATCAAGTGATCCGTACTCGTCGGCTTAGCGAGCTGCTTACCGAGGCCAAGCCTGGGTTCGCGACCGGAGAACAGTCGGAGGACGGCGTCTTTCAGGTCCGGATGAACAACGTCACCGCGGGCGGGGCTTGGGACCTGACGAAGCGCCGTCGTGTTCCGCCCCCGGTTGGCGGTGGGGCCGCGTTCGCCTTGCGGCCGGGCGATGTGCTCTTCAACGCGACGAACAGTCCAGATCTCGTAGGCAAGACCGCCCTCGTGAACGACCTGGGCGAGCCGGCGGTTTACAGCAACCACTTCCTTCGGCTCCGGACCGAAGCAACACAACTCGACCCTGCCTACCTTGCCCGCTGGCTCCAGCACCAGTTCAGCCGCGGAGTGTTCCGCGGCCTCAGCAGGCAATGGGTGAATCAAGCGGCTGTCGGGCGAGAACGACTGCTTGCACTAGATGTACTGCCCAGAGAC
>NZ_LWUA01000222.1 GCF_005222955.1 Blastococcus sp. CCUG 61487 | reverse complement strand
GGGGACGAGCACCGGCGGCGCGCCGGGGTGACCACCGAGGCCTCCCGCACGCCGGAACCGCCCCCGGCTCCCGACCCCGGCCCGGCGGATGCGGCCGCGCCGCCCGCCGCCCCACCGGCAGGCGCAGGCCCGGGCTGGGCGCCGGCCGGGGGTGGGCAGGGGAGCTCCGGTCCGGTGGCGACCCAGCCGCGGACGGGTCAGCAGCAGCCGGCACCGGTCCAGGGCGGTGCTCCCGCCCCGCGGCAGCCGGCCCCGCAGCAGCCCGCACCGCAGCCGGCCCCGCCACCACCGGCCCCACCGGCGCCGGCACCCCAGCCCCAACCCCAGCCCCAACCACAACCCCAGCCCGAACCGGAGCCCGCCGAGGACGCCGACGGCTATCCCTGCCCCTGCAAGCTGGTGGGCGGCGTGCTGATCAGCCTGACCCGGCTCGTCGGTGGCCTGCTGCCGGGCTGACGGCCGTCCCGGGGCGCGGGTTAGGTTCGCTGCATGAGCGCCCGCGACGACGTCTCCGAGATCTTCGACAGCTCCGCGTGGCGGCCGGTGGAGGGGTTCGACTTCTCCGACATCACCTACCACCGCGCCGTCGACGCCGGCGTCGTCCGGATCGCCTTCGACCGGCCCGAGGTGCGCAACGCGTTCCGGCCGCAGTCGGTCGACGAGCTGATCACCGCGCTCGAGCACGCCCGGCTGTCCACCGACGTCGGCTGCGTGATTCTCACCGGCAACGGGCCGAGCCCGAAGGACGGCGGGTGGGCGTTCTGCTCGGGCGGTGACCAGCGGGTGCGCGGCAAGTACGGCTACGAGCACGACAAGGGCCGGTCCAGCGGGCGGCTGCACATCCTCGAGGCGCAGCGGCTGATCCGGTTCATGCCGAAGGTGGTCATCTGCGTCGTCCCCGGGTGGGCCGCCGGTGGCGGGCACAGCCTGCACGTCGTCTCCGACCTGACCCTGGCCAGCGCCGAGCACGCGCGCTTCAAGCAGACCGACGCCGACGTCGGCAGCTTCGACGGCGGGTTCGGCTCGGCCTACCTCGCCCGGCAGGTGGGCCAGAAGTTCGCCCGCGAGATCTTCTTCCTCGGCGAGGAGTACACCGCCGCCGACGCGCACGCGATGGGCATGGTCAACCGCGTCGTCCCGCACGCGGAGCTCGAGGCCACCGCGCTGGAGTGGGGCAAGAAGATCGTGGCCAAGTCGCCGACCGCCCAGCGGATGCTCAAGTACTCGTTCAACCTGATCGACGACGGGCTGGTCGGCCAGCAGCTGTTCGCGGGTGAGACCACCCGGCTGGCGTACATGGCCGAGGAGGCCGTCGAGGGCCGGGACGCCTTCCTCGAGAAGCGCGACCCCGACTTCACCCAGTTCCCCTGGCACGTATAGCGGACTTTCGGTACCGAAAGTTCGGGACTTTCGGTACCGAAAGTCCCCGAGGTGAGGAGATGCCGTGATCGTCGAGGTGGTGACCGGGGCCGAGGAGCGCCCGGAGGCGCGGGTGGTGGAGATCGACGACCTGAGCCGGCTGTTCCTGGCGCTGGGCCAGGTCACCGACGAGGAGGCGGCCGAGGTGCTCGAGCGGTCGGGGCTCGGGCGGCTCCAGGACGGCGCGACCGCCCACCTGGACGCCGCCGCGCTGCGGGCCGCCGCCGAGCCGCGGGCCGGCACCGGCGACTGGCCGGAGCAGTGGGACGCGATGGTGGCCTCCGCCCGCGCCGAGGGGCGGCTGTCGGCGGACGGCGCCACGATCACCGTGTCGGTGCAGCCCGCCGCGGGCGCCTGAGAGCGAGCCCGTACCGAAACTCGTCAGGAGGTTCCGGGCCCAGGTCATTGTGGTCACTCCACCGTTCGGGTCACTATGTCGCGGTGCGCATGACCTGCAGGTCCTTGGATCCCACGTGAGCGGTACGCCCGGGCGCCCGCTGAGTGCCGAGCTGTCCGAGCAACTGCTGTCGGTCGCTGTCGACATCCTGGCCGAGGAGGGCTGGAGCCGGCTCAACAGCGACCGCGTCGCCGCGCGCGCTCGCGCGGGCAAGGCGGGCATCTACCGCCGCTGGCCCACGATGGCCGCGCTGGCGCGGGCCGCCGTCGGCCGGGTGCGCCTGGTCGCGACGCCGGAGGACACCGGCTCGCTGCGCGGCGACCTGCGCGCGCTGGTGGACAGGTGGACGGTGCCGCTGGACCGCGAGGAGCGTGCGGCGGCCAGCATCGTCGGCGCGGCGCGGCACGACGAGCAGCTGCGGGCCGGTCTCGAGGAGGCCCTCGTGCAGCCGCTGGCCGAGGCGGTCGCCACCATCGGCTCCCGCGCCGAGGCCCGGGGCGAGGGTGTCTCGTCCGAGCGGCTGGCGCTGCTCGGCTCGGTGCTCGAGGCGTTCTGGTGGCAGCGGTTCACCGCGGCCGGCGACGGAGCGATGATCGCCGACCAGGTCGACCGGGTGGTGGCCGAGGTGCTCGTCCCGCTGCTGGGCCGGTCCGACGAGCGGGTGGCCGCCGGAACCGCGGTCAGCTGACGCGGCGGTCCGGCGTCGGTAGCGCTGCCCGGAGCTCGGTCACGGCCGTCGAGCCGGCCTGCATGTTGCCCAGCAGCTGGTCGCCGAGCTGCTTCACCGTCGCCGCGACCTCGGCGGCGCCGTACCCCTCGGCCACCCGCATCCGGTTCTCCACGACCAGCACCCGCACCGCGGCGAGCCAGGTGGCGGCGATCAGCGGCGCGGCGGTCGCGGTGTCCGCGGGCACCTCGTGGCCCGCGGCCGCGTCCCGGTCCCACGTGTCGAGCAGGGCGTCGGCGAGCCGGTACTCCGCCTCGAAGACCAGTCCGCGCTCGTAGCTGCGCAGGGCGTCCGACGCTGCCACCGTGGCCCGCATGCAGCGGTGCTCGGGGGTGTCCAGCGCGCTGATCTCGGCGGCGAGGAACTCGAGGAAGTGGCAGCGCAGAGCGGAGAGCGCGTCCACGCCGTCGGCGCGTTCGCGGATCGCGGTCGCGGGGTCGTCCACCCAGGAGATGCGGCCGTCGAAGAACAGCTCTTCCTTGGTGGCGAAGTGGTTGAACACCGTCTGGACGGCGACCCCGGCCTCGCGGGCGACGTCGGCGATGGTGATCGCGTCGAAGCCCTGCTCCGCGAACATCCGGTGGGCCGTGGTGCGCACCAACTCCCTGGTCGCTGCCTTCTTCTGCGCACGCCGCTGCCCGAGATCCCCCACGGGCACCAGGGTAGGTACCGAACGTGTTCGCCGCATGACTGGTGGTGAGGCGTACGCCACCCGTGTGCATCAACCGTGGCAGCGGGGCAGGAGGGGGCGGTGACCTCACCCCGCATCGCCGTCGTCGACGTCGACGGCACCCTCGTCGACACCAACTACCAGCACGCGCTCGCCTGGTACCGGGCCTTCCGGTCGCTCGGCGAGACGTTCCCCGTCTGGCGGATCCACCGGCTGATCGGCATGGGCGGCGACCAGTTGGTCGCCGCGCTCGGTGGTGACGACGTCGAGAAGCGGATCGGCGACGCAGCCCGCGAGCGCTGGGTGGAGGAGGTCGACCCGATGATCGGCGAGACGGCGCTGCTGCCCGGCGCGCGGGAGCTGATCGAGGCGCTCAAGGCGCGCGGGCACCGGGTGGTGCTGGCCAGCTCCGGCAAGCCGCACCACGTCGACCGCGCGCTGGACCTCCTCGACGTCCGCGAGCTGGCCGACGGCTGGACCACCAGCGACGACGTCGAGGCCACCAAGCCCGCGCCCGACCTGCTGCAGGTGGCGGTGCGGACGATCGGCGAGCCGGCCGACGCGCCCAGCCTCGTCATCGGCGACTCGGTGTACGACGTCGAGGCCGCGAAGAACGCCGGGATGCCGGCGGTGGTGGTCCGCTCCGGCGGGTTCGGCGACGACGAGCTGCGGGACGCCGGCGCCCTCGGCATCTACGACACCCCGGCCGACCTCGCCGCCGCCCTCGACGACCTCGACCTGACCTGCTTTTCCGCGGAGAAGCAGCCTGCGTTTCCGCGGAGAAGCAGCCCGCTTCTCCCCGGAAAAGCAAACTAGGAGGCGGCGGCGCTGCGGCCGAGCCGGCGGAGGACCTCCGCGGGATGGTCGGTGATGATGGCGTCCACCCCGAGGTCACGCATCAGGTCCATGTCCGACGGCCGGTTCACCGTCCACACGTGGACCTCCTTGCCGGCCGCGTGCGCGTCGGCGACGAAGTCCGGATCGGAGCGGATCACCGAGACCGCCGGCCCGACCGCCGTCGCGTTGCTGGTGATCAGCAGCTCCCGGCGCACCGTCCGCAGCCGCTTGCCGATCAGCTGCACCGTCGGCATCCCGGGTGCGAGCTCGCCCATCCGGCGGACGGCGAGCTGGGAGAAGCTCATCATCCGGACGGCGGGCCGCCCGCCCCACTCGATCGGCCGCCCGTTCCTCAGCAGCCCGAAGCGGGTCAAGGTGGCCGCCAGCTCGGCCTCGACCTTGCGGGTGTGCCGGGTCGGGTGCTTGGTCTCGATCGCCAGCCGCAGCTTGCCGGGCGTCGCGGTGATGTAGTCCAGCAGCCGGTCGAGGGTGAGCACGAGCCCGTTCTCGATCTCCGGCTCGTCGGTCACCGAGGTGATCTCGTCGTCGGCCCAGCGGCTCCGGCCCTTCGGCCGGCGGGCGCCGAACTGGTACTGCTCGAGCTCGGCCAGGTGCAGCGCGGAGACGACGCCGCGGCCGTTGGAGGTCCGCTTGATCTGCCGGTCGTGCACGCAGACCAGCACGCCGTCGCGGGTCAGCCGCACGTCGCACTCGACGGCGTCGGCACCCACGGCGGCGGCCTGGCGGTAGGCCGCGAGCGTGTGCTCGGGGGCCTCGGCGGTGTCGCCGCGGTGCGCGACCACCTCGATGGCGGTCACCGGAGCTGGGCGGGGTTGACGACCGGCACGCCCGGAATCCTGCCCCCTCCGGCGCCGAGCATGCACGCGGCGGGCCGGAAACGCCGCGACACGGATCGCCCGAGGGGCAGAAATGGCCATTTCTGCCCCCGCAGGTCAGCCCGCGAGCCCCGCCCGTCGCGCCCGGTACTCGGGCACCGACAGCATCGGCGGCCGCTCGTCCAGGGCGACGGCGGTGCTGCGCGGCACGAAGCCCTCGCCGTCGTGCCGGAACTGGGTGAGCAGACCCCCGGCGGTGGGCGGGAGGCCGCCCGCGCGGGCCAGCACGGTGGCCGCCACCTGCCCGGCCATCGCGCCCAGCGCCTCCTGGCTCTGCGAGGTGTGCCGGCGCTCGCCGAGGTCGACCTGGGCCAGGCCGCCGAGCCCGACCAGGCCCAGCAGGTCGACGAGCAGGCCGATCTCGACGCCGTACGCCCCGGCGAACGGCACCCGCTCGAGCACCGACCGCCGGCCCGCGTACTCGCCGCCGAGCGGCTGGACGAACCCGGCGAGCTCCGGGAACAGCGCGTTGAGCAGCGGCCGCGCGGTCAGCTCGGTCACCCGGCCGCCGCCGGTGGGATCGGTGCCGGCGTCGGTCTCCAGCGGGCGGGTGTAGCAGCCCTTCACGAAGTGGACCGAGGCGTCGGTGAGCAGCGGCCCGAGCAGCCCGGGCACGAAGTGGGCGACGTCGCCGCGCAGGTCGGAGTCGAGGAAGACGACCAGGTCACCGGAGGTCGCGGCCAGCGACTTCCACAGCGCCTCGCCCTTGCCGGGCCGGGTGCCGTGCGCGGGCAGCACGTCGGCGGTGGAGACGACGTCGGCCCCGGCGGCGCGGGCGACCTCCGCGGTGCCGTCGGTGGAGTCGGAGTCCACCACCAGGAGCTCGTCGACCAGCGGGGTGCGGCGCATCCAGCGCTCGGCGATGTCGGCCACGAGCGCGCCGACCGTCGCCTGCTCGTCGCGGGCGGGGAGGACGACGCTCACCCGGGCGCCGGCGCGGCGCTTGGCGTGCAGCAGCGCGTCGACGTCCACGGCCTCGAGGGAGGCGGCGGACGTCGTGCGGCTGTGGAACCAGGCACGGGCGTCGGGTCGCATCGCCTCACTGTCGGCCACGATCACGCCGCGCACCACTGACCTGTGAGGGTGTTCACTCGATCGTCACGCCACGACGGGGCCCGGCAGCCGCTCAGCGGCCGAGGCGCTCGCGGTACTTCGCGGCCCGCTTGGCGGCGGCGGCCCGGCGGCGCTCGCTGTCCCGGGCCTCCCGCAGGCGCGCCGCCTCGTCGCGCACCGCCGTCGCCGTCCCCACGGGGTATCCGGCCTGCTTGACCCGGTGCTCGGTGCCCTCGGGCATGTAGGCCACGGAGTAGAAGAGCCCGAGGAACACCCCGCCGAGGGCGGCCATCCCGCGGATCCAGAACTCGCCCGGCACGAACACGAGCACCAGCGCGATCGGGACGGCGAGCTGGACGAACGCGCGGGCGAAGTGCCGCAGCACCCAGGTGCGGGTGGTGGTGTCGTGCAGCACCCACGGGCTGAAGCGCGCCGGGAGCCGGCCGCCCAGCGCGTACCAGATCCAGCGGATGGGCCCGGGGCGGACGCGGCTCTGGGGGCCGTCCACCGCGGTCGTCTCGTGCACGGCCACGCTCGTTCGTCCTCCTCGGCTGAACCTCCGAGCTTAGGCCGGTTCGAGCGACAGCCGGCTCTGCTCCCCGACGGGGGTGCCCTCCCCGGTGGGCTCCGGGTGGCCGAGGTCGGTGAGCCAGCCGCGCAGCACCCGGTGCAGATGCTCGGCCCCGACGACCTCGCCCGGATCGGCCCACGCCGCCGGGTAGGCGAGCAGCCCGCGCTGCTGCTGCCCGCCCAGCCCGCCGTGCGAGCCGACGTGCGGCTCGAAGGCCGACGCCTCGTCGGTCGCGGGGTCGTACCGGCTGTTGATCACCAGGTCGGGGCAGTGCGGGAACGTCGAGGTGCGGGCGACCAGCGCCGCGGCGTGCGGTCCGTACGGCAGCAGCGGGTCGGTGCCCAGCACCTCTCCCGAGCGCAGCCGGTGCAGCCCATCGCGCCCCAGCACGACGGGCCCGACCTCGGCGGAGTGCACCAGCACGAAGCCGACGCCGTCGTGGTCGACCAGGCCGGGCAGCAGCCGGGGCCAGCGTCGCTCGATCTCCTCGACCGTGGCCCGGCCGGCGATGTCGGCGAAGGAGACCACCGCGGTGTGGCCCGACACCGCGCAGACGACGCCGGGAGCGGCCAGCGGCACCCCGCCGGCCGTCGTCCGCACCGGGCGGCCGTCGTCGTCGCCACCCTCGTACGGTTCGGCGGCCTCGGCGCGCTGGCGCAGCCGGCGCGCGATCGGCCCGCTGCCCTCGGCCAGCGCCGCGCCCACCTGCCAGCCCTCGGTGGCCCGCCGGCTGTCCCGCGGGCCGGTGAGGTGCCGGCCGCGGGGCTGCACGTCCGCATCGCAGAGCCCCCCGACCAGCTCCTCGATCGAGTAGCCGAACCGGTCCTCGAACGCCCAGCCCTGCGTCTGGCCGTGGTCGGAGAGGCACACCAGGTGGTACGGGCGCGGCCCGAGCGCGCTGGCGCGGTGCAGCCGGCCGATCTGCTGGTCGATGCTGCGCAGCACCTCGAGGGTGTCGAAGCGCTCGACTCCGGAGTGGTGGGCGACCTCGTCGTAGCCGAGGAAGTCGGCGTACACGACGGGCCGGCCGGCGAGCATGTCCTCCAGCAGGGCGGAGACGACGACGTCGCGCGCCACGACCGCCGTCGCCGCCCGCGCCAGCGGGTAGAGGCCGCCGCGGGGCACCCGGGGCCGGACGTCGGCGCGCCGCTGCCGGGCGGCGGCGGAGAGCTCCCGGTAGATGTCGACCGCCGCGACGCCGAGCGTGCGCACCGCGTTCACCGGGTTGGCGAAGTAGGCGTAGTAGCCGGCGCCCACCCGGTCGCGGCCGCGGCGCCGCCGCCGGGCCCCGGCCGGCACCACGTGCGCCAGCGAGCTGAGCGTGAGGCTGACCGCGCGGGCGTCGCCGGTGAACAGGTTGCCGCGGCCGGCGCCGTCGGGGGCGAGCAGCCCGCGCCCGTCGGAGTGTCGGCGCTCGACCTCGGCGGCGTCCCGCGGGTTGGAGACCTGCAGCAGCCGGTCGTGCTCCTTCTCGTACCAGCGGAACGCCGGGATGTCGTGGTTGGAGCCGTGCAGGATGCCGCACTGGCTCGCGCCGGTCTGCGAGCTCCAGTCGGTGTGCCACTCGCCGAGCACGTGGCTGCCCTCGCGCAGCCAGGCGGCCAGCGTGGGCATCGACCCGTCGCGGACGGCGCGGCGGGCGGTGTCGGCGCCGAGCCCGTCGATCTGCAGGAACAGCACGCCCGGCGGCAGCGGCTCGCCGGAGACGCGCGCGTCGGCCCGGCGGCGGGCCCGGCGGAAGAAGATCTCGTCCTCGTCGACGGCGAGCAGGCTGTTCACCACGGCCGAGACCCCGGCCATGGCGACGGCGACCACCACCGAGGTGGTGAAGCTCCGCACCTCCACGCCCGGGATCGCGGTGAACACGCCCAGCACGCCGGCGCCGAGCAGCAGGAAGCCGCCCAGCCCGAGGGTGAGGAAGGTGAACGGCAGCGCGATCCGCAGCACCACCGGCCAGACGCCCGCCGTCAGCAGCCCGAGCAGCAGCGCGGCCACGGGCGCGTGCCACCACGCGTTCATCCGGAAGCCGCTCAGCCAGGTGTCCAGCGCGAGCAGCGCCCCGGTGGCGACGGCCCAGGTGAGCAGGACGCGGGCGATCGTGCGACCGGTCTGGAGCACCCGGCCGGCGGGAGCGGGTCCCGTCACCGCTGCTCGGCCGCGGACGTTGCCCTCGACGCTTCTTGGTCAGGGCCAAAAGCACGCTTTTGGCCCGGACGGGCGGCGGGGGAGCGGCGGCGCGCGGCGATCAGGTTGAGCACCCCGCCGACGACGAGCACGAGCAGGGTGGCGATGAGGACGGCGATCAGCGGCGAGTCGAAGATGCCGCCGCTGATCACCCCGAGCAGCGCGTAGGCGATCGCCCACAGCAGCGCGGCGAGGAACTGGGCGGGCACCAGCCGGCGCCACGGGTAGCTCAGCGCCCCGGCGGCCAGCAGCACCGGGATGCGGCCCGCGGGCAGCAGCCGGCCGACCAGCAGGATCTGCCAGCCGTGCCGGTGGAACTGCTGGCGCACCTCGGCGATCCGCTCGGCGTGCTGGCCGCGGGAGACCAGCCGGACCGCCGCGGGCCC
Source organism: Blastococcus sp. CCUG 61487 (assembly GCF_005222955.1). Taxonomy (GTDB): domain Bacteria; phylum Actinomycetota; class Actinomycetes; order Mycobacteriales; family Geodermatophilaceae; genus Blastococcus. The sequence goes on along the minus strand of NZ_LWUA01000222.1, from coordinate 30,255 downwards.
GCCGAACCGGCAGACCGCGAAGGTGATGAGGTCGCCGAGCAGCGCGGCGAGGGTCGCCAGCGCGATGACCGTGGCCAGGCCGAGGTCGTTGCTGGTCATCGCGAAGGCCGCGGCCGAGCCGACCACGGCGCCCGTGGGCAGCACCGGCGCCACCGACCCGATGAACACGCCGGCGAACAGCAGCGAGTAGCCGACCGACGTCGGCTCGGCGCTCGCGGCGAGGACACTCACGTCGAGGACGCTCACGGCGTCACCCCCGGCAGCAGCGGGACCGCGCCGCCGGGCTCGGCGATGGCGACGGTGGTGGCCAGGCCGCGCTCGGCGACCGCGCGGGCGAAGGTGTGCGGCGGCTCGACCAGCAACCGGCGCATGCGGGCGCGCACGGGGGTGGGCAGCGACGTCGTCCCGGCGGGGGCGAGCGTGCCCCAGTGCACCGGGACGGCGGTCCGGGGGCGCAGCCGCGCCACCGCCTCGGCCGCCTCGGCGGGGTCGAGGTGCCCGGGGCCGAGGTCGGGACCCCAGCCCCAGACAGGGAGGACGGCGACGTCGATGCCGCGGTCGCCGAGGCCGGTCATGCCGTCGTGCAGCGCGGTGTCGCCGCTGACGTAGACGGTGGCGCCATCGGCCTCGAGCAGGTGGCCGACGGCGTGGGCGTCCGGGCCGGAGGTGAGCCGCGGCCCCCAGCGGTGGCCGCTGTGCTCGGCGTGGACGGCGGTGACCCGCAACCCGCCGAAGCCGAGCGTCTCGCCGCTGGCGATCTCCTCGACCCGCGAGAAGCCCTGCCGGCGCAGCCACGCACCGGCGCCGCGGGGGACGACGAGGGTGGGCCGGTCGTCGAGCAGCCGCAGCGAGCGCAGGTGCAGGTGGTCGGGGTGCAGGTGGCTGAGCAGGACGACGTCGACACCCGACCAGAGCGCCGGATCGGGCGGCGGCACCATCCGGCGCAGCGGGCCGATCGAGCGGGTGAGCACCGGGTCGGTGAGCACGGTGCACCCGGCCAGCTCGACGCGGACCGTCGAGTGGCCGAGGAAGTGCAGCTCGGGGATGCCCACGACGGCCAGTATTCGCTGGCCCGGCGTCGGATCCCAGCGACATGGCCTGGGAAGGGCTGCCCGAGATCTGCACACTCGGGGCTTTCGGGCCCCGGAAAGCCCCGAGTGTGCAGATCTCGTGGGGCGAGGGGCGCGGGGTCAGGAGGCGGAGACGGGGGCGAGGGCGAGGAGGTCGGTCGCGGTCTCGGGGGTGAGGTCGTGCGGCAGCGCGCGGCCGTGCAGGAGCTGCACCCCGGTGGCGACGGCGGCCTCCCGCAGCTCGGGGGTGGCGATCCCCCCGGCGACGACGTCGAGCCCGAAGCTCGCCGTCGTCTGCACGATCGCGGCGAGCACCCGCAGCGCCCGCTCGGTGTCCTGGCGGGCGGCCAGCGCGTGCAGGTCCACCCGGATGAGGTCGAACGGGACGCGGGCGAGCAGCGCGAACAGGCTGTGTCCCATCCCGTAGTCGTCCAGGCAGAGCCGGACGCCGAGCCGGCGCATGGCCTCCAGCTCGGCGACCAGGGTCGCCGGGGAGGTCAGGAGCGTCTCCTCGGTGAGGGAGACGATCAGCCGGGCGGGCGCCAGGCCGGTGTCGGCCAGGGTGGTGGCGACGGCGGAGGCGAGCCCGTCACCGGAGACGTGCCCGGCGGGCAGGCTCACCGCGACGGCGACCCGCGGATCGGGCAGCGCGACGACCGCGGACGCAGCACGCTCGATCAGCCAGCGCTGCAGCTCGGCGCTGCGGCCGTGCCGCTCGGCCGAGGACCAGATGTCCGGGCCCTGCAGAACGCCGAGCGTCGGGTGGGTCCAGCGGGGAAGGGCGTGCAGCAGCTCCACCGAGCCGTCCGGGCCGACCGCGGCGTCCAGTCGCAGGCCCATCTCGCCCTCGGCGCGCGCGGCGTAGAAGACGTCGGTGTCGGGGGCGGCCTCCTCGGCGTCGGCGATCCGCACGCAGCCCTTGCCCGCGGCCTTGGCGGCGAGCAGCGCGGCGTCGGCCTTGCGGAAGGCGAGCCGCCCGCCACCGGGGCCGACCTCCGCCAGCCCGACGCTGGCGCCGACGGCATAGGTGCGGCCCTCCACGCGGTACGGCAGGCCCATGATCTGCACGATGCGTCCGGCCACGTCCGCGGCCTCGTCCAGGTCGCCGGTGACGACGACGGCGAACTCGTCGCCGCCGAGCCGGGCGATCACGTCGGAGTCGCGGACGACGGTGCGCAGCCGGCGGGCGACCTCGACCAGCAGCTGGTCACCGGCCTCGTGCCCGGCGCCGTCGTTCACCTGCTTGAACCCGTCCATGTCGAGCACCAGCAGGCAGCGCGGCGCGGCCGAGTCCGCGGCCAGCTCCTGGAACAGCACGGCGCGGTTGGGCAGCCGGGTGAGGTCGTCGGTGTAGGCCATCCGCTCGAGCTCGCGCTCGCGGCGGCGGCGGGTCGTGACGTCGCGCAGGTACAGCACCCGCCGGCCGCTGCCGGGCCGCTCGGAGGAGGCGACCTCGAGCTCCCGGGCGGTGCCGTCCTCGGCGGTCACGCCCAGGTGGATGGCGGGGCCGGTGCCGGTCGCGGGCTCCTCGCCCGCGGCGCGCAGGGCGGCGCGGTCCTCGGGGCGGACCAGGTCGAGCAGCGTGACGCCGTCGTCGAGGTCGGCGCCGATGCCGAGCAGCCGGCGCGCGGCGGGGGAGGTGAACAGCAGCTGGAAGTCGCCGTCGATGATCGCGATGCCGTCGGAGCTCGCCTCGACCAGCTCGCGGAAGTCCTCCTCGCTGCGGACGAGGTCCTCGGTCAGCCGGCCGTCCTCGCGGATGCGCAGCACCTGGCGGATGCCCAGCAGGACGAAGATCGCGCCGCAGCCGAGCTCGGCGCCGACCGACAGCGGCTCGTCGGCGAGCAGGGCGTAGGCCAGGGCGGCGGGCAGGCTCAGCATGGCCAGCACGACCAGGCTCAGCCCGGCGCTGCTGATCACCGGGGCGGACGCGCGGGCCGAGCGGTCGGTGAACCGCACGGGGGAGCGGAGCAGGGCGAGGATCGCCAGCTGGAAGGCCAGCGCCACCGAGACGTCGGAGCCGGCGGTCCACAGCGGGGACGGCGCGAGGATGGCCATGGCCTCGCACGCACCGGCGGCGGCCTGCGCGGTGACCGCGAAGATCAGCGTGGTGACGGCGCTGCGCATCGCCCGGGTGGAGACGGTGCACAGCGCGCCGGCCCCACCGAGCATGACCGCGCTGTAGCCGCCGTAGGCGAGCACGAGCGTGCGCAGGTCCTCGGGGGCGTCCGCGGGGTTGACCAGCGGCGTCCGCAGCACCTCCGTGACCACGAGCAGGGCGAGGGTGACCAGCGCGCCGTCGACGAGCAGCGCCGTCCACCGGGTGCGCATGACCCGGCGGGCCAGGAGGAAGCAGGTGACCAGCGGCGAGGTAGCGCCGAGGAAGAGCAGGACGTCGTCGGCACCGAAGCCGTCGAACGCCGGGCCGGGGAAGAGCCCCGCGAGGAACTGCGAGACGGCGAAGCTGACCGAGCCGAACAGCAGCGGCCACCAGGGGCGGGCCGCGTTGCGGTCCATCTGCCACAGCCGGCGCGAGGCCAACGAGGCGCAGCTGAGCGCGATCGAGCCGAGCACGAGCTCGTCCCACTGCATGCCGGTGCCGTCGGGGGAGCTGAACGGCACGGTGACGGCGAGGCCCAGCAGCCCGAGCAGCAGGGTCCAGCGCAGCTGTGCGGGCATGGTCCGGAAGGTGGTCACGGGAGCACCACCGGGGTGCGGGGCGCGGGGACCGCGGCGGCGTCGAGTGCGGCGGCGGCGAGCTGGGCGCTGTCGGCGAGCCGGTCGGCCTCCAGCGGGCGGGAGAGCTGGAAGCCCTGGAGGTACCGGTGCCCCATGTCGCGCAGCAGCGCGAGGGTGGCCGGGGTAGTGACGCCCTCGACGATCACCGGCAGGCCGATGCTGGCGCCGAGCTGCAGCACCGCGCGACACATGGCGCGGCGGGCGGGGTCGTGCTCGACGTCGGCCAGGAAGTACTGGTCCATCTTGAGGACGTCGACCGGCATGCCGACCAGGTAGGCCAGCGACGACCAGCCGGTGCCGAAGTCGTCGACGGCGATGCGGACGCCGAGCCTGCGCAGGGCGCCGAGGTCCTCGATGACGTGCGCGTCGTCGAGCAGCACCGATTCGGTGATCTCGACGAGCAGCCGGGAGGGGTGCAGGCCGCTGGTCTCCAGCGCCGCGAGCACGTCGGGCACCAGTTCGCCGCTGCGCACCTGGCGGGCGGAGACGTTGACGGCGACGCCGAGCTCCGCGTCGTCCTGGGCCGCGACGGTGCGGCAGGCCTCGAGCAGCACCCACCGGCCGATGTCGATGATCAGCGAGGTCTCCTCGGCCAGCGGCACGAACTCCACCGGCGGGACGTCGCCGAAGACGGGGTGCTGCCAGCGCAGCAGCGCCTCGACGGTGACGGTGCGCTGCAGGACGGCGTCGACGACCGGCTGGAAGACCAGCCGCAGCTCGCCGCGCTCCAGGGCGCCGCGGAGGTCGGTGCGCAGGGCGGTGCGGCGGTCCTGCTCGGTGCGCAGGGCGTCGTCGTAGCGGTGCACGCAGCCGGTGCCGGCGCGGCGGGCGGAGCGCAGCGCAAGGTCGGCCCGGCGCAGCGCCTCGCCGGGGTCGAGGTCGTGCTCCAGGGCGCTGACACCGGCGGCGGCGGTGAGCGGCAGGGTGCCGGTCGGGGTGGCGAGCGGGCCGACGGTGGCGATCAGCCGGGCGGCGACCACCTCGGCGTCGGCGACGCTTCCCTCGACGAGGACGACGAAGTCGCCGTCGGTGCCGCGGGCCAGCCAGTCCTCGCCGCGGAGCGCACGGGACAGCCGGGAGCTCAGCGCGCGCAGCACGGTGGCCTCGGCGGCGGGGGAGAGCACGTCCGGCCCCCACCCGCTGATGCCGATGAGGGCCATGGCCAGCGGGCGGTCGTCGGTCTCGCGGGCCAGCGCGCCGAGGCGGCGGACCAGCGCCGTCCGGTTGGGCAGCCCGGTGACGGCGTCGGTGAGGGAGAGCTCGAGCAGTTCGGTGTCCGCGCCGGGAGCGGGGGCGCCGACGCTGACGTCGCGGCAGTGCAGCACCAGCCCGCCGACGTCGGGGTCGCCCCGCAGGTCGCGGATGGTGGCCTGGACCAGGCGCCAGGTGCCGTCGGGCTGGCAGACGCGGGCGGTGCGGACGGCGGTCTCGCTGCCGCTGAGCAGCGCGGCGAACAGCCCGGCCCGGTCGGCGGGGTGCACGGCCTCGGCGACCGGCCGGCCCAGGACGGCGGCGGCGTCCAGGCCCAGCAGGTCGGCGGCGGCCTCGGAGGCGAAGGTGACGCACAGGGCGTCGTCGAGGAGGACGACGGCGTCGACGCTGCTGCGCACGAGGGTGCGCAGCGAGATCTGGCTGCGCCGCAGGGCGCCGGCGAGGCGGCGCTGCCGCTGCCACAGCACGACCTGCGCGGTGAGGACGGCGACCAGGCCGGCGGTGGCGGCCGCGAGGCCGGGGCCGAGAGCCTGGACGAGCAGCGCGCCGATGACGACGACGGCTGCTGCGGCGACGGCGACGGGCCCGGCGCGCCCCGCACGGGGCGCCGCCGGGAGCTGCCCCGGAGCCGACGCGGTGGTCACCTCGTGGATGTCGGGCTCCGCGGCGCCCTGCTGCAGCGCCGGTACCCCCCTGTCACCCCATCGGGGGTACCGCCGCATCTTGCGGATCCCTTGCGGCTTCCTCGGGGCGGGCCTGCGGATCGGCGCCGATGGTCGACGGCGAGCAGGGAGCGGACCAGCCGCTCCGCAGCCCAGGGAGACCGCACGCCATGAGCACCAGCACCGCTCGCCGGGTCAGCGCCGGCAGGATCGTCGGAAGCATCGCCGTCGTCGGCGCCGCGGCTGCCGTGGCCGGCCTGGGGACCTTCGGCGCGTTCACCAGCAGCACCGAGGCGGTCGAGGCCGTCGCCGACACCGGCGTCCTCTCGATCGACGTCTCGATCGCCGGCACGTCCGCGCCGGTGCCCTACAGCTCGTTCGGGATGCTGCCGGGCGACTCGGGTTCGTTCCCCATGGACCTGCGCAACGGCGGCTCGGTCGACCTGGCGTCGCTGGTCTTCGAGTCCCGCGCCACCACCTCGAGCCTGCTCGACACGGATCAGGTGAACGGCCTGCAGCTGAAGCTGGAGACCTGCGCGACGCCGTGGAGCGCGTCGGGTCAGAACTGGACCTGCTCCGGCGGGGCGACCGAGCTGTACGACGGCCCGATCGTGGCGAACTCGCCGCTGACCGGGGCGCGCAGCCTCCAGGCCGGCGTCGTCGACCGGCTGCTGGCCACCGTCTCCTTCCCGGACACGAACCAGAACGCGCTGCAGAACCAGAGCAGCACCTTCGAGTTCACGTTCACCGGCACGCAGCGGGACGGCGGCAACCGCTGATCCTCGCGCCCACGGCCTGACCGCGAGCCGCCCGGTGGACGTCTGCACATGACGGCCACCGGGCGGCTCGTCACATGCGCCTCATCGCGTCCCACCCGCCTCGCAGGCCCGTCATGCCGCGGGCGGGAGCCCTAGGTTCGGGTCTTCGGCACGACGAAGGGGGAGGCCATGGAGATCACGCAGCACGCGCACCAGCGGGACACCGTCCGCCGCTACCTCTCGATCGGCTTCTGGCTGGTCGCGGCCGCGGGCGCCGCCGCGCTCGGGCTCGACGTCGACGGCGACGTCCTGGTCTGACGCCCTCCGCAGGGTTGCCGGTCGCCGTCCGATCTTTCGTGACTGCTGCGATCTCGTGGCGGTTCCGGGCCGGATGGCCACGAGATCGCAGAACCCAGGCCCACCGTCGGTTCGCGCGGCACCGACCCCGGCGCTCTTGCTCCTCGCTGAGAGTTGCTCCGACGACGCTTTCCTCCCAGATGCGCCCCCGAGCCGTGAATCCGCACCTACCGGCGGTGCCGTCGGTGCAAGGCCAAGCAGCTGAGTTCGCGGAGCTCAGCCCGCCGAGACGTCAGATGGTCGGCGGCCGCAGAGCGCTTGGTCGTCCGCGTTAACTTGCAAGGGTGAAATTCACGTCGAGCGGGTCATCATGTGAAATTCTGGCCCGAAGATGGACGTCGACGTGAACTCGTAGGAGCTCCGGTTGCAAGCGGATCGCTTTTCATCCTCCCCTGTCGGACACCTCGAGCCTGTCCGTGGCACCGACGGCCGCACCGGCCGGGAGTACGACCACGTGGCGTTCATCCCAGATCCGCTAGCAGACGATCCTGTCCTCTCAGGCGACACCTGGCGGGCGGTCAGTCGCGCCGGGCATGCCTTGGGCCGCTTGCTCCAGGCCGGCCGTCAGATACCTCAGCCGGGACTGCTGCGACGCCCGACGCTGCGCCGGGAGGCGCAGAGCACGTCAGCGCTCGAAGGGACCTTCGCTCCGCTGGAAGACGTGCTCGCGGTGGACGCGCTGGACGAGGGGAAGTTGTCGCTCGAGCTGGCCGAGGTGTTGAACTACGTCCAGACGGCCGAGTTCGCCTTCGCGGAGCTGGCTGACGGGCGGCCGCTCGGTGTAGCCATGGTGGAAGACATGCAGGGGCGCCTGGCACGCGGTACCCCGGCTGATACCGAGCACGCCGGTCATGTCAGGACCATCCAGGTCGCCATCGGTGAAGCGGGCGGCAGCATCGAAACGGCGCGCTACGTGCCTCCTCCACCTGGCCCGGAGTTGGAGCGTTCGTTGCGCGACCTGTTGGACTGGATGAACACGTCACGAGCCGCGCGACGTGACCCTGTGGTGGCCGCGGCAATGGCGCATTACCAGTTCGAAGCACTGCACCCCTTCAACGATGGCAACGGACGGATCGGCCGCCTGCTCGTGGTCCTGCAGCTCATCCAGGACGCGGCCCTGGAGGATCCGCTCCTGAGCATCTCGCCGTGGTTCGAGCAGCGGCGCCGCGAGTACCAGGACCGCCTGCTCGAGGTCAGTGCCAGCGGTGATTGGGATGGGTGGATCAGATTTTTCGCGGAGGGAATCGAGAACTCCGCTCTGGACACTGCCATCCGGGTGGACCGTCTCCTTCGCGTCCAGGAGGGCTACGCCCAGACCCTGCGAGATGAAGGTGCGGTGGGCCTCGTCCGGGATCTGGCGGAGTCCCTCATCGCCTACCCGTACATCGACGTCTCGCGGACGGCGGCGCGGCTGGACAGCACTTTTCAGACGGTCAACAAGGCGGTAGCCCGCCTTGTGGGCCTCGGCATCTTGCGCGAACGAACGGGCCGCCCGTACGGCCGTCTCTTCGAGGCGCCCGCTGTGGTCGAGGTCTTGACGGCCCGCCAACTCACCTGACGCGACTCGCCTTCGTTCGATGCTGCCGATCAGGGATGTCAGGACGTCGGACGGGCCGTCGTCCCCGCGGTCGAGCCGGCCGTCGGACCGGCGGTGCTGCCCGCCGTCGCGCCGGCGTCCCCTTCGAGCAGGGCGCGCAGCACCGGCTCGATCTGGTCGGCCATGAACACGTGCCCGGCGTCGGTCGGGCTGATCGCGTCGGTGGCGATCAGCCCCGCGTCGTCGAAGAACCAGCGCTCGCTGAGCGGGTCCACCCACGTTGCCCCCGCGACGTAGGCGGCCAGCTGGACGGCGTCGCGCACCCGCGGCAGCTCCGGCGGGACGACGACGTCGGTCCACGCCGGTCCGATCACCACCACCTGGGTGTCCGGGGCGGCGGCGAGGATCGCCTCGATGGTGCGGGTCGCCGCGGCGGTGATCTGCTGCGGGGACGCCACGTAGTCGTTGCGACTGCCGAACACGATGGTCACGTCGGCGTCGGGCTCCGGGAAGCGCTCGACGAGCGCCGGGAAGGCGGAGCCCGTGGTGGCACCGGCCACGTAGCCGGCCTCCGGCACGGCGTGCAGCGGAGTGGAGACGGCGTCGAGGCGCTCGCTGACCAGCGCGGGCCAGCCGGCCGGCCCGAGGCCGCCGTACTCGGTGCCCGAGGTGAGGAAGTCGCCGTAGAAGGCGAGGACCGGCCGGTCAGCGGGCTCCTCGGGTGAGTCCTGCGCCGCGGCGGCGGGCGGGTCGAACGACGGCGGGGTCCGGTTGCTCGCCACCCACGCGGAGACGCCGACGGCGATCGCCATCACCAGGAGGATCGCCAGGACGACGAGGCCCTCGGTCCGGCTCGGCATCGGCAGGCTCCGGAAGAACCCCGGTCGGTCTGGCCGTCGTGCCACGTGTGGAACGGTACCGCTCGGTCCGATATCGCGCCGATCGCGACCACAGCGCGAAGATCCAGGTCACAGCGCCGAAACCGGTACCGCGGCCCGCATCTCCCCTGCCAGGATGCGGCCATGGAGGTGCGGCTCCGGCGGGCGACCGCCATCGGCGTCAGCAGCGAGCCCTGCGGCATCTGCGGCAGCGGGAACGTCGTCGCGATGCGGTCGCAGGCCGTCCGGCGCGGCGTCGCCAGGATCAACCCGCGCTGGGACCCCGCCCCCCGGACCCACGACCTGTGCCGCGACTGCGGCGCCAAGCGCCGCACCGAGGACGGCCGCCGGGTCTGAGCGTCCGCCGACCCGGGTTGCGAACCCTGCGGCCAGTGGCACAGTTCACAGGGTGAAGACCTGGCTCGACAGCTGGCCGGTGTACCGCCAGCTCACCGGCTCCGATCCGCTCGGACGCGGCGCCGCCGCGCGCAGCAAGGCGACCGAGGCGACCGTCTCGCGCACCGCCACCGCCGACCGCGTGGTCAAGAGCGTCTGCCCGTACTGCGCCGTCGGCTGCGCGCAGAACATCTACGTGAAGGACGAGCAGATCGTCCAGATCGAGGGCAATCCGGATTCGCCGGTCAACCGCGGCCGGCTGTGCCCCAAGGGCAGCGCCAGCAAGCAGTTGGTCACCAGCCCGACCCGGGTCACCACGGTCAAGTACCGCCGTCCCTACGGGACCGAGTGGGAGGACCTCGACCTCGACACGGCGATGGAGATGATCGCCGACCGCGTCCTCGACGCACGCCGCAAGACCTGGCAGTCCGCCGATGGGCAGGGCCGGCGGCTCGGAAGAACCATGGGGATAGCGAGCCTCGGAGGGGCGACCCTCGACAACGAGGAGAACTACCTCATGAAGAAGCTCTACAGCGCCCTGGGCGCGATCCAGATCGAGAACCAGGCCCGGATATAGCACTCCTCCACGGTGCCCGGTCTGGGCACCTCGTTCGGACGTGGCGGCGCCACGGGCACGCAGCAGGACCTGGCGAATGCGGATTGCATCGTCATCGAGGGCTCCAACATGGCCGAGTGCCACCCGGTGGGGTTCCAGTGGGTGAGCGAGGCCAAGGCGCGCGGCGCGAAGGTCATCCACATCGACCCGCGGTTCACCCGCACCAGCGCGATCGCCGACCTGCACGTGCCGCTGCGCGCCGGCAGTGACATCGCCTTCCTCGGCGGGCTGATCAAGTACGTCCTGGACAACGACCTGTACTTCAAGGAGTACGTGGTCGCCTACACCAACGCCCCGGCGATCGTGCGCGAGGACTTCCAGGGCCCCGAGGACCTCGACGGACTGTTCTCCGGCTACGACCCCGAGAAGGGGCACTACGACCAGGAGACCTGGCAGTTCGAGATGGAGCCGGGCACGGAGTCCCGGGACCAGCCGGCCGAGGGTCACGAGCAGGAGGAGCTCTCCCAGCAGGAGTCGGTGAAGCGGGCCGACCAGGCGCACGCCGCCGGGTCGGGCGGGCCGTCGCTGGGGGCCAAGCCCAAGCGGGACGAGACGCTGCAGCACCCCCGGTCGGTCTTCCAGGTGCTCAAGCGGCACTACTCCCGGTACACCCCGGAGATGGTGGCCGAGGTCTGCGGCATCGAGCCGGAGGTGTTCCTCAAGGTCGCCGAGTGGGTCACGGCGAACAGCGGCCGCGAGCGGACGACGGCGTGGGTGTACTCGGTCGGCTGGACGCAGCACACCGTGGGTGCGCAGTACATCCGGACGGCGTCGCTGCTGCAGGCGCTGCTGGGCAACATGGGCCGGCCGGGCGGCGGGATCCTGGCGCTGCGCGGGCACGCGAGCATCCAGGGCTCCACCGACATCCCGACGCTGTTCAACCTGCTGCCCGGCTACCTGCCGATGCCGCACGCCGACCAGCACAGCAACCTCGACGAGTACGTCGCGGAGTCCGAGGGCGCCGGCGGCTTCTGGGGGAACAAGCGGGCGTACATGGTCAGCCTGCTCAAGGCGTGGTGGGGCGACGCGGCGACGCCGGAGAACGACTTCGCCTTCGACTACCTGCCGCGGATCAACGGCGACCACAGCTCCTACCGCACGGTCAGCGACATGATCGAGGGCAAGGTCCCCGGCTACTTCCTCGTCGGTGAGAACCCGTCGGTCGGGCACGCCAACGGCCGGATGCAGCGGTTCGGGCTGGCCAACCTCGAGTGGCTCGTCGTCCGCGACCTGCAGTTCATCGAGTCGGCCACCTTCTGGAAGGACGCCCCGGAGATCGCGACCGGCGAGCTGGTCACCGACCAGATCGCCACCGAGGTCTTCTTCATGCCCGCCGCCTCGTACGCGGAGAAGGAGGGCACGTTCACCCAGACCCAGCGGATGCTGCAGTGGCGGGACAAGGCCGTCGACCCGCCGGGCGATGCCCGCAGCGACCTGTGGTTCTACTTCCACCTGGGCCGGATGCTCCGCGAGAAGCTCAAGGACTCCACCGACCGGCGGGACCGCCCGCTGCTGGACCTCACCTGGGACTACCCGACGCACGGGCCGTGGGACGAGCCGAGCGCCGACGCCGTGCTGCGCGAGATCAACGGCTTCGGGCCCGACGGGAAGCTGCTGTCGACCTTCAACGAGATGAAGGACGACGGGTCGACCAGCGGTGGCTGCTGGATCTACACCGGGGTCTACGCCGACGAGGTCAACCAGGCCCGCCGTCGCAAGCCTCGCCACGAGATGAACGAGGTCGCCTCCGAGTGGGGCTGGGCGTGGCCGGCCAACCGCCGGATCCTCTACAACCGTGCCTCGGCCGACCCGGAGGGCAAGCCGTGGAGCGAGCGGAAGAAGTACGTCTGGTGGGACGAGGACGCCGGGCGGTGGACCTCGACGGGTGACGTCCCCGACTTCGAGGCAACCAAGCCGCCGAGCTACGTGCCGCCGGACGGTGCCAAGGCCCAGGCCGCGATCGGCGGCGCCGACCCGTTCATCATGCAGAGCGACGGCAAGGCGTGGCTGTTCGCACCCAAGGGGATGACCGACGGGCCGCTGCCGACGCACTACGAGCCGGCCGAGTCGCCGGTGCTGAACCCGCTGTACGGCGTACAGGCCAATCCCGCGCGGGAGGTGCTGCACGCGCCGTACAACCGCAAGAACGACGCGGCCAGCGACGTCTTCCCGTACGTGTTCACCACCTACCGGCTCACCGAGCACCACACCGCCGGCGGCATGAGCCGCTTCCTGCCCTACCTCGCCGAGCTGCAGCCGGAGTTCTTCGTGGAGGTCAGCCCCCAGCTGGCCGAGGAGCGCGGGCTGGAGAACGGCGGCTGGGCGACCGTCGTGACCGGCCGGGCCGCGGTGGAGGCCCGGGTGCTGGTGACCGAGCGGATGCGCCCGCTGAAGCTCGGCGGCGGGCGGGTCGTGCACCAGATCGGCATCCCGTACCACTGGGGCGAGGGCGGGATAGCGACCGGTGACTCCGCCAACGACCTGCTCGGCGTGGTCATGGACTCCAACGTGCACATCCAGGAGAGCAAGGCCGCGACCTGCGACATTCGCCCGGGCCGGCGCCCGCGCGGGCCGGAGCTGGTGCAGTTCCTCGAGGAGTACCGGCAGCGGGCCGGCATGCCGAGCGGGCTGATGCCCACGGGCGGCCGGGTCGCGGTGGAGAGCACCGCGGTGGAGGCCCCATGACGCCGGCCGCGGTGATGATCAGCCTCCCTGATCGTTCCGGCTCCTCCCTCCCGGTCGACGGCGAGGGAGGTCCCGAAACGGTGAGGGAGGACGGCGGGATGAGGGCCAGGAGGCCGAGATGGCGATGATCAGTTCGGCCAGCCCCGCCTTCACGGGCAACGACCCCGAGAACCGGCTGTTCGGGCCGCTGCCCGACGTCACCTCCGAGGCCGGCTACGACGAGGGCCACCCGAAGCGGGTCGGGTTCTTCACCGACACCTCGGTGTGCATCGGCTGCAAGGCTTGCGAGGTCGCCTGCAAGGAGTGGAACACCCTCCCGATGGACGACGCGCACGGCAACCGCGACGCCCTCGGCCTGTCGGGCATGTCCTACGACAACACCGGCCAGCTCGGCGCGAACACCTGGCGGCACGTGGCGTTCATCGAGCAGTCGCGCACCGTCGACCTGCCGATGCCGCAGGTCGGCCTGCCCGGGGCGCAGCGGCGGGACCTGGGCATCGACACCCGGCAGGACGACAGCCTGGCGAGCGCGCAGCAGAGCGTGCTCAACGCCGAGGCGCTGACCGAGTTCGACCCGCAGACCGGGCACTCGGCCGACCGGGAGATCCGGTGGCTGATGAGCTCCGACGTCTGCAAGCACTGCACGCACGCCGGGTGCCTGGACGCCTGCCCGACCGGGGCGCTGTTCCGCACCGAGTACGGCACCGTGGTCGTCCAGCAGGACATCTGCAACGGCTGCGGCTACTGCGTGCCCTCGTGCCCGTACGGGGTCATCGACCAGCGCGAGGGCGACGGCCGGGTCTTCAAGTGCACGATGTGCTACGACCGGCTGACCGACGGGCTGCAGCCGGCGTGCGCCACCGCCTGCCCCACCCAGTCGATCCAGTTCGGCGACCTCGACGAGTTGCAGGCCCGGGCCGACGCGCGGCTGGCGACGCTCAAGGAGCAGGGCGTGGAGACGGCGCGGCTGTACGGCCGCGACGAGAACGACGGCGTCGGCGGTAACGGGGCGTTCTTCCTGCTGCTGGACGAGCCCGAGGTCTACGGCCTGCCGCCGGACCCGATCGTCCCCGCCCGCGACCTGCCCGCGATGTGGCGGGCCGCCGGGAAGGCCGCCGTGATGATCGTCGGGGTCGCACTGACCGCCGTCCTCGGCTCCCGGAGGCCACGGTGACCGAAGGGCTGGTGACCCCGGGGGCGGGCTGGCGCCGGGCCGACGGCTGGGTCGGCAAGAAGAAGGGCGACGGCAGGCGACGGCGCAGCGGCCGGCGGGCCGTCGGCGAGCAGTCGATGGTCGACGACGCCGAGTTCACCTCCTACTACGACCGGCCGATCATCAAGGCGCCGGTGTGGAAGACCCCCGACGTCCCGCTGTACCTGTTCCTCGGCGGCGCGGCCGGCACGTCGGCGGTGCTCGCGGCGCTGGGCGACCTGAGCGGCCGGCCGGCGCTGACGCGGGCCGGGCGGCTGATCGCCGGCGGGTCGGCGGTCTCCTCGGTCGGGTGGCTGATCCACGACCTCGGCCGCCCGGAGCGCTTCCTGCACATGCTGCGGGTGATGAAGCCGACGTCGGCGCTGTCGGTGGGCTCCTACATCCTGGCGCCGTTCAGCGCAGCGGCGGGGGCGACGGCGGCCGTGGAGCTGCTGGGCTGGTTCCCGCGGCTGAAGCGGTTCGGCGGGTTCGTGGCCGGGCTGTTCGGCCCGCCGATGGCGACCTACACGGCGGTGCTGTTCGCGAACACCGCCGTCCCGTCGTGGCGCGACTTCTCCACCAGGCTGCCGTACGTGTTCGCGGGCTCGGCGATGGCCGCCGGTGGCGGGCTGTGCCTGGTGTTCACGCCGACCGACGAGTCCGAGCCGGCCCGCAAGATGGCGATCCTCGGGGCCGGCATCGAGCTGGCCGCGCTGCGCACGGTGGAGGGCAGCGACGAGCTGGCCGCCGAGCCGTACCACGAGGGCAAGGCCGGCACGCTGATGCGGGCGGCCCGGGCGTCCACCGCCTCGGGGCTGGGGCTGGCGGTCGTCGGCGGGCGTACCCGGCTGGGCGCGATCGCGTCGGGCGCGCTGCTTGCGGCCGGTTCGCTGCTCACCCGCTTCGGCGTCTACGAGGCCGGTATGGCCAGCGCGCGCGACCCGAAGTACACCGTCGTCCCGCAGCGCGAGCGGCTGGCCGCCGGCACCCACGAGCACGCCTCCACCATCACCCGCTGACGACGCCGGGCGCCCGCGCGGCCCCCGTCGAACACGTTGGCGTGGCCAACTGTCTGGTGCATCGGGCACGCGAGTGCCACGCTCCCCGCGGTCAGCGGCGCGGAGCGGGAGGTCCGGTGCAGTCTCGGGTGGTGTCGGTCGGCGAGACCGACACCGCCTTCGCCGCGCGATGGCGAGCGCTGGAAGACGTCGCGACGGCGGAGAACCCGTTCTACAGCGCGGACTTCCTGCGGGCGGCAGCAACGCATCTGCCGAGCGCACGCGGCATGCGGCTGCTCGTCGGGGAGAACGACGGCGAGCTCGGCTGGCTGATCCCGCTGGTGCCGTCCCGCCGGCTGCTGACGCTGCCGGTGGTGGGCGGCCTGCGCAACCGCTGGCCCCACGTCTTCTTCGGCCAGCCACTGGTGGCCCCTGGCTGCGAATCGGAGGCGGCCGACCACCTCCTCGCGCACCTGTCCGAGCGCCGGGCCGCGCGCTGGCTGCGGCTGCACTACCTCGATGCGGACGACGCGTTCACCCGTGCCCTGCTGCGCGGTGTGGATCCGGCGCGGGTGCAGGTCGAGCGGTACACCCGCGGCTGGGCGGTCCGGCGGGCGGACCCGACGTACCTCGAGGGGCACTCCAACCTGCGGCGGCTGTCCCGGAAGCGCCGGGCGTTCGAGCGGGAGACCGGCGAGGTGCTCCGGGTACTCGACCGCTCGGACGACCCGGCGGCGCTGGAGGAGTTCCTGGTGCTCGAGGCGTCGGGCTGGAAGGGGCGCGAGGGCCGAGCCTTCCTCGCCACCACCTGGGACGCCGCGTTCCTGCGGCAGGTGGCGGACGCGTTCCGGCGTCGCGGCCAGCTGCAGCTCTGGAGCCTGCAGTCGGGTGCCCACACCCTGGCGATGAAGCTGAACCTGGTGACCCGCAGCACGATGTTCTGCTACCTGATCGCCTACGACGAGAAGGTCGCCGCGCTCTCACCCGGCCTGCAGCTGGAGGTGGAGAACTTCGACCTCTTCCACTCCGCGGCCGACGTGCACCAGATGGATTCGTGCGCGACGCCGGACAACGGCTTCGTCAACCGCCTCTATCCGGAGCAGCGCGCTCTGCTGAGCGTGCTCATCGGCAGCGGAGTGGCGGGCCGCGCGGTCACCTCGCTGGCGGCGGTGCGCGCCGGGCAGAGAGCGCCATCCCGTCACCGTTCGTGATGACAACCCGTCGCCTGAACGGGTGACCAGCCCGCTCTCCTGGGCCCGGCCAGGCCGGCCACCGCCTCGCGCACGCACCGACCGCAGGACGCGACGACGTCCGCGCGGGTCACCGTGCTCGTCCCGGCGCACGACGAGGGCGATCGGATCACCGACACCCTCGCCGGGCTGCGCAGGCAGACGCTGCTGCCGGACCGCGTCGTCGTGGTGGCGGACAACTGCTCCGATGACACCGCGGCCCTCGCCCGCGCCGCCGGCGCCGAGGTGTTCGAGACCGTCGGCAACCGGGACAAGAAGGCCGGCGCGCTCAACCAGGCGTGGCGGCTGCGGTTCCGCCGGAAGGCCGACGGCGACCGCCGGACGGCGGACCAGCGCACGGGGGAGCAGCGCAGCGAGGTCTCCTGGCACGCGGGGTGCGAGCGGCGGGAGCGCCGGGACCGGCGGCAGACCCTCCGCCGCGGCCCGCAGCGGCGCACCGCCGGCACGGTGCTGGTGCCGGACGCGGCGGACGACGACCTGCTGCTCGTGCAGGACGCCGACTCCCGACTGGACCCGGAGTTCATCGCCGCTGCCGCGCGTCACGTGCTCGGCGACGAATCGATGGGCGCCGTGGGCGGGACGTTCCGCGGTGAGGCGGGTGGCGGGCTGATCGGCCACCTGCAGCGCAACGAGTACGCGCGCTACGCCCGCGACGTCCGGCGGCTGAAGGGCAAGTGCCTGGTGGTCACCGGCACGGCCGCGATGTTCCGCGCCGCGACCCTGCGCCGGGTCTCGGAGGCGCGCCGCGACGGCCGGCTCCCGCGTGGTGACGGGCAGGGCGGCATCTACGACACCTCCGTGCTCACCGAGGACAACGAGCTGACCTTCGCGATCCTGCATCTCGGCTACTCGGTGCTCAGCCCCAAGGAGTGCACGCTGGTCACCGAGGTCATGCCGACGTGGCGGGACCTGTGGTCGCAGCGGCTGCGCTGGAAGCGCGGCGCGGTGGAGAACTGCGTGCAGTACGGGCTGACCCGCATCACGTGGCGGTACTGGGGGCGGCAGCTGCTCACCCTGGCCGGCGTGCTGGTGACCTTCCTGTACCTGAGCAGCCTCGGCATCAGCCTGGTCGCGGCCGGCGGGATCGGCGTGCAGCCGTTCTGGCTGGCGATCACCGGGATCTTCGTCCTGGAACGTGTCGTGACGATTCGCGACCGGGGATGGAGGCACATGCTCGCCGCCGGCTTCATGTACGAGCTGCTCTACGACCTCTTCCTCCAGATCGTGCACGCGCGCGCCTATGCCGATGCGCCACTCCGACGTGAGAGGAGGTGGTAACGACATGTACGACAACCCGTCTGCCTCGCTCGCGGCTGGTGGCACCGGAGGTGTGCTCGCCTACACCGGCTTCGGCAGCCTGTGGCTGGTCCTGGCGGCATTCGCGATGATCGCCGCGGGCACCGCGCTGATGCGCATCGTCCCCCGCAAGCAGGGCTGATCCTTGTCCGGGAGGCGTCGGTGCCGACGCCTCCCGGAAAGCCCGTCCGTGACGGGTCGGGTGCCGACGACGACGGAGCCCGGCCGGCGCGGTCAGCTCAGGCCGCTGTCGACCCGCTTCTGCCAGGCCAGCTCGTCGATGACGGCGCGCTTCTCGACGTCGTCGAAGCGCACCTTCTTCCAGCGGTCGCCTTCAGTGGCCGTGGCGCCGTACGAGCCGCTGCGGTACCAATCGCCCTTGCGGGTCAGGAACCAGGAGCGGCCGTGGTAGTCCGCCCCCTCGAACGCCCAGCCGGCGAGCCTGGTGAGACCCTGACGTCGGGTCTCCGGCTCGGAGGCGTGGGGGAGGACGTGCAGCCAGAGCGCGGTGGACTCCTCAGCGGTCAGGCCGCGGAGGGTGTGGACGGCGGAGCGGATCTCCTGGTCAGTGCGCGGGCCGTCGTGGACGTAGAGCAGCCAGGCGGAGTCTTCCTCGGCGAGCTCGAGCAGCGTGGTGCGCTGCCGCTCGCGCTCGGCCTCGGCGGCGGCGGCCTCCTGCTCGCGCCGGCGCTCCTCCTCGGCGGCGGCCCGGCGGGCCCGGAGGCGGGCGTTGGCCAGGTCGCGGTCGCAGACCCGCCAGCCCAGCCACAGGTCGGAGTGGTCGGCGCACACCGGGTGGCTGCACTCGGTGCACTCACCGATCGCAGGGTCCCCGCAGCGGCAGTGGGCCGGACCGCCGTCGTCGCCCCGTTGCTGAGAGTAGACCGCGCCGCAGCGGGTCCCCTCCGACGGCCCGGGACCGTCGGGTGCGTGGGCACCGGAGGGCGCGCTCACCAGTTCGTCGGCGCCGACGACCGCATCGCACCGCCAGTAACCGGGAAGGATCTGTGTGCGTTCGTCCGTCGCCCCACACGTGGGACAAGGCATGAGTGAAGACTAGGAGCCGCGTCACTCCAGCCCCCCTGAAGCCGGAGCGTGTCGGTAGCACGCCAGCACGCCCGTCACAGTCGCCCCAGAGTGGTGGAAGCCAGTGCAGATGCATGGACGACCAGCCGGAGCTCGCCAGCCCCGACGTTATCCGGGTGCGAAAGACTCGCACACCCTGGTCGGCGTGTTCGTCGGTGATGAAGCGGCAGCCGAATAGCGGGTCGTCGTGGTGGATGCCGATGCGGCCCATCTAGGTGCGCATCGTTCAAGTCGCGCTGACTGACTGGGGCGGCCGCCGAATGTCGACGCCGTGTTTGGAGAGGCCGAGCACACGGCAGGCCGCCGCGACAGGCATCAGTCGGCCGGCGGGCCGTAGCCAGGGACTCATTAGAAGCCGAAGCACCACAGGTGAGGAGTCAGCCGAATCCTCGGCAGCTCACTCGCTGTCCGAAGCCGCACCGCCAGCACAACGTCGCGGCGATCACCGTCGCAGGCGTCAGTTGCAAATCTCCATCGAGCCTAGGGCGCGATACCCGGCTCGCACCGTGCGGACCGGCCCGAGGTCGCCCTGCCACCCCACACCCGATTCTGTGGTTCTAGAGGCAGCCATGCGAGGTGGCTTCTTCTCTACTTACCGGCCTGCGGCCCCTGCGTGTTAGGACTACGACGATGCCGGGATGGCGAGGTGGCTCTAGATGCTTCGACGCCAACTCTACGGCAGGGGCTTTCCGTCATCAACGATAACCGCCGGAGGCTCGAATCCGGGCGGATGTATAGGCGCACTACCGACCGCGACGGCTTCCCACGCACGACTGTACTGTACAAACTCGGCGTAACTACGGAGCAGTGCATGAATTAGACCCCGGGGCCCTTGCGTGAACTCTCGCTTCACGATGTAGAGCCATAAGAACCTAGCGACCGGCTTGAAAGTCGCCTGAGCCAAGAGTCGGTATGGCGACTGGGAGAGAAGCGGCTGCACTTCTAGATCGGCATAGCTGTTCAATCTCTCGAACAGTTCGCGCAAGCTCTGGGTTCGCCAGTGAATTAGGACCCCTGGGAGAAGAACCTTCGGTCCGGTACCGACGACTTTCTCATGCACAATCATCGACTCGTCCCAGTGGGCTTGGTGCTTGTTATAGAGCCTGACTCGGCCAATGCGCTCACTCTTGCGTTGCACATTGGGTAGGACTGTGCCGAGAAACTCATTTCTGCGGTCGACTGCGTACATGTTCACCTCCGCACGCCCGCCCTGGACCGCCCGCGCAATCGAGTCCGTCAGCGTTGCGTCCGCGACCTCGTCAACGTCCACATAGAAGATCCAATCGTGATTGGCGTGCTTGGCCCCGAAATTTCGCTGCTGCGGAAACCCCAGCCACTCCTGCTCGATCACGCGAGCACCGAACTCCGCTGCGATCTCCATCGTTCGATCGGTGCTTCCCGAATCAACCACGATGACTTCCTTGGCCCACCGCAAGTTGTGTAGACACCTCGGCAGCAGCGCCTCTTCGTTGCGTGTAAGCAGGATGGCCGACACCGGAACCTGTCGCATACAGAGCATGCTACAGTTACCACTTGACTTGTTGACACGGTGGCTGCGCCGATGGGTGGGGTGAGTGTCGAAGCGAGGTTCGACTGCTCGCCTGGTGCGGGGTACGGCTCTTTCATCGCTTGCGCTTCCACTGGTGGCGCTCGCCACATCGCCGATCCTCGCCCGAGCGCTTGGTCCGGTTGGCAGAGGTGAGCTAGCGGCGGTTGTGACGCCCCTCAGCCTAGCTGTCGTCATTTTCACTTTCGGAACTTCGGAAGCCGCCACTTACTTCGCTGCCCGCTCAAGGAGCGGACTGGATGTAGAGCATCACGTCCGGACTGCCCTAGCTGCCGCGACAATTTCCGGCATTCTTGGCTTTGCAGTACTCGTCGTGGTTGCGCCGATATTTCTTGCGCGCTATCCGGCCCAGGTATCCCTGCTGACACTTTTGGCCGCCACTCTGCCTGTGGCCCTCGCCACGGGGGCGGCCAGGGGCGCCCATCTTGGACTAGGCAACACGCGTTTGGTCTATACCGAACGGTGGCTGTCGCCCGTCCTGCGCCTAGCATTGATCCTAGTACTAGTCGCTGCGGATAGTCTCACCGTCTTCACGGCGGCGCTTTCCACGTGGGGCACGGGGCTTCTTAGCGGACTATTGCTTTTTTGGGGCCTGCCCTATAAGGGAGGGTGGCCACGGCTATCGCAGCTCACCACGTTCTTGCCTTTCAGCCTCCGAACCTGGTCTGGCTCGCTATCCGGCTTTCTCGTACTCCGACTGGACCAAGCGCTACTAGTCTTACTCGTCACCCCGCCGCAGCTCGCGTTCTATGCTATCGCGGTTGCGGTCGCCGAAGTGCCGCAAACCATGATCGGAGCACTTCGACAGCTACTCCTCGCCGAGGCGGCAGGGGCGAGGGATGTCAGTCTGATAGCAAGGTCATGCAGACTCGTAGCGATATGCGGTGCGGCGATGGCTGTCGTGACGGCCTGCGTCGCTCCATGGGCTGTGCCCCTTGTGTTCGGAGACGATTTCCAGCCTGCTGTGTTGATGATTCAAATCCTGGCGGTGGCTGCCATACCCGCCGGCTTGACTTCGGTCATCAACGCCGGCCTTGTGGCGCTGGGTCTCCCGGGTCGCCAAGTCGTGAACCAGATCGCGGCCCTTGTGCCATCGCTGATCGCCTTACCTCCTCTAGCGCTATGGATCGGCGGCAACGGCGCTGCGGTAGCGAGTCTCTTATCTTACGCGGCGGGGCTCGCCGTCGCGCTCGTTCAGCTCAGACGCGCCGCGGGGGTCAGGCCCGTGACCTGCCTTGTCCCGCGAGTGGCCGACGCGAAGACCTTAGCTAAGCTGATTCGCTAACGCGGTAACGCGGGTGCGGCTGAGGAGCGACGCCTCTACATCCCCAAATCGGAAGGGTGCCTACCTTGCTTAGACGGGCCCTAAGGCGAGCTACACCAGAGACGTTGAAACGAGAACTAAAAATCGCACGGGTCAGGCTTTCCGAGCGAATCGGATCCACGAGGTTCAGCTGGCCCGCACTTTACGAGCTTGACAAGAACCTGGTTCGGGAGGCCGCTCGGAGCCCTGGAGTCTTCCTAGAGGTCGGTGCAAACGACGGATACAACCAGAGCAACACCTGGTACTTGGAGCGCCACTTGGGCTGGACGGGCGTGTTGGTTGAGCCCCTCCCGCGCCTAGCTGCCGCCTGTCGCCGTACGCGGTCGAGGTCGATCGTCTTCAATCGCGCCTTGGTGGGCCCGGGGGGTCCCCCAACGATCAAGATAATAGACTCGAACCTTACGTCTGTGGCGGAAGGACTCCAGGGCGCCGCGCAGGAACGCAGACGGTTGCAGGGCGTGAAGCGCCGGGAAGTGGTAGTGCCGACCGCGACCATGTCCGAACTGATTGACGAATCTGGGCTTGGTCGACCGAATTTGATCTCCGTGGACGTCGAAGGAGCCGAACTGGCCGTCCTCAGTGGGCTTGACTTGTCCCGACACTGCCCGGAGCTACTCCTAGTGGAGACCGATACCCCTGATGCGGTGCTTGAGCTGCTGACTCCCCGGATGCGGCTTCGACGGCAGATGACGCACCATGACTATCTGTTCGAAGCTGTGGCTGATTTCTGCGACGATGAACGCGCAGGCGTTCATGCGCAGGGAGGCGAGGCAGTCGACGACTCATCTGAAACCTAGACGTCACCGTGGCAACCATCCGGAGAAGGGAAAGGAACCACGATGAGCATGCGTCCAATCAAAATTCTTTTTGTCCACTCCGGGGGGCATAAGGCCGGCGGGGAAGTTGTGCTCCTCAGCAATCTGCGGGAGCTTCCTCGCTACAACATCGCGCCAGTGGTGGCCCACCTGGCAAATGGGCCATTCACGAAGGACCTGCTAGACACTCCGGTCGACGTTCGGCTCCTGAAGCCCTTCACCCACTTGCGTGACGTGCCTCAAGCAATCGGCGCAATTCGACGGGTTCGTGAGCTCATCGTCGAAGTGCGCCCAGATGTGGTCCATACCGTCGGAGAAAGCATGTCGGTTATCGGAGGCTTGGCCGCAGCTTGGGCGAAGGTGCCGGCGGTGATGCATCTGCATGACGCACCCCTGCGCAGTCGCACTTCCACAGGTATACAAGGTCTCATACGCATAACCCCCAAGGCCTGCGTTGTGGTTCCTTCTACGTATATGTCGAAGGCCTACGCGAAAGTGTGGCGAGCATCCTCCGCCGTAGTGCCCAACGGAATCGACTTCGATGACCTGCCAGCGACAGAAGACATCCGTTCTCACTTGGGCTGGCCGGCTGATACGCCGGTCATCGGAATGTTTGGCCGCCTCGACGCCTGGAAGGGGCATGACGTGCTATTGCGGGCAATACCGTCCGTGCTTGCGTCGATTCCTGAAGCCAAAGTCGTAATCGTGGGGGGCGAGTTCTACCAGCAAGTGGGGTCGACCGGCGCGGCGCTTCGTGAGACAATCCGCGCAAGGCGCCTTGAGCACGTTGTCAGAGTCCTCGGCCATAGAGACGACGCTGTTGCACTCATGGGTGGCTGCGATGTGGTTGTCCACTGCTCCACGCGACCCGAGCCCTTCGGCGTAACCGTTCTGGAAGCTCTAGCAATGGGCGTCCCGGTGGTTGCGACGGGTCCGGGAGGGCCGGATGACTTCGTGCCGCGAGCGGGAGGACAACTGGTGCAAGCTAACCGCGACGATCAGTTGAGCGAAGCGATTCTGACTGCACTGGCCGATCGAGCGCGAGCAAAGAGCGACCGCATCGCCGAGATTCGTGCAGCGCTCGGTAGCTTCTCGAGCGCCGCTACTGCGGAAAGGCTAGCCCAGGTCTATCAAGACGTCCTGAAGCGCAATCCTGGCGTGATCTCTTCGTGAAGGTCGGCTACGTCAACCATACAGCGAAGCTCTCTGGCGGCGAGCTTGCTCTGCTCCGGACGGTTCGTGGACTCCCGACTAGCATCGACCCGGTTGTGCTGCTGTGGGAAGAAGGCCCCTTGGTGCGCCGACTTTCGGAGACGCGCGCGTCCGTCGTTGTGCTCCCTGGCCCGGCGACTCCGGCCGACGTGTCTCGTTCGTTCAATGCAAACCCGATCGCCTTGGTAAAGGCAACGCTCAGCCTGCTCTCGCATGTTAGAGGTGTCGCGGCCTGGATAAGGCAGCACGACCCCGATATCCTGCATGCAAACTCGTTGAAGGCAGGTGTGGTAACCACACTAGCCAATATGCGGACGGCCAAGCCCCTCGTATGGCACCTGAGAGACCGCTTATCCACGGATTACATGTCCGCCTGGCTGGCGAGATTCATAAGGCTGCTGATCTTCCTTGGTTCTACCGCGGTGATTGCGAATAGTGAGGCCACGGCTGAGACACTTGGCTCGCGGATCTCGAAACGGCGCAGAGTGGTCGTGATATATTCACCCATTGATCTCCCCACTGAGGTCCCCAGAGGGGGGCCAAAGGTCGCGGACGACCAGCGGCCTATCTCGGTGGGCATCTTAGGACGATTGGCACCCTGGAAGGGCCAGGACGTTCTTCTTAAGGCCCTCGATGAAGTTGATCCCAACCTAGTGGAACGAGTCTCCATCATCGGGGAAGCGATGTTTCCCGGCGACGAACGCTACGCGGCCGAGTTGAAGGAGCGGGCGCGCGCGTTGGACGCCTTCAAGGTTGAGTTCTGCGGTTTCCGGGAGGACGTCTCGGCGGCTCTCGCCTCCCTGGACGTTCTTGTGCACTGTTCAATCGTTCCAGAGCCGTTTGGTCAGGTGGTCGTGCAAGGCATGGCCCATAGGCTTCCGGTGGTGGCAACCGCGGCGGGCGGTCCATTGGAGATCATCGACGACGGCGTTACGGGCCTCCTGTACCCGCCAGGAGACACCCATGAGTTGGCTCGCATTCTGTCATGGCTCGCGGTTAGTCCCGAAAGTAGGGAACGGCTGGCCGCGGCTGGTATGGAAGCGGGAGCTGCTTATGCCGTGGCGCGCATCGTCCCCAAGATCGAGGAGCTGTATCGGTCGCTCACCTGACGGGGAGGCTGGAGGCGACTCTTATGGCGTGCAGAGGCGAAGGGCGAAACCCATTGGTGCGCCTTGAGAGCCACCCTGGAGCCGGGAGGTAAACAGACACCGAACTCGAGGCGGCGTCTCTTAGGTCTCGCCGGGCGCAAACTGCCTAGCCGCCACGGGCCCTGGTCCGATTCCGCCAGATTCCTCGCCACACCCGGACGAAGGCCGACTGCTAACCTTCGTCTGTGCGGTACCGTGAGATCGTGAGTCCAGGCCGACGGGCCAGGACGGCGAGACGTGGTCTGGACGGACCGCCCCGGCTGTTGGCGACATTGAATGCCGTTTCGGCTCCCTATGTCATAGCCCTGCTGGTTATGTCCACCGGGCTAGCGTTAGCTGTTCCTTTTGTAAGTGCAACCACCATCGTCGTGATCGGTATTGGCCTGTTTGTTGCGCTAAGCGGAAGCTCAGCTCAAACGCCAATCAAAGTGACGGTTTTGATCATTCCTTTCGTCGCGCTATTGCGAAGATTGGCGGGCGGAGAGGACGCATATACTCCCAACGATCCCCTAATCCTCTTGTCAGCAGTGATGTTATTGCCGGTGGTTATTGCTGCTTTGCGACAGCCCGATCGCTCACCGCCGGCATTTTGGTGGTTCGCAGGCTGGCTCGCCGTTTCAGCAGTTAACGGAGTCGCACAGGGAGGTCTTCCGGCTGCGCTATTCGCGCTGGTAACCCAGGGGCTCCCTTTTGCTGCCGCGCTCGCTATGCTACAGAGTCGGTGGATGGGAGACGTCGCGCGATTTATGATCCGAAGCCTCTACGCGCTGGGTCCGGTTGTCGCGCTGTATGGGGTTGTGCAATGGGTTGCTCCTCCGGCTTGGGACTTGGCCTGGCTTAGAGCAAGGCAGGATGTACTGATCAGCTTCGGTCTGCCTAGACCGGGTGAGTTCAGGATTTTTGGGCCCGCGGAATCTCCGGGGACATTCGCAGCCTTCTTGAGTCTCTCAGCCATCGCGCTAGTTGTAATCCTGGTGAAAGGCCGCCTTGCCGTCGCAACCCGTGTATGGGTGATGGCAGGGCTGTCGATCGTGGTGTTTGGTCTCGCGCTGTCGGGCGTTCGCACTGCCCTGTTCGCAGTACCCGTCGCCTTAGCCGCAACGCTTCCATTCCACCGCTCGAAAGGCCGGGCCGTAGCGATCGCGGTCATAGTCGTCCTAGCCGTCTCGGTCGTCACTCTTCCCCGCCTAGTTGCAGCGAGTTCGGGTGGTGAGGAGCGTTATGACATCGGCGAACTCGCTGACGACGAATCTTTTCAAGCGCGATCGTCGCTCCTACCCGCATTGGGTGCGGCGATAGTATCCAATCCTCTAGGGGACGGCTTAGGAACTGCCGGGCAGGCGAGCGGTCTGTCTTCGGGACAGACGTCAGCAAACATCGATAACGGCTACCTGCAAAGGACGCTCGAAACCGGATTAGTCGGGCTGTTGCTGTTCCTGGTAATTATGCTGAAAGCCACAGCCGTAGGCCTGAGGTCGCTGCAGCAGGCGGAAGGGGCGCGCGCGGTGACTTCGATAACGCTCTTCGCCGTCGTCGCTGCTTTCCTATTCTTCGACTTGAGCGGTCCGCTCACCGCTTCGAACCTGTCGCTCTATTTCTGGATCGCTGTTGCCGGCTTGACTGGTGTCTCGAGACCTGGCGAGCACGAACAGGAGATGAAGCTGCGCCGCGGAAGCCCGAGCAGCACGGCGCAGTCGAGGCACCAGTGAGCAGGAAGCTTGTGAACTCGCCGAATGAACCGACGAGGCTTGGTATCAGGATTCCCTGGGCGTCTGCAAAGGTGGCCCAGACGCATCTGCCTTGGCGGCCACCGTGGCATGAGGTCGGAACAGAATCACCTCGCGGAGTGATTGCGTGTCCCCCAAGTGGGGTGGGCCGATCCGATGTGACGTATCTTTGGCTGCGGCTTGACCGCACTGTGGTCCTAGACTCCCCCGCTAGGCATCTGCCGTCGGAGGCGGTGTCAGCGAGCGGGCGTTGGCGACATTGCGCCCGATGTTCGACGAGGAGCCAGGTTGGGACGAGTCGGGCGCGCCCCGCTCGTCAAAGGAACGGGGAATCGTGGATCTGAAAGACATCCTCGGTGCACTGAAACGTGCCTGGTGGCTCCCTCTTGTGGGTCTGATGACTGCCGGGGGAGCGGCTTTTCTTGTCAGCCAACTCCAGACGCCGCTGTACACGGCTCACACCCAGTTGTTCGTGTCCACGCGGGAGGCTGCATCTACCGCGGACGTGCTCACTGGAAGCCAGTTCTCTCAGGCTCGTGTGACCTCCTACGCGAGACTGATTGCAGGAGACGAAGTAGCTCGCCGGGTGATCGACCGCCTGGACCTTGCGTATTCGCCAGAGCTGCTCGCCAGTCGCATCACTGCAACTGCTTTGACGGACACGGTGCTGATCGAGGTCGACGTCGCGGATCCATCTCCAGAGAGGGCGGCGGCAATCGCCGAGGAAATTGGCGTCACCTTCACCGACTTCGTGCAAGAACTCGAGACGGCGAACGATGATGGATCCTCTCTGGTGGACGTCACGGTCACCAAGACCCCAGATGTGCCTGCGGCGCCCAGCTCGCCGAACACTTTCCAAAATTCAGTGGTCGGTATCCTCGTCGGCTCGCTACTGGGCGCTGCACTCGCCATACTCCGCGCCAGACTCGACCGGACTGTTCGGAGTCGTGATGAGACGGTCGAACTCGTCGGCGCGCCAATTATTGGCACTGTGCTTCGGGCGGATGGGCTGAGCGGGACCCACCTCTTTGATAAACTGAACAATCATCGCACCGCCGAGGACTTTCGTCAACTTCGAACGAATCTGCAGTTCTTAAGCGTGGATCAGCCGCCGAAGGTAATAATGGTTTCAAGTGCGGTTCCTTCCGAGGGGAAGACCACGCTGGTAGTGAACTTGGCTCTTGCCCTGGCCAGTGCTGGCCAACGAGTGACAGTTCTTGAGGCCGATCTTCGGCGTCCGAAAGTCACTCGATACCTTGGCCTCGTGGGGGGTGCGGGACTCACCAACGTCCTGGCTGGCTCAGCGGAGCTTCGGGATGTTACGCAAAGCTACCGCGAGAACTTCGAGGTGATCGCGGCAGGTCCAACCCCACCCAATCCTGGGGAGCTCCTGGCTTCTAAGCAAATGATGGGCTTGATCGAGAAGTTGCGTGCCGACAATGAGTTTGTGCTGGTTGACGCCCCGCCACTTCTCCCCGTGGCGGATGCTGCTGGCATGGCGGTATTCATGGATGGCGTAGTTCTCTCCGTACGGTATGGCAGCACCCGCCGCGAGCAGTTGCAGCAGGCGGCGTCGACTCTGCAGGCGGTTGGCGCGCGCATCCTCGGCGTGGTCTTGAATTTTGTGCCACCAAAGACGTATCTGGCCGACGGATACGGATCCGAGTACGGCTACGAGTACGCTGCGGCACAAGTTTCAGCATCCACTCCAAGCAGCGGGCCGGACACGTGAGCCCTGGCTGGGGACTCGCGCATGGAGCGACGGTCTCGTGGCGCTGATTGTAAGCCGCCTGCTCCCCCTTTGGAATCTGGGGCTCGAATGACAATGAAAGTCGCAATTGCTCACGATTACCTAACCCAGCGGGGAGGCGCAGAGCGCGTTGCCTTAGACATGATGAGGGCGTTCCCCGAGGCGACGCTCTACACAACCGCGTATCTCCCAGCGGCAACGTTCAAGGAGTTCGCTGAGTTCGATGTGCGGGATGTTCGTTGGCTATCCCGGCTACTTGCTTGGCGTGGGGATGTCCGACTCGCTTTGCCGCTGCTTCCACTCGCAATCAGATCGCTGGGCGTGATAGATGCAGATGTTGTGCTATGTAGCTCTTCGGGCTGGAGTCACGGTGTTCGAACGCGCGGCGAGAAGGTTGTTTACTGTCATAACACTGCTCGATGG
Organism: Blastococcus sp. CCUG 61487; assembly: GCF_005222955.1. Taxonomy (GTDB): domain Bacteria; phylum Actinomycetota; class Actinomycetes; order Mycobacteriales; family Geodermatophilaceae; genus Blastococcus. The sequence continues at coordinate 1,557 of NZ_LWUA01000222.1, read as the reverse complement.
CTTTATCAGCCTGAGGCCTACTTTCAAGGCGCGCCACGCTGGTTGCGGTCAGCGATCTCTGGCTCCCTAAGCCCGCTGCGGCGATGGGACGTGCGAGCGGCACACTCTAGTACGCGTTACCTGACGAATTCCAAGAATGTAGCGCGCCGTGTTGCGCGGCTGTATGGTCTCGATAGTACCGTGGTTCATCCGCCGCGTGGTCTCGATCCCGACGGTAGGCAGGAACCCGTGCCCAATTTGGAGCCCGGCTTCTATCTGACGGTGAGCCGCAGGCGGGGCTACAAACGGTCGCGGGAAATCGCGGCGGCTTTCGCCGGCGGCTCCCGCAAGCTTGTGCAAGTAGGTGGCGAAGCAAGCGACTCTCCGAATGTCATCCGGTTGGTCGGGGTTAGTGATGCCCAGTTGCGGTGGCTATATGCCAGCGCCCGAGCGCTAGTCGCAGTTGGCGATGAAGACTTTGGCCTGACGCCGGTGGAGTGTTACGCGTTCGGCACTCCAGCAGTGGCCCTAAGGGCTGGCGGATATGTGGAAACCTCGTCGCCTGCCTCCACCGTCCTGGTGGACAGTACGTCGACCTTGGCTCTACGCGCCGCACTGGACCAAGTCGAGACGCGTAGCTGGGATCGCTCGGCCATTCGTGCGCATGCCTCTAAATGGGCGCCCGCCCATTTTCATGACGAGCTAAGGCGTGTTGTGACCAGCTTGAGTGGGGCGGGACATGCTGGCCGGCGCAAGTGGCATTCCTAGAAATTCGCTCCATTTGGAGGTGCTGCTGAAGTGACCCCAGCGGGCCGGACACCTCCAGACTTGGCAGTAGCCAGGAAGGAGGCCCCGGTTGGGGAGAGTCAGCAAGTACCCGGAGGAGTTCCGGCGGCAGGCGGCGGCGTTGGTGCTCGATGGCGGGCGGGGCGTGCGCGAGGTCGCCCGCGAGCTCGACGTCAACCACGAGACGTTGCGGAACTGGGTCGCCGCGATGCGGGCCCAACGTGCCGCGCCGGGTGGTCCGGTCAGCGCCGATGAGCGGGCCGAGTTGGCCCGGTTGCGGCGGCGGGTGGCCGAGCTGGAGCTCGAGAAGGAGATCTTGAAAAAAGCCGCGGTCTTCTTCGCCAAGGAGACGGGGCGGTGAGCCGAGGCGAGACGTTCGCCTTCATCGCCGCGGAGAAGACCACCTACGGCGTGCGCCGTCTCTGCCGAGTGCTCGGTGTCAGCAAGACTGCCTTCTACGCCTGGGCCGCCCGGCGCGGCGGACCCACTGAGGCCGAGCTGGCCGAGGCGTACGCCATCGACGAGCTGCACACCGCCTGGACCGAGCATCGGCGCGTCTACGGCGCTCGCCGGCTGACTGCCGAGATCCGCGACCGCGGGCACGACTGGGCGCGCAAGCGGGTCGCCCGGCTGATGAGCGTGGGCGGTATCGAGGGAGTGCACCGGCGCCGCCGCGGCCAGAAGACGACCCGGCAGGCCGCCGGTCACGCGCCGGCGCCGGACCTGGTCGGCCGGCAGTTCGCCGCCACCGAGCTGGACCGGCTCTGGGTCGCCGACATCGAGCGCCACGAG
>NZ_LWUA01000221.1 GCF_005222955.1 Blastococcus sp. CCUG 61487 | reverse complement strand
CGGCCTCTGCGGTCGGCAGCGCGGAGGAGACAGCCGGCGGACTAATGGTCAAGTGCTCACCGGAGCAGGCCCGGGGCACGTCATCCCATCAGCGGTCAGGTCCCCTCACGACCGGTGGGCGCACGATCTGACCCTAGGAATCCAAGCGCTCCAGTCGTCGAGAGTGCTGACCCACCGGCCGCTACCGGCGCCGAACCTGCCAGACACCAGCGGGCTCGGTAAGCCCCATTAGTCGAGGATCGCCCGGGTCACCGCGACCTGTTCGGTGAGGACCCCGCTGATCGTCGTCTGGGTCGTGTTGATGCCGGCCACCACCTCGCTGATCGCGCCCAGCGCGGCGACGACCCGCTCGACCTGCGCCTGGATGGCCGAGACCTTGGCGTCCACGTCCGTGGTGGCCCGCGCGGTCTCAGCGGCCAGCTCCTTGACCTCGTTGGCGACGACGGCGAAGCCGCGGCCGGCCTCCCCGGCCCGGGCGGCCTCGATGGTGGCGTTGAGGGCCAGCAGGTTGGTCTGGTCGGCGATGCCGCGGATGGTCTTGACCACCTTGCCGATGTCGGCGCTGGACTCGCCGAGCCCGGCCACCTCGTCGTTGGCCTCCCGGGTCAGCCGCTCGCCGTCGCCGGCCACCGACGTCGCCGCCAGCACGTTCCGCTCGACCTCGGTGATCGACTCGAGCAGTTCGCGTCCGGCGCGCTCCAGCCGGTCCGCCGCGGCGAACCGCTCCATCGCCTGGCCGAGCAGGAACGCGGTGTTGCGCAGCGCGTCCTCCCGGCCCGGGGACAGGGTGAGCGTCGTCGTCGCGAAGAAGTCCATCGTGCCCACGACCTCGCCGCCGACGACGATCGGCAGGCAGACCCCGGACTTGACCCCCGCCCGCCGGGCGGCGGGTGCGCGCACGCAGTCGGTGACCTGCGCCAGGTCCTCGACGAAGACGAGGTCGCGGCGGCGCCAGGCGCGCCCGGACAGCCCCACGCCCTCGGCGAAGCTGGCCGCCAGCGTCACCTCGCGGAACTCCTGCCCGGCGGTGCCGGACTCCTGCACGAAGCGCAGCGTCCGGTCCTCGTCGGAGACCGCCCAGTACGAGCCGTACGCCCAGCCGAAGCCCTCGCGGATGGTGTCCAGCGCGCCGCTCAGCGCAGCCTCGCGGGAGGGCGCCGTCGACACCAGGCGCAGGACCTGGTTGACCGCCGCCATGTCCTGGGCCGCCTCGGCCTGGCGCTCGGCCACGAGCACCCGCTCCAGGGCCTGCGAGACCAGCCGCCCGATCGCGCGGAGGGTCTCCAGCCGCTGGGCGGAGGGGTGCAGCGTCTCGGTGGTGAAGAAGTCCATGGTGCCGGTGACCTGGCCGTCCTCGAGCAGCGGGAAGCAGACGCCGCTGCGCACGCCCACCCGCTGGGCCACCGGGGCCCGCACGCAGTCGGTGACCCGGCCGATGTCGGGGACGAAGACGAGGTCGCGGGAGCGCCAGGCCCGGCCGGACAGCCCCACGCCCTCGCGGAAGGACGCGGTGCGCGTGACCTCCCGGAACGCCGGTCCGGCGTCGCCGGACTCCTGGACGAAGTGCAGCGCGCGGTCGTCCTCCACCCGCCAGTACGACCCGTAGGCCCAACCGAACCGCTCGCGGACCAGGTCGAGCACGCCGGTGATGGCCTCCGTCGAGGTGGCCGCCTCGGCCAGCACGGTGACGACGGCGGTGACCGCGGCGGCGTTGGCCCGCGCCTCGGCGGCGGCGTCGACGGGCTCCGGGACGGGGGTACGGCGGCCGAATTGCAGCATCGTGCGCTCCTCGGGGAATGGTGGGGTCGCAGCTGCCATCGGCGCGCTGACCAGGCCGAACGAGAGGAGCGTGGGGTGACTACACCCGTATTGGTCGTGCGCCACGCAGTCGTGGACGAGATATCGCGTGCCAAACCTCGATCCGGGTGAACTGCGTCACGCGATCGCGGTGGTCAGGCCCCCGGGAGGAGGGCGATCAGCCGGGTCAGCGCGCGGGCCACGACCGAGCTCCCCACGCCGGACGAGGACGCCGGGTGCTCGCCCGCCGTCGAGCCGACCGCCGTCCACCAGTCCCGCTGCGGCGGCAGGTCGAGGACGTCGATCCGTTGGCCGGGCAGCGGCACGACCACGGTGCGGTCGCGCCGCCGGGCGGCCGCCAGCAGCCGCTGCACCGGCTCGGCCCACGGGTGGAACGCCAGGTTGAACGTGGCCCAGTGGATGGGCAGCAGCACGCCGCCGCCGAGGTCGCCGTGGGCGCGGACGGCCTCCTCCGGGTCCATGTGGATGGCGTGCCAGGCGTCGTTGTAGGCGCCGATCGGGAGCAGGGTCAGGTCGAAGGGGCCCAGCCGCGCGCCGATGCCGGAGAAGGCGGGGGTGTAGCCGGTGTCGCCGCCGAAGAACACCCGGTGTCGTGGGCCGGCGATCGCCCACGAGGCCCACAGCGTGGTGTTGCGGTGCAGGTAGCGGCCGGAGAAGTGCCGCGCCTCGGTGCAGGTGAGGGTCAGCCCGGCCACGTCGTGGGCGCCGTCCCAGTCCAGTTCGACGACGCGATCCTCGGGGACGCCCCACGTGCGCAGGTGCTCGCCGATGCCCAGCGGGACGACGAACGGCGCGGTCTGCGTGGCGAGCAGCGAGCGGATGGTGGGCAGGTCGAGGTGGTCGTAGTGGTCGTGGGAGATCAGGACGGCGTCGACCGGCGGCAGCTCCTCGATCGGGAGCGGCGGCTCGTGCAGCCGCGTCGGCCCGAAGACCGGGGATGGCGACACCCGGTGGCTCCACACCGGGTCGACGAGCACCCGCCGGCCGTCGATCTCCAGCAGCGCGCTGGCGTGCCCGAACCAGGTGACGGCGAGCTCGGCGGCGTCGTCGGGCAGTTCCGGGCGCTCGAGCGGGATCGGTCCGCCGGGCAGGCCGACGTGCCGCTCCTCGTGCCACTGCCGCAGCAGGCCGTCGCGGGTGTTGGCGGGGGCGAGCGCCGGGGTGGGCAGCGTGTTGTGGAAGGCGCCGTCGGAGAAGTGCGGCGACCCGGAGACGACCGGCCGCAGCCTCCGGCGGTGCGCGCCGAGCGCCGTCGGCAGGCCCCAGGCGGCGACCGTCACCCAGCCGACCGGCCCGGCGAGGACGGCGGCGGTGAGGGCGGCACGGCGGAGGGCGGACGACACGTCGTCCAGTGTTCCAGCCGGGAGCGGAGAACCGCCGTCCCGGAATGATCAGCCTCCCTGGTCATCCGGCGTCCTCCCTCGTGGTCGACCGACGCTCCTATGACGCGTCAAGTGGTGATTGGTGTTCGAGGCGCCGGTAGAGGTCTCGACAGATGTAGCGCTTGAGGCAGCGGCGGATGTCGCGGTCGCTCTTGCCTTCCTTGCGTCGCCGTTCGGCGTAGGCGCGGGTGGCTGGGTCGTGCTTGAGTCGGGTGAGGGTGATGGTGTGCAGCGCCTGGTTGAGGTGGCGGTCGCCGGCGCGGTTGAGCCGGTAGCGGACGGTCATGCCCGAGGAGGCCGGGATGGGGGCGGCGCCGGCGAGCATGGCGAAGGCCCCGTCGTTGCGGCAGCGGCCGGCGTGGGACCAGGCGGTGAGCACGGTGGCGGCCACGATCGGTCCGATTCCGGGTTGGTCGAGCAGGTCGGGCCGCCAGGAGCGGACGAGGGCGCAGATCGCCGTCTGATGCGTGGCGGCTTCGGTCTGCAGATCCTGGATGCGTCGGGCCAGCGCGCGCAGGACGGCGACGGCGGTGTCGTACTCGACGTCGCCGGTTGTCGTGGCGCGCAGTTTGGCGGCGGTGGCGATGACGGCCGGAGTGCGTTGTCCGGCGAACCGGTCGCGCAGCCGCTGCGGGGCGGTGACCACCAGGGCCAGCAGCTGCTTCTGGGCGTCGGCGCTGGCGGTGACCGCGGCCCGGCGAGCGGCCAGCCGCATCTGCAGCGCCGCCCGCACGGCACCGGTCTTGGGTTGAGCGAGGTGGTCACGGGCCAAGGCCTCACGGGCGGCGCGTTCGGCGTCGATCAGGTCGGTCTTGGCTCCGGCGCGCCGCTTGGGGCGCTTGGGGCGGTCGATCTCCAGGACGATCTCCTGGCAGTCGGTGAGATGGCGGGTCAGGCCGGCGCCGTAGCCGCCGGCACCCTCGATCGCCCAGCCGCGGGAGCTGGCGTGCTGGTCGGCGAAGGCGATCAACTCGGCGTAGCCGGCCGCATCGGCGGTCACCGTGGTGTGGGCCAGCGCGGCCCCGGTGCTCGATGCGATGGCCGCGGCGGTGTGGGTGTGCTTGTGAGTGTCGACGCCGATGACGACATCGACTTGCTCTGCGAGCATGGTCACTGCGTTCACTCCTAATCCGAGAACGGACGCTGCAGGTCCGGTCCGGTTCGGAGATGGGCAGAACTGTGATGGGACACGCCAGGGGCTACTGGCGGTCAAGCTCCTGATCAGGCCACCGTCTCCGGCCGGGCCGGTGCCGGCAGCAGCAGGTGGTCAAGTCGGTTCCAAGGCACGAAGGCCAGTGAGGGAGTGAGACACACCTACTGCCGCCGACAGCCAGCCCATCACTGACGAACTGGCCCGGCCACTCTCACAGTGAGGGAGGAGCCGGAACGATCAGGGAGGCTGATCACCATCGCCACAGGTCAGGCGATGGCGGCCACCGGCGAGGTCCGGGCGGCCCGGCGGGCGGGCAGTACCGAGGCGAGCAGCCCGGCCAGGGTGGCGACGACGACGATCGCGCCCACCTGCAGCCACGGGACGTCGAGCACCAGCTCCCCCTGCTCGCCGAGCACCGACGCCACGCCGACCACCCCGTAGGCACCGCCGATCAGCACTCCGAGCACCGCGGCGACCCCGGCCACGAGCACCGCCTCCCAGGCCAGCAGCCCGCGCAGCTGGCGTCGGGTGAGCCCCAGCGCCCGCAGCAGCCCGTTCTCCTGGCGCCGTTCCACCACCGAGAGCGCCAGGGTGTTGCCCACACCGATGAGCGCGATGACCACCGCCACGCCCAGCAGCCCGGTCACGACCAGCAGCAGGACGTCGAGCACCTCGTCGAGCTGGTCGCGCAGCGTGACCACACCGGTGACCTGGGCCTCGGGATCGCGTTCGGCCACCACGTCGGTGATCTCGTCGACGACCCCCACCTGGGCCTCCGGGGCGGCGTCGTCGAGCAGCAGCCACAGCTCCGCGAGGCCGGCGTCGGGGACCAGCGCGCGCAGCGCGTCGGCCTCCATCAGCAGCGGCTGGTCGACCGCGGTCACCTGCGCCTGCAGGGTGACCGACCGGCCGCCGTCGGCGGTCAGCGTCACCGGTCCGCCGTCCTGGACCGCCCACGCGTCGGCCGCCCACTCCGGCAGCACGGCCACGCCGGTGCCGGGCAGGTCGATCTGGTCGGTGGACCGGAGCACGGTGGCGGCCTCCGCGACGTCGAGGCCCTGCACGAACACCGGTTCGCCGTCCGGACCCGTCACGTCCCCGCCGATCACACCCGCGCTGCGCTGCACGCCGTCGACCTCCCCGAGGGCGCCGGCCAGCGTGGCAGGCAGGGCGGCGTCGTAGCTGCGCACGAGCACGTCGGTGGGGAACTCCGCCTCCAGCGCCTCCTGCGCGGTGGCCTTGGTCGAGGCCGCGCCGACGACGAACGCGCTGGTCAGGGTGACGCCGATGAGCAGCGCGGTCGCCGTGGCGGCCGTCCGCCGCGGGTTGCGGGTGGCGTTGCCGGCGGCCAGTCGCGCGGGCACGCCGCCGAACCGGCCGGCCAGCCGCCCCGCCGCCGCCACGACGGGGGGCACCGCCCGCTGGGCGAGCAGCACCACGCCGAGGAAGCTGAGCACCCCGCCGGGCAGCGCCACCAGCATGTCGGCCATCAGCACCCCGGCCACCAGCAGCAGCACGCCGGGAACGAGCAGCAGCAGCCCGGACACCAGCCGCAGCAGACCCGGGCGGGAGCGCAGCGGAGCGGCGTCGACCGGACGCAGCGCGGCCAGCGGCGCCACCTTCGTGGCGGCGCGGGCCGGCGCGAGCGCCGCGAGCACGGTGACGACGGTGCCGACCGCCAGCCCGGCGAGCACCGCGTACAGCGGGACGGCCACGCCGGAGAGCGGGACCGGCGAGTTGGTACCGACCAGCGCCGAGACGCCGGCGGCCAGCCCGATGCCCAGGGCGACGCCGACGGCCGAGGAGACCAGCCCCGTGGCCAGTGCCTCGCCGAGCACGCTGCGGCGGACCTGCCGGGCGGTGGCCCCCACGCAGCGGAGCAGCGCGAGCTCGCGGGTCCGCTGGGCGAGCAGGACGGCGAAGGTGTTCGCGATGACCAGCCCGGCGACGACGACCGCGACGGTGCCGAAGACCAAGAGCACGGTGGCCAGGGCGGTCGAGTCGCCCATCAGCGCGGCGGCCGCCCGCTCGGCCTGCTGCTCGCCGCTGCGCACGACGGCGTCGCCGGGGGCCGCGGCGGCGACGTCGGCGCGGACCTCCGCGTCGGAGAAGCCGGCGGCGGCGGTGATCCGCAGCTCGAGGGGGTCCTCGGCGTACCAGGCCCGAGCCTGCTCCTCGGTGACGTAGCCGCGGCCGTAGAGCCCGGCCTCGGGGTCGCCGCGCAGGTCGACGATCCCGGTGACCGTCGCCCGGCTCTCGGTCTCCTCGCCGTCGGGGTCGAACACGGTCACGGTGAGCACGTCACCGACCTCGGCGCGGGCCCGGTCGCTGACGGCGATCTCACCCGGGCCGCCGGGCAGCCGGCCGGCGGAGAGCCGGTGCCAGCGCAGCTGCGGGTCCGCGGCCACCGACTCGACGGCCAGGTACTGCGAGCCGGGCCGGCCGGGCACCGACGCCTGCGCGCTCGCCTCGTAGGAGGCGGCCAGCGCCCCGACGGACTCCACCGCGGCCAGGGTGGCGACGTCGTCGTCGGTGAAGGGTCGGGCGTAGGTGGTGCTGACGACGGCGGCGGTGTCGACGTACCGCGCGCCGACGGTGTCGAGGACGGTGCTGCGCGAGGTCTCGTTGAGCACCAGGGTGGCGACGACGAAGCCGACGGCGATGACGACGGCGAGGGTGGAGGCAACCAGCCGCGCCGCGTGGGTGCGGAGCTGGGCGAGGACGACGCTGCGCATGCCTCAGGCCCCCAGCCCGCGCAGCGCGTCGAGCACCGACTCGGCGGTGGGGTCGGTGAGCTCGCCGGCCAGGCGACCGTCGGCCAGCAGCACGACGCGGTCGGCGTAGGCGGCGGCGCCCGGGTCGTGGGTCACCATGACGACCGTCTGGCCGGTCTCCTTCACGCTGGAGCGCAGCAGGCCCAGCACCTCGGCGCCCGAGCGGGAGTCCAGGTTGCCGGTGGGCTCGTCGGCGAAGACGACGTCGGGCCGCGGCAGGAGGGCGCGGGCGATGGCGACGCGCTGCTGCTGGCCGCCGGAGAGCTCGTGCGGGCGGTGGCCCAGCCGCTCGCGCAGGCCCAACCGGGCGACGACGGCGTCGAACCACGCCGGGTCCGGCCGCAGCCCGCCGAGCCGCATCGGCAGCACGATGTTCTCGCGGGCGTCGAGCACCGGCAGCAGGTTGAACGCCTGGAAGACGAAACCGATCCGCTTGCGGCGCAGGGTGGTGAGCTGGTCGTCGCGCAGGCTGGTGAGCGGGGTGTCGCCCAGCCACACCTCGCCGGCCGTGGCGGTGTCGAGCCCGGCCAGGCAGTGCATGAGGGTCGACTTCCCGGAGCCGGAGGGGCCCATGATCGCGGTGAACTCACCGGCGGCGAAGGCGACGTCGACACCGGAGAGCGCGTGCACCGCGGTCTCCCCGCTGCCGTAGGTCTTGCGCAGGCCGGTGGCGCGGACGGCGGCGGTCGCCGGGGCGGCGGGCGGCTCGCCGGGGACGGTCATGACGGGGACGGACACTGCGGACCTCCGGTGCAGGGGGATGCGGCAACGGTGATCACGCTCCCGCCCGGAGCCGTCCCCCCGCGTCGGAGCGGGCGGTGATCTTGCCGCCGTCCCACGTGCTCCCGGGGACGGACCCCGCCGTCCCCCCGTGGTCTGACGCCTCTGCTTTTCCGCGGTAAAGCAGACTGCTTTTCCGCGGAAAAGCAGGAGTCAAGCGTGGCGGAGGAGGTCGGCCGGCTGCACGAGGCCGGTCCGGTAGGCGAGGACGACGGCCTGCACCCGGTCCCGCGACCCGGTCTTGGCCAGCACCCGCCCGACGTGGGTCTTCACCGTCGCCTCGCTCACCACGAACGCCTGCGCGATCTCGGTGTTCGACGCACCCAGCGCCATCTGCACCAGCACCTCCCGCTCGCGCGGGGTGAGCTCGGCCAGCGCGGCGTCGTCCCCACCGCCGGGAGCCGACGTGGGGGCGCCCCGCAGCATCGGCGCGACGTGCTGCAGCAGCCGCCGGGTCGACGACGCCGCGATCACCGAGTCGCCCGCGTGCACGGTGCGCACCGCCGCGAGCATCTCCTCGGGCGGGGCGTCCTTGAGCAGGAAGCCGCTGGCGCCGGCGCCGATGGCGGCGACCACGTACTCGTCCAGGTCGAAGGTGGTCAGGACGACGACCCGCGGCGCCTCGGGCAGCGCGGTGACCTGCCGGGTCGCCTCGATCCCATCGGTGTCGGGCATGCGGATGTCCATGAGGACGACGTCGGCCGCGGTGCCGCGCAGCAGCTCGACCGCCGAGGCGCCGTCGCCGGCCTCGCCCACCACGCGCAGGTCGGGCTGGGAGTCGATCACCATGCGGAAGCCGGCCCGCACCATCTGCTGGTCGTCGACCAGCACCACCCGGATCGGTTCGCTCATCGCCGGGAACCGTAGGGCAGCGCCGCGTGCACTCCGAAGCCGCCGCCGTGCCGCGGCCCGGCCTCGAGCCGCCCGCGGTGCAGCTGCGCGCGCTCCCGCATCCCGCGCAGCCCCTGCCCCTGGCCGTCGGAGGCGGTCCCGGAGGACAGGGCTGCTGAGGCGCCCCGGCCGTCGTCGAGCACCGACAGCTCCAGCGCGTCGGTGCGCCACTGCAGCCGCACCCACGCCCGCGAGGCCGGACCCGCGTGCTTCAGCACGTTGGTGAGGGACTCCTGCACGATGCGGTAGGCCGCGAGCTGCGGGCCGGCGGGCAGCGGCTGCGGCTCGCCCTCGACGATCAGGTCGACGTCCAGCCCGCTGGCCCGCACGTCCTCCACCAGCGCCGGGATCGCGTCGACGTCGGGCTGCGGGGCGTACTCCTCACCGCCGCCCTCGCGCAGCACGCCCAGCAGCGAACGCATGTCGGTGAGCGCCTGCCGGCCGGTGGCGGCGATCGCCTCGAGCGCGTCGGTGGCCGCGGCCGGATCGGCCTTCCCGGCGTACCGGCCGCCGTCGGCCTGGGCGATGACCACCGACAACGAGTGGGCGACGACGTCGTGCAGCTCGCGGGCGATCCGGGCCCGCTCGGTGGACGCGGCCAGCCGCATCTCCTGGTCCCGCTCCAGCTCCAGCAGCCGCGCCCGCTCCTCCAGATCGGTCAACCGCTGCACCCGTGCCCGGCGCAGGTTGCCCAGCGCCCAGGCGGCCACGACGGAGACCCCGATGGCCATCGCGTTGGCGGCGAGGACGATGACGTCGGAGTAGTCCGAGAAGTAGCGCAGCGCGGCCAGCGCGGCACCCACGAGCCCCAGCGCCAGCCCGGCCTGCGCGGCCCAGCGGGGGCCGTACGCGGCCAGCGCGTAGACCATGAACAGCGCCGAGACGTTGGCGACGAGGAAGTCGTCGAGGACGACCAGCTCGAGCAACCCGGCGGCCACGACCGCGGCGGCGGCCGGGACCGGCGCCCGGCGCCGCCAGGCCAGCGGCACCACCAGCAGCGTGCCGACGAGGAACGCGCTGCCCTGCGACTGCCAGTACGTGTCGATCGTGAGGAGGACGGTGAAGAACCACACCCCGGCCGCGAGGGCGATGTCGACGGCGAACGGGTGCCGGTGCAGCCGATCGGTCGAGCGGTCGAGAGGGCGGTCCACCCCAGCGACACTAGGCAGCACCGGCGCCGATCTCGTCGTCCCCAGGAGGGAAACGCGGCTCCACCCCAGGTCTGATCGGGCCAGACTGGTCCCATGACCGAACCCGACGACGAGGGCGGCGACCCGGCCTGCTGGCTGCACCGGGTGTGCCCGGAGTGCGGCCGGATGGCCGACCAGGATCCGCCGACGAGGTGCGCGGAGTGCGGAGCGCTGCTGCCCGGGGACTGATCCCGCGGCGGAGGGACCCGTCGCCGCGGCGGCTGGTGCGGGCCGCCACCGGCGATCTACCGTGCGCTCGACCGGTGTCCGAGGACGCCGGGCGCCGATCGCGCGGAGGGAGGGTGGGGCGCCGCCCCGACTGCCGATGCGCAACGGACTGCGGTGGCTGCGGCCGGGTCACCTGGGCACGCAGGCGGAGCACGCCACGTTCCGCACCCTCCACTCCGCCTCGCTCACCGCACCGGAGCTGCGCCAGGGCCTGACCAGCGACTCCGCGCAGCGCGCGATCCGCCATCTGCGGGACCTGCTCGGCGTCCCGGCCGTCGCGCTCACCGACACCGTCACCACCCTCGCCTGGGACGGCCGCTACGCCCACCACGAGCCGCACGCCGCGGCGCTCGCGGCCGCCGTCCTGGAGTCCGGCAACACCGAGGTCCGCTCCCGCGACGACGTCGCCTGCGCCGACCCCGGCTGCGACCTGCGCCAGGTCGTGGTCAGCCCGCTGGTGGTCGAGGACCGGGTGGTGGGCACCTTGCAGGCGTGCACGACCTCGGCGTCGGCCGGGCTGGTGCGGGCGGTGGCCGAGGTCGCCCGCTGGGTGTCGGGCAACCTGGAGCTCGCCGAGCTCGATGCGTCGCGCACCCGCCTCATGGAGGCCGAGGTCCGCGCGCTGCGGGCGCAGATCAGCCCGCACTTCATCTACAACTCGCTGACCGCGATCGCCTCCTTCGTGCGCACCGATCCGACCCGGGCCCGCGAGCTGCTGCTGGAGTTCGCCGACTTCACCCGCTACTCGTTCAGCCGGCACGGCGAGTACACGACGCTGGCCGAGGAGCTGCGCTCCATCGAGCGGTACCTGGTGCTGGAGAAGGCGCGGTTCGGCGACCGGCTGCAGGTCACGCTCCGGGTGGCGCAGGAGGTCCTGCCGGTCACCGTCCCCTTCCTCAGCCTGCAGCCGCTGGTCGAGAACGCGGTGCGGCACGGGCTGGAGAGCAAGCCGGGGACCGGCACCGTGACGATCATCGCCGCCGACCAGGGCGGCGAGTGCCTGATCACGGTCGAGGACGACGGCGTGGGGGAGGACCCGGCGAAGGTGCGGCGGGCGCTGGCCGGCGACGTCTCGGTGGACTCGGTCGGGCTGGGCAACGTCGACGCCCGGCTGCGCACCGCCTTCGGCGACGACTACGGCCTGGTCGTGGAGACCGCGCCCGGCGCGGGGACCAAGGTCGTCGTGCGGGTGCCGAAGTTCGCCCCGGGGGTGCACCCGTGAGCGGCGGCCGGCTGACCATCCTCGTCGTCGACGACGAGCGCCCGGCCCTGGAGGAGCTGCGCTGGCTCCTCGGCCGGGACGAGCGGATCGAGGCGGTGCTCACCTGCGACTCGGCCACCGAGGCGCTGCGGATCCTCCAGGAGCGCAGCGTAGACGCGGTCTTCCTCGACATCCGCATGCCCGGGCTGAGCGGGGTGGACCTCGCCCGGGTGCTGTCGCGGTTCCGGACGCCGCCCCCGGTGGTGTTCGTGACCGCCTACGACGACTCCGCCGTCGACGCCTTCGACCTGGGCGCCGTGGACTACGTGCTCAAGCCGGTGCGGGACGACCGGCTGGCCGAGGCCGTGCGCCGGGTCGTCGCGGCGCGCGCGGGCGGTGGCGCCCCGGTGACGGGTGGTCCCGGGCCGGTGGGCGACGGGATCGCCGTCGAGCTCGGCGGGGTGACCCGGTTCGTGCCCCGGTCCAGCGTCAGGTACGTCGAGGCGCAGGGCGACTACGCCCGGCTGCACACGCCGACCGGCAGCCACCTCGTGCGGGTGCCGCTGACCACGCTCGAGGAGGACTGGAAGGACGCCGGTTTCGTGCGGATCCACCGCTCGCTGCTCGTCGCCCTGCAGCACGTCGAGGAGGTCCGGATGGACGGCGGCCGCTGCACGGTGGTCGTCGGCGGCACCCAGCTCGGCGTGAGCCGGCGGCACACCCGGGAGCTGCGGGACCTCCTCGTGCGCCGCGCCCGGCCGGGCACGCCCGGGAGGGGATGACGGTGTCCGAGGGCACACCCCGCCGGGTGCGGGTCACCAGCCCGCGCACCGGTGCGGCCCGGGCGCAGCGGATCCCGGCGGCCCGGGAGATCGACGCGCAGACGCCGCTGGGCGAGGTGTACATGTCCTCGCTGCTGCGCTCCCAGCTCCGCCCGGCGCTGCTCGCCCTGGCGGTGCTGGGGCTCGTCGTCGGGGGGATCCCGCTGCTGTTCTGGCTGTTCCCCGAGCTCTCCGCGGTCCAGGTGCTCGCCGTCCCGCTGCCGTGGTTCCTGCTCGCCTTCGCCGTCTACCCGGTGCTGTTCGGCATCGGCTGGCTCTACGTGCGGGCGGCCGAGCGCAACGAGCGGGACTTCACCGACGTGCTGGACCGCTCGTGACGCCGCTCCAGGACCGCCGGTGACCCCCACCGGCTACAGCGGCCTCGCGGTCACCGCGGTCTTCGTGGCCACCCTCGCGATCGGCGCGTACGGCTGGCGGTTCTCCCGCACCACCAGCGACTTCTTCGTCGCCTCCCGCACCGTGCGGCCCGGGCTGAACGCCTCGGCCATCGGCGGGGAGTACCTGTCGGCGGCGTCCTTCCTCGGCGTCGCCGGGCTGGTGCTGGCCTTCGGCACCGAGATGCTCTGGTACCCCGTCGGCTGGACGGCGGGCTACCTCGTGCTGCTGGTCCTGGTCGCCGCGCCGCTGCGCCGGTCGGGTGCGTACACGCTGCCGGACTTCGCCGAGAGCCGGCTGGAGTCGCGCGGCGTGCGGCGGCTGTCGGCGCTGCTGGTGGTGGCGATCGGGTGGCTCTACCTGATGCCGCAGTTCCAGGGCGCCGGGGTGGCGCTGGCCGCCACCACCGGGACCGGCACGTGGGTGGGCGGCGTGCTGGTGGCGCTGGTGGTGGTCGTCAACGTGCTGTTCGGCGGCATGCGCAGCATCACCTTCGTCCAGGCGTTCCAGTACTGGCTCAAGCTCACCGCGCTGCTGTTCCCGCTGCTGTTCATGGCCGCGATCTGGCTCGGCGACGGCGCGGTCTCCCCGGCCGCGGTCGACGTCGCGAGCGGTCCGGCGGGGGACTCGTGGACCTCCCCGCTGGCCGGCACCGACCACGAGCTGTACACGACGTACTCGATCATCGTCGCGACGTTCCTCGGCACGATGGGCCTGCCGCACGTCGTCGTGCGCTTCTACACCAACCCCGACGGCGCCGCGGCCCGCCGCACCACGCTGCTGGTGCTGGCCCTGCTCGGCGTCTTCTACCTCCTGCCGCCGGTGTACGGCGGGCTGGGCCGGCTCTACGCCCCCGACCTCGTGGCCGAGGGGCGGACCGAGTCGGTGGTGCTGGAGCTGCCGGCCCGGATGGTGGACGGCGTGCTCGGCGAGCTGCTGTCCGCGCTGACGGCGGCCGGCGCGTTCGCGGCGTTCCTGTCCACGTCCTCCGGGCTGACCGTCGCCGTGGCCGGCGTGATCAGCCAGGACGTGCTGGGCCGCCGCTTCGGCGGGGTGCGCGCCTTCCAGGCCGGCGCCGTCGTCGCCGTCCTCGCGCCGCTGGGTCTGGCGCTGCTGACCGAGGGCGTCGGCGTCGCCCAGGCCGTCGGGCTGGCGTTCGCCTTCGCCGCATCCACGTTCTGCCCGCTGCTGGTGCTCGGCATCTGGTGGCGCCGGCTGACCGACGTCGGCGCGATCGCCGGGATGGTCGTCGGCGGCGGCTGCGCCGGGGGCGCGGTGCTGCTCACCCTGCTCGGGGTGGGCCCCGGCGGGTGGCCGGGCGCGCTGCTCGGCCAGCCCGGGGCGTGGACCGTCCCGCTGGCGTTCCTCACCATGGTGGTCGTGTCGCTGGCCACGCCCCGGCGGCTGCCGCGCCACGCCGCCCGCACCATGGTCCGGCTGCACACCCCCGAGTCGGTGCAGCTCGACCGCGGCAACCCGCTGGGCTGAGTGCGCCGCCGCCCGTCGTCGTCCGGCGTCGGGCGTCGTCCGGCGTCGTGACCGCTCGTCCCGCCGGACCTGCCGGTCGGCGAAAGCCGGTGACCACTCGGCGCAGGCCTCGCCGCGCTCTCCTGCGGACGCTCGCACCGGCTTCCTACCGTGACACCGATCACATGTCGCGCACGTCTGCCCCGACCCAGGAGGTCGCCCGGTGTCCGAACACGAGGAACGGCGTCTGCTGACGCCCGAGGAGTACCTGGAGGCGCAGAACTCCCCGGAGTTCGTGGAGCTGAAGCGCCGCTTCCGGCGGTTCGCGTTCCCGATGACGGTGGCGTTCCTGTCCTGGTACCTGCTGTTCGTCCTGCTCTCGACGTACGCGCCCGACTTCATGTCCACCGAGGTGTTCGGCAACGTCAACCTCGGCCTGCTCTTCGGTCTGGCCCAGTTCGTGACGACCTTCGCGATCACCCACCTCTACGTCGCGCACGCGGACAAGCGCACCGACCCGATCGCCGACGAGATGCGCACCCGGCTCGAGGCGCACGAGTTCGCCACGCCGGGTCGGGACACCACCGAGGGGGCCACCCGTGCCTGAGCTGCTCGCCGCCGAGGACACGATCGGCAGCCCCGCCGTCAACATCTCGATCTTCGGCGCCTTCGTCCTGGTCACGCTGTACATCACCTTCCGGGCCAGCCGGAACAACAAGAGCGCGGCGGACTACTACGCGGCCGGGCGCACGATCACCGGCCAGCAGAACGGCCTGGCCATCGCCGGTGACTACCTGTCGGCCGCCTCGTTCCTCGGCATCGCCGGCGCGATCGCCGTCTACGGCTACGACGGTTTCCTGTACTCGATCGGCTTCCTGGTCGCGTGGCTGGTCGCCCTGCTGCTGGTCGCCGAGCTGATGCGCAACACCGCCCGGTTCACGATGGCCGACGTCCTGGCCTTCCGGATGCGGCAGCGGCCGGTGCGCATGGCCGCGGCCATCTCGACCCTGGCCGTCTCGCTGTTCTACCTGCTGGCCCAGATGTCCGGCGCCGGCGGCCTGGTCGCCCTGCTGCTCGGCGTCAGCGGCGACGCGGCCGAGGCCCTGGTGGTGACGCTGGTCGGCGGGCTGATGATCTTCTACGTCCTGGTCGGCGGCATGCGCGGCACGACGTACGTGCAGATCATCAAGGCCTCGCTGCTCATCCTCGGCGCGTTCGTGATGACCGTGTGGGTGCTCGGCGAGTACGGCTTCAACCTGTCCTCGCTGCTGGGCGGCGCGCAGTCGGCCGCCGTCGAGGGCCGCGACGTCCTCGGCCCCGGCGCGCAGTACGGCGCGACGAACACCTCCAAGCTGGACTTCGTCTCCCTCGGGCTGGCTCTCGTGCTGGGGACGGCGGGCCTGCCGCACGTGCTCATGCGCTTCTACACGGTTCCCACGGCCAAGGACGCCCGCCGCTCGGTGGTCTGGGCCATCTGGCTGATCGGCATCTTCTACCTGTTCAGCCTGGTGATCGGCTACGGCGCCGGTGCGCTGGTCGGGCCGACGGAGATCCTCGGCTCCCCGGGCGCGGTCAACTCGGCGGCCCCGCTGCTGGCCTTCGAGCTGGGCGGCACGGTGCTGCTGGGCATCATCGCCGGCGTCGCGTTCGCCACGATCCTCGCGGTCGTGGCCGGGCTGACCATCACCGCATCGGCGTCCTTCGCCCACGACGTCTACGCGTCGGTGATCAAGAAGGGGAACGTGCCGCCGAACGGGGAGGTGCGGGTCGCCCGCATCACCGCGGTCGTGATCGGCGCGCTCTCGATCGGGCTGGGCATCCTGGCGCTGCAGGCCGGCATCAACATCGCCTTCCTGGTGGCGCTGGCCTTCGCCGTCGCCGCCTCGGCGAACCTGCCGACGATCCTCTACTCGCTGTTCTGGAAGAACTTCACCACCCAGGGCGCGCTGTGGTCGATCTACGGCGGGCTGATCACCTGCATCACGCTGATCATCTTCTCGCCGGTGGTCTCCGGGGTGCCCTCGAGCGCGGGGGCGAGCGCCTCGCTGTTCCCGAACGCGGACTTCGACTGGTTCCCGCTCCGCAACCCGGGGCTGGTGTCCATCCCGCTGTCGTTCTTCCTGGGCTGGCTCGGCACGAAGCTGTCCAAGGAGGGGCCGGACCGGCTCAAGACCGCGGAGCTCGAGGTGCGCGCGTTCACCGGCATCGGGGCGGAGAAGGCCGTCCAGCACTGATCCGCGCCCGCACCCCCGCCTCCCCGTCGATGATCAGGTGACCTGATCATCGGGCGTCCTCCCTCACCGTCCACCGTGAGGGAGGACGCTGCGCGATCAGGTCACCTGATCGTCGCGCGGCCGGTAGATCAGGTGACGGCAGCTTCACCTCGGTTCGGGGACGAGCGCTCCGGCCCACGGCTCGGACGCGGCGACCGCGAAGCCGGCGACGTCGTCGGCGGCCATGTCGAGGACGAGGTAGCCGCCGCGGCCCGCGCCGACGCAGGCGACCGCGGACGCCAGGCCGTTCCGCCGCTGGAACCAGGACTGCCGGACCTCCCAGCCGACCACCGCGCGCCGCTGGAGGATCGCCTCCTCGCGCACCAGCCAGCCGCCGCGCACGCTGAACGTCCGCTCGCCGGCGGCGTGGCCGAGGGCGGCGTAGCGGCCCAGGCCCAGCGGGACGCCGAGCAACGAGAGGACGACGCCGACGGCGAGCACCGGCCACCACCCCTCGGTGGCGGTGAGCACCGCCCCGACCGCGGTGACCAGCAGCCCGCCGGCGACGGCGCGGGTGATCCGCCGGCGGCGGGCGGCCGGCGGATGGGCGCTCAGCGGGCCGGGGTCGTCGACGAGGCGCAGCGCGACGTCCCGGCAGCGGCCCTTCGGCCCCAGCGGGAGGAGCTGTCCGCGCCGGGCGGCGTCGCCGAGGCCGGTGACCAGCGCGGTCGCCCGTGCCGCGCCGACCAGCCGCATGCCGGCGCCCTCCGCGATCGCGACGCCGCGGATGCGGTCGATCTCGAGCTCGGTGTGCAGCCGGGTCAGCAGCCCGCGGGAGGCGATCAGCGAGCCACCGCGGCGCACCAGCCGGAACCGCCAGTTCACCAGCGCTGCGCCGATCACGGCGGCGGCCACCAGCAGGACCAGGGCGCCGAGCAGCACCGCGACGACGAGCGCCGGATCCCCGGCGTCCACGCCGATGACCTCGGGGAGGAAGTCCTCGGGGAGCTCGTCGGCGAGCCGGAACAGCGCGCCGATGCCGGCCAGCGGCAGGGCCAGGTAGCCGCCGACCAGCGGCGCGTAGAGCAGCCAGCGGTGGTCGAAGCGGGCGTACTCCTCCTCGTCGACGGCCTCCGACTCCGTGGGTTCCGGTCCGTCGGTCTCCGCGCCGGGTACGGCCGTGCCGCGCCGGGCGAACACCGCCGTCCGCAGCCGTTCGCCCTCCGCTCGGGGGACGCCGTCGATGAGGAGCTCCTCGTCCCCACCGGGGGCGGAGCCGGCGGCCGCGTCGATGCGCAGCCGGACGAGGCCGAACACCCGGTGGAGCAGCGGCGCCTCGATCTCGATGCCACGGATGCGGTCGTTGGGCACCGTGCGCTCGGAGCGGGCGAGCAGGCCGCGGCTCACCACCACCGCCGTCGGGCCGTCGAGGTAGGTGAACCGCCGCCAGGCGAGCACGGCCGTGCCGAGCGACACCAGCGTGACGATGACGACGGCGGCGGCGATCGTCCACGGGCCGCCGCCGAGGCCGGTGGCCGCGGCGAGGGGGATCAGCGCGGGGACGAGACTGCGGGCCTGCCGGAAGGTGGCCGTGTGCACCGCGACGATCCGGGGAGACGTGCGCCGCGGCTCCGTCACGTCGCCTGGTCCCGGACCCGCTCGGCGCGCGCCGCGAGGTCCTCGGCGACGCGCTGGGCGACGCCGTGCTCCAGGTGCCAGATGCGCACCGTGCCCTGGCTGGAGGCGGTCAGCACGGCGACGGTGGACAGGCCGAAGAGCTGCTGCAGGACGCCGCGGGTCACGTCCACGGTCTGGATGCGCGCGATGGGGACCAGCGTCCAGGTGCGGCTGAGCCACCCGGTGCGGGTGTACGCGATCTCGTCGGTCACCTCCCACCGGTACGTGCGGTGCTTGACCAGCGGCCGGATCCCGATGGCGACGACCGCGTAGACGCCGTAGGCGAGCGGGGCGAGCCAGCGGAGCCAGGCGACCGGGCCCTCCGCGTCGGCCGGCAGCCAGATCAGGAGGATGCCGAGCCCCACGCCGAGGAACAGCGCGCTGATCACGCTCTCGGTCACCCACAGGCCGATCGCCGCGCGTGGCAGGGACCAGGCGGGCTCGCGGACGGGCGCGGGCGTGGTGGTCATCGCCGCCCATCCTCGCAGTGCCCCCGCCCGCGCGGCGCGTGCCACGATGGAGCGGTGATGCCGCAGCAGGTTCCCACCGTCCCCGCGTCCGAGCTCCCCGACGACGCCGTCGTCCTGGACGTCCGCGAGGACGACGAATGGGTGCATGGCCACATCGAGGGCGCGACCCACATCCCGATGGGCGACGTCCCGGCCCGGCTCGACGACCTGCCCGAGGGGGATCCGCTCTACGTCACCTGCCGCGGGGGCGGCCGCTCGGCGCGGGTCGTCGCGTGGCTGAACGCCAACGGCTTCGACGCCGTGAACGTCGGCGGCGGCATGGGCGAGTGGGAGGCGGCCGGCAAGCCCATGGTCAGCGAGACCGGCCAGGAGCCCTTCGTCCGCTAGCGAGGTGTTGGAACGGCCCCGCTGCAAGGGCCCGTCCCGAGCCTGCGAGGGATGGGGGCAGTGGGGTCCTTTCAGAAGTCGAGGAGCTCTTCGAGGATGCTCTTGCGCCGCTTCTTCTTCGCGTACTTCTCGTCGTAGCCGCGGCCGTAGTAGCGCTCGTCGTAGCGGTGCTCGCCGTAGTAACGGGGGTCCCGCTCGTACGGGTCGCGCACCGGCGGCGGCGGGGCCTGCGGCGGCGCGACCGGGCGGCCCTCCTCGGCGTCCAGGTAGGCCCGCTCGGCGGCGATGAGGTTCTCCAGCTCGCCACGGTCGAGGAACAGGCCCTTGCACTCGGTGCACTGGTCGACCAGGACGCGGTTGCGCTCGTACTGCGCCATCACGTTGTGGCACTTGGGGCACAGCAGCTGCATGCGCCCAGGTTAACCGCGTGCGCGGCGGTGCCGGTGCCGGTCGCCACCCGTCCGGGTCAGCGCCAGGAGGCGGCCGTCTGCTCGTCGTAGTAGCGGGTGAAGCCGCAGGTCGAGGCGAGCGGCCCGTCGGCGGCCCGGTCCACGCCGCTCACCAGCAGGCGGGTGCCGACGTCGTAGCTGCGCACGCCGTCCAGTGGCTGCTCGGGGGTGGGTCGCGCCGGGATGTCGACGGTCACCGTCGCGCCCGAGCCGCCGTGGAACCACTCCTGGACGGCGAAGGTCACGCCGGTCTCGTCCAGCGGCGTCGGGGGCTCGCTCACCGGAGGCCCCAGCCCGACGACGACGCCGTCGAACGCGAAGTCCTGGTCGCGGACCGCCTCCGGGCTGTAGACGACGGCGCAGTTCTCGCTGCCGCCGGTGATCAACGGCCCGCCCTGCGCCGCCGATCCGGCTGCTGTCTCCGGCCGGTCCGCCGCCTCCTGGCCCGCCGCGCTCTGCTCCGCCGCGCCGTCCTCCGTCGCGGCGTACGGCGTCCCCGCTTCGCCCGCGTCGGCCACCACCTCCGCTGACCTGTCGTCCGGCTGGACCAGCTCGAGAACCGTGAGGGAGCCGCCCACCACCAGCACCACGCCGGCGGCCACGGCCAGGTGCGCCCCGGCCTGCCGGCGTCGCCGGGCACGTCGGCCGGCGCGCAGCAGATCCTCCACCGGTGCGGGCCCGACGGGCACGACGCTGGCCGCCTGCTCGAGCAGGTCCGAGGTGCGCGGTTCGTTCACGATGCCCTCCCGCCGTGCAGTTCGGTGACGTCGACGTCGGTCGACAGCGCCGCGAGCGCCCGGGAGAGCCGGCTCTTGACCGTGCCGGGCGCGATCTTCAGCGCCTCGGCGATCTGCTGCTCGCCGAGGTTGGCGTAGTAGCGCAGGACGACGACCTCGCGGTGCGCCGTCCCCAGCCGGCGCAGCGCGCGCAGCATCGCGTCGGCGTCGTCGACGTGCCCGGTGACGTCGTCGGTGACCGCATCGGGCACCTCGGCCGACGGGTGCTCCCGCCAGCGGCGCCGCCGGTAGGTGTCGTGGTGGCAGTTGACCAGCACCCGGTAGACGTAGGCGTCGCGGTTGCCGGCCCGGCTGACCTTCTCCCACGCCACGTAGCAGCGCACGAGCGCGGTCTGCACGACGTCCTCGGCCTCGGACGCCGTGCAGCCGAGCAGGACGGCGGAGCGGACGAGCACCGGCCAGCGCTCGTCCACGTACCGCGTGAACGCCTCGTCCCGCTCCACCCGACCCCCGCTCGCCGTCCCCGTCACCTACGACGACGGCTCGACGCCCGGCCGAGGTTCCCTCCCGATCTGCTTCTCCGCGGAGAAGCCGACGGCTTTTCCGCGGTAAAGCAGAGAAGTCAGGACTTCAGCTCGTACTCGGCGAACTTGGCGCGCAGGTCCTTCTTCGAGAACTTGCCGACGCTGGTCTTGGGCACCTCGTCGATGAACTCCACCGCGTCGGGCAGCCACCACTTCGCCACCAGCGGCTTGAGGTGCTCGAGGATCTCCTCCTCGGTCACCGTCTCGCCCTGCTTGACGACGACGCAGGCCAGCGGGCGCTCGTCCCACTTCGGGTGCGGCACCCCGACCACCGCGGCCTCGGCCACCTTCGGGTGGCTCATGATCGCGTTCTCCAGGTCCACCGAGCTGATCCACTCGCCACCGGACTTGATGAGGTCCTTGGTGCGGTCGGCGATGCGGATCGAGCCGAACTCGTCCATCGCGGCGACGTCGCCGGTCTTCATCCAGCCGTCGTCGGTGGTGAGCTGCACGCCGGCGTCGGGGTTGTAGTAGTCGGCGGCGCACCAGTTGCCGCGCACCTGCAGCTCACCGGTCGCGGTGTCGTCCCAGGGCTGCGCCTCGAGGGTGTCGGCGTCGACGATCCGCGCCTCGACGCCGAACAGCGGGACGCCGGCCCGGGCGCGGACGTTCGCCTTGGTCTCGTCGTCGGCGTCCTCGTACCGCTTGGGGAGGATCCCCGACGAGGCGACCGGCGAGGTCTCGGTCATGCCCCACGCCTGGAGGATCGGCAGGCCGACCTGCTCGCGGTAGGCCTCGCTCAATGCCTTGGGCACCGCGGAGCCGCCGCAGCCGATCTCGCGCAGCTTGTGCGGCTGGCCGGCCAGGTGCGGGAGTACGCCCTGCCAGATGGTGGGGACGCCGGCGGTGAAGGTGACGCCCTCGTCGACGATCAGCTTCGCCAGCGCCTCGGGCTGCATCATCGGCCCGGGGAAGACCAGCGCGGCGCCCGCGGCGGGTGCGGCCTGGGCGATGCCCCAGGCGTTGGCGTGGAACATCGGGACGACCGGCATCGCGACGTCGCGGACGCTGAGCCCGAACGCGTTCGGGGAGAGCGCGGCCATCGTGTGCAGCACCGTCGAGCGGTGCGAGTAGACGACGCCCTTGGGGTTGCCGGTGGTGCCGCTCGTGTAGCACATGGAGGCGGCCAGGTACTCGTCGCGGACGTCGAAGTCGACCGGCTCCGCGGCGGCCAGCAGCGTCTCGTAGTCGCTGATCCGCGGGTCGTCGGGCAGCTCCGCGTCCCCGCCGTCCTCCATGACGACGACGTGCTTGACCGTCTTCATCGTGTCGACCAGCGGCCAGAACAGCGGGAAGACCGAGCGGTCGACGAAGACGACCTCGTCCTCGGCGTGGTTGGCGATGTAGGTGAGCTGCTCGGGGAAGAGCCGGATGTTGAGCGTGTGCAGCACGCGGCCGGTGCACGGGGCGGCGAAGTACAGCTCCAGGTGGCGCTGGCTGTTCCAGCCGAACGTGCCCACCCGCCCGTCGGCGCTGATGCCGAGGGTGTCCAGCACGCCGCCCAGCCGGCGGGTGCGCTGGGCCCACTCGCCGTAGGTGGTCCGGGAGACGCCCTGGGGGCTGTTGGTCACGATCGGCACGTCGCCGTAGTGCTTCTCGGCGTGCCGGAAGATCGTGTCGATGGTGAGGGGGATGTCCTGCATCAGGCCGCGCATGATCCGGATCCTGCCAGTGACCCGCCTCACCTTCCAGTGCCGGTTCCTTCCCCGCATACGCTGACGGGCATGGCTTCCCGCAAGCGCTCCTCCGCACCCGCCGCCGCGCCGGAGGGGGTCAACCCCAAGGCGCCGTGCCCATGCGGATCCGGCCGCCGCTACAAGCACTGCCACGGGTCCGGCTACGCGCCCCCGGTGATCCGCTCCTTCGAGGGGCTGCCCGGCGAGGCCGACTGGGTCGCGCTGCGCGAGCTCGTGCCGGCCGCGACGGCGAAGCTGCGGACGACGGACGGCCGCGACGTCACCCTCGCCAGCGTGCTGCCCGGCGGGACGCCCGCGCTGGTGCGCAGCGACGGCGAGATCATGATCGGCGTCCAGCTGCACGCCACCTCCGACGACGTCAGCCGCGACATCGGCACCGCGCTGGCCGCCGCGCTCGAGGCCCCGGCCGGCGCGCCGGTCGACCCGGGCCCGATCGGCGGCGCGGGCTCGGCCGGCCCCCGGCTGCAGGAGCTGCTGGACCTCTCGGCGCCCTTCGAGGTGACCGTGCACGAGGACTTCGGCTTCTGGCTGGAGGGCACCGACGCCGGCCCCGCCGCGCAGGCCGGCCTGCAGCAGGCCAACGAGGCGATCCTGCCGACCGTCCGGCTGCCCGGGCTCGATGCCGCGTACTGGGTGCGGCCCGGCTCCGAGCGCGCCCACCTGCGCTGGGTGCGCGGTGAGCGGGAGGAGCCGCTGCTCGACGCGCTGGCCCGGCTGCGCGCGGCCGGCGAGCCGATCCTGCTCGGCGAGGGCACCCGGTACGCCGGCGCCTTCCGGGCGCACGGCCTCGTCGTCCCGGTGTGGGACCTGCCCGCGGACGTGCCCGCCGAGGACTGGATCGAGCCGGCCACCCAGTGGCAGGCCCGGCTGACCGACGCGCTCGCGGTGACCGAGCCGCTGGATGCCGACGAGCGCCGCGCCCGCGCCGGGCTGCTCTCCCGGCAGATCACCATCCGCTGACCCTCGCGGACACCCTTCGGGTCGGGCGGAGCCGCCGCCCGACAACCTTTTCCGCGGACAGTCGGACTCTGCTTACCGATGGAAGCAGAGTCCGACTGTGCGGGAAGAAGTCCTGCCGCGCTCGGGGTCCAGACGCTCAGACGCTGCGGATCAGGTGCCGCATGAAGCCGGCTCCGCGGTGCAGCGCCGCGACGGTGATCCGCTCGTCGGCGGCGTGCAGCGCGGCCAGCTCCTCACGGGTCACGTCGAACGGCATGAACCGGTAGACGCTGTCGCAGATCTGGCTGAAGTGCCGGGAGTCGCTGGCCTGCACCATCAGGTACGGCGCCACCACCGCGTCGGGGTAGGCCGCCTGCGCCGCGGCGGCGACCAGCGCGTACGCCTCGTTGTCGGTCCGGGAGACCGGCGAGGGGTCGTTGCCGGTGAGCACCCGCAGCTCCACCGACTCGTCGGCGATGACCCGTCGCAGCCGGGCAACCGTCGAGTCCACGGTCTCGCCCAGCGCGATCCGGATGTTCAGGTGCGCCGTCGCCGTCGTCGCCAGCACGTTCGAGGCCTTGCTGCCCTCCAGCCGGGTCACCGCCACCGTCGTCCGCACCAGGGCGTTGGCCTCCCGGCCGGCGCGGGAGAGGACGGCGGCCAGCACCGGGCCCAGCGCCCGTGCGTTCGCGAACACGGCCCGCAGCGGGCCGGGCGCGTGCCGGCCGGCGGCGTCGACCATGCCGAGGACGACGTCGTTGAGCCGGGCCGGGAACGGCTGCGCGTCGACGGCGAGGATCGCCTTCGCCAGCCGCGCCGGCGCGCCGCCGGGCACGGGCGACGCCGCGTGCCCGCCCGGGTCGGTGGTGACCAGCTCGACGTTGAGGCTGCCCTTCTCGGCCAGCCCGACGACGGCGATCTGCCCGGGGACGCCGGGGAACATGCCGGTCACCACCGCGCCGCCCTCGTCGACCACCGCCCACGGCCGGATGCCGCGCTCGGTGAACGCCGCGACGGCGAGCTGGGCGCCGACGCCGGTGACCTCCTCGTCGTTGCCGAACGACAGGTAGACGTCGCGTCGCGGGGTGAAGCCCTCGGTGACCAGCGCCTCCACCGCCTCGAGGATCGCGACCATCGAGCCCTTGTCGTCGATGGCGCCGCGGCCGTGCACGACGCCGTCCTCGATCAGGCCGGAGAACGGGTCGCGGCTCCAGTCCTGCCCCTCCACCGGGACGACGTCGTAGTGCGCCATGAGCACCAGCGGCGGCTCGTCGGTGCTGCCGCGCCAGCGGTACAGCAGGGCGCCGTCGCCGAGCTGCTCGCGCTCCAGCGCGGCGTGCGTCGCCGGGTACAGCTCGGCCAGCCGGGCGCGGTACTCGGCGAACGCCGCCTGGTCGATCTGCGACCTGTCCCGGTAGGAGACCGTCGGGATGCGGATGAGGTCGGCGAGGCGGGCCGCCGCGGCGTCGGCGTCCAGACCGGTGAGGTCGACCGGGTCGACGGTGCCGCGCGCCGGCCGGAAGCCGGCCACCCGCCGTGCTGTGGCGCCCGCTGCGGCGGCCAGGGCCGCCGCCCCGGCGAGGGCGAGGGGACGTCGCATGCCAGCTCCTCTGCTCACAGCGGATCGCGGGTGATCGGGCAGGACATGCACCGCGGCCCGCCGCGGCCGCTGCCCAGCTCGGAGCCGGCGACCCTGATGACCTCGATGCCGGCGGCCTCGAGGGCCGCGTTGGTGACGGTGTTCCGCTCGTAGGCGACGGTGAGCCGGGGGGCCAGCGCCAGGGTGTTGTTGCCGTCGTCCCACTGCTCGCGCTCGGCGGTGACCGGGTCCAGGCCGGTGTCGATCACCCGCAGCCTGGCGATGCCCATCGCCGCCGCGGCCGCCTCGAGGAAGGGCTGCGGGCCGGTGACGGTCAGCTCCACCGGGTCGGCGTCGTCGGCCACTCCCTCGGGGGCGGTGACGGTCCAGGCGCGCAGCGACTCGGCCATGGGCGGGTAGATGACCAGCGCGTCGACGTCGACCATCGTGGCGATGGTGTCCAGGTGCATGGTGGCCCGCCGCTGGGCGATGGGGACGACGAGCACCGTGTGCCCCAGCCCGCGGGCGAACACCCGCCGCGCCAGCCGCTCCGCGCCGCCCGGCGTCGTCCGCTCGCCGACGCCGACG
The DNA here is from genome assembly GCF_005222955.1 of Blastococcus sp. CCUG 61487. Lineage (GTDB taxonomy): Bacteria > Actinomycetota > Actinomycetes > Mycobacteriales > Geodermatophilaceae > Blastococcus. The sequence goes on along the minus strand of NZ_LWUA01000221.1, from coordinate 74,939 downwards.
GCGAGCACGCCCGGGGCCAGCAGCAGGACGTCGCCGCCCTCGAGGTGCTCGAGGTTCGACGCGTAGAGCTGCTCCACTCCGGCGAACCGCGGGTGGTGGGTGTAGACGGCCGCGGTGATCGTGCTCTCGCGGTGCCGCGCCGGAAGGGCCAGCGAGGTGACCGCGACCTGGTCGCCGATCCAGGTGGAGGAGTCGCGGGTGAACAGCAGGTTGGGCAGCGGGGGGACGACGAAGTCCGAGCGGTCCATCACCTCGTAGGCCAGCCCCCGGCCGCCGCGCAGCTCGTCGTGCGCCAGGCCGCCGATGAGGGTGGCGGCCAGCTCCTCGGGGTCGAGCCAGGCGAGGTGGCGGGTGGCCGCGCGCTGCAGGGTGGCGCCGAGCCGGGGGTCGTCGACCGCCGCGCCGATGAGCTCCGCACGCGCCGACGGGAAGGAGAGGATCTCGACCAGCAGCCGGTCCAGGTAGAGCACCTCGACGCCGCGGTCGGTGAGCGCCGCGGCGAACGCGTCGTGCTCCTCCTGCGCCCGGGCCACCCACGGGATGCCGTCGAAGAGCAGCCCGTCGTTGTTGCGCGGGGTCAGCCGGCGCAGCTCGTCGCCGGGCCGGTGCAGCAGCACCGTGCGCAGCGTGCCGACCTCGCTGGTGGCGCCCATGTCCGGGGACGTGGTCATGATCGGAAGGCTGGCACAGCCGTCGCGCCGGACGCCCGCGGGGCGGCTCCGACCCGCTGGTTAGTGTGCGGGGAGGCCCGGCGACGCAGCCGGCACCGTGCACCCGGAGGTACCGCGTGGACCTGTTCGACCTGACCGGCAAGGTGGCCGTGGTGACCGGGGGTACCCGGGGCATCGGCCTGATGATCGCCCGCGGTTTCCTCCAGGCCGGAGCGGCCCGCGTCTACATCAGCTCCCGCAAGGCCGAGGCGGGCGACGCCGCCGTCGCCGAGCTGGCCGAGTTCGGCGAGGCCGTCTCCATCCCCGCCGACGTCTCCACCGAGGCCGAGTGCATCCGGCTGGCCGAGGAGGTCGGCAAGCGCGAGGAGCAGGTGCACATCCTGGTCAACAACGCCGGCGCGACCTGGGGCGAGGACTTCGAGAAGTTCCCCGAGTCGGCGTGGGACAAGGTGCTGAACCTCAACCTCAAGGCGCCGTTCTTCGTCACCCGCGCCTTCCTGCCGCTGCTGGAGAAGGCCGCCTCGCACGAGGACCCGGCGCGGATCATCAACATCGGCAGCATCGCCGGACTGCAGCCCAGCGCGGCGCGCACCTACTCGTACTCGACGTCCAAGGCCGCGGTGCACCAGCTGACCCGCAACCTGTCCAAGGAGCTCGCGCCGCGCCGGATCACGGTGAACGCCGTCGCCCCGGGGCCGTTCGAGTCGAAGATGATGGCCGCCACGCTCGCCGCGGCCGGGGACGAGATGAACAAGCGCGTGCCGCTCGGGCGGATCGGACGCCCCGACGACATGGCCGGCATCGCGGTCTTCCTGAGCTCGCGGGCCGGCTCCTACCTGACCGGGACGATCATCCCGGTGGACGGCGGCATCGCCACCTGACCCCCGGCCGCGCCCGTCGATGATCAGGTGACCTGATCCTCCGGCGTCCTCCCTCAGCGCCCACCGTGAGGGAGGACGCCGCACGATCAGGTCACCTGATCCCAGCCGGAAGGTCTCAGTCGGGGAGCAGGACGCCCGGGTTGCAGATGTTCTTCGGGTCCAGCCGCGCCTTGACCGCGCGCAGCACCTCCACGCCCAGCGGGCCGATCTCCCGGTCCATCCACGGCCGGTGGTCCGCGCCGACGGCGTGGTGGTGGGTGACAGTCCCGCCCGCGGTCAGCATCGCGTCGGTGGCCGCCCGCTTCGCCGCGAGCCACTGCTGGATGGGCAGTTCCTCGTCGCGGTCGGCCAGCACGGTGAAGTACAGCGAGCCGCCGGTCGGGTAGCCGTGCGAGACGTGCGTCATGATCAGCGGACGGCGGCTCCCCCTGGTCAGCGAGTCGCGCAGCGCGCGGCGGACGGCGTCGTACACGGTGGGCAGCGCCGCCCAGGTGGCCGCGGTCTCCAGCGTCTCGACCAGCAGGCCGGAGTCCAGCAGCGTGTCCCGCACGTAGGGCGCCCCGAACCGGTGCTTGCGCCACGCCTCGCCGACGGGCCGTCCCAGCCGGATCGCCCCGCCCTCGCGCAGCAGCGCCGAGGCGGCCCGGGTGCGCGCCCGCACGATGTCGGGCAGCCCCTCCCAGCCGACGACGAGCATGCAGCCCTCGGCGTGCCCGCGGGCGCGCAGCATGCCCCGGAGCACCCGCGCGCCGGCGCTGCCCGAGTTGAGCAGGTTGGCCCGCGTCTCGTCGGCGTCGGAGAGCCGGACGACGTCGGGCAGCAGGTCGTGCCGCGCGAGCCGCTGCAGCGCCGCCAGCCCGCCGGCCCACGTGCGGAACGACCAGCCCTCGTAGGCGGTCGTCGCCGGCTTCGGCCGCACCCGCAGCGCGACCTCGGTGATCACGCCGAGCGTCCCCTCCGAGCCCACCGCCAGCCCGAGCAGGTCGGGCCCGGCGGCCGACGCCGGCGCGTGCCCCAGCTCCAGCACGCCGGACGGCGTGGCCAGGGTCAGCCCGGCGACGAGGTCGTCGAACCTGCCCACCCCGGTGGACGCCTGTCCCGCGCTGCGGGTGGCCGCGTACCCGCCGATCGTCGCGAACTCCCAGCTCTGCGGCAGGTGCCCGAACATGAGCCCCGAGCGGTCCAGCGCCTCCTCGAGCGCCGGCCCGCGCATGCCCGGGCCGACCCGCACCATCGACGACGGCACGTCCAGCTCCTGCACCGAGGCCATCCGGCCCATGTCCAGGGCGATCGTCGGCCGGTCGTCGGGGTCGATGCCGGCCAGCCCGCCCACCACGCTGGTGCCCCCGCCGAACGGGACGACGACGACGTCACGCTCGCTGCACAGCGCGAGCACGGCCGCGGTCTCGTCGGTGGTGCCGGGGAGGACGACGGCGTCAGGAGCGTCGGAGGCGTCCCCGGACCGGCGCCGCAGCAGGTCCAGGTAGCTCTTGCCGCCCGCCCGGCGCAGCCGCGACTCGCGGTCGGTGCGCACGTTCTCCTCGCCGACCACCCCGGCCAGCGCGGCCCGCGCGTCGTCCGGCAGCCGGGAGGCCGGCAGGCGGATCTCGTCGATGCCGACCGGCGGCGTGGACCGCGGCGTCCAGCCCAGTTCGCGGGCCAGGTGACGGCGCGCGGCCTTGGGCAGGGTGGCCTCGAGCGCGGGCGCGCGCTCACCCGAGGCATCGGCGGAGGCGTCGGCGGGGTGGGGACCCCAGCCCTGGATCGTGAGTTCCGGCTGTTCGGGCACGGATACAGTCTGCCGGTGCCGATGCGAGATGGATCACGGTGATCGGTTCCCTGTCGGCCGGGCAGCGTGCGCGCGACCTGGCCGAGGCAGCCGGTGCACTGGTCGACGTCGTCGTGGTGGGCGGCGGGGTGACCGGCGCGGGCGTCGCCCTGGACGCGGCGGCGCGCGGGCTCTCGGTCGTGCTGCTGGAGCGCACCGACCTGGCCGCGGGCACCAGCCGCTGGTCGTCCAAGCTCGTCCACGGCGGCCTGCGCTACTTGGCCCACGGCGAGATCGGGCTGGCCCGGGAGAGCGCCCGGGAGCGCGCCGTCCTCATGGGGACGACGGCACCGCACCTGGTGCGGCGCCTGCCGTTCCTCATCCCCGATGCCGCCGGGCGCGACGTCTCCGCGCTGGGCGAGGTCGGCGGCCGGCTCGGGGACCTGGTCCGGGTCTCGGTGATGGGCGGCCGCGGGTCGCTGCCGGGCACCCGCAGGGTCTCGGCCGACGACGTGGCCCGCCTCGTGCCGGCCGTCCGACCCGGCCGCGGCGGCGTCGTCTTCTGGGACGGGCAGCTCAGCGACGACGCCCGCCTGGTCATCGCGCTGGCCCGCACCGCCGCCGCCTACGGCGCGCGCGTGCTCACCGGCGCGACGGTCACCGCGGTCGGCGGCGCCGACGTGCACGCCGACGTCGACGGCGAGGCGGTCACGCTGCGCGCGCGGGTCGTGGTGAACGCGGCCGGGGTCTGGTCGCAGCGGCTCGCGCCCGGCATCCGGCTGGTGCCCTCCCGGGGCTCGCACCTGGTCCTGCGCGGCGAGCGGCTCGGCTCGCCGTCGGCCGCGCTCACCGTGCCGCTGCCCGGGTCCCGCTCGCGGTACGTCTTCGCCCTGCCCCAGGCCGACGGGCTGGTCTACCTGGGCATCACCGACGAGCCGGTCGAGGGGCCCGTGCCGGACGAGGACCCGCAGCCCTCCGACGCCGAGGTGCAGCAGCTGCTGGACACCGTCAACCAGGTGCTGGAGCAGCCGCTGACCAGGGACGACGTCGTCGGGCGGTACGCGGGCTACCGGCCGCTCGTGCTGCCGGAGTCGGCGGGGACCGGCCCGGGAGACGCGACCGCCGACCTGTCCCGCAAGCACCTGCTGAGCTGGGACGGACCGGTCCTCACCGTCGTCGGCGGGAAGCTGACCACGTACCGGGCCATGGCGGAGGAGACCGTCGACGCCGTCGTCGCGCGGCTGGGCCGGGCCGCCCGCGCGACCACCGGGCGACTCGCGCTGATCGGGGCCGCGCCGCGGCCGGCGCTCGAGCGCATCCTGGCCTCGCCGCGGCTGGTCGCCCGCTACGGCACGGAGGCACCGGAGGTCGAGGCGCTCGGGGCCGACCTCGTCGTCCCGGGCCGGCCGGAGACCGTCGGTGAGCTGCGCTTCGGCGTGCGCCACGAGGGGGCGCGCACCGTCGACGACCTGCTGGACCGGCGGACCCGGATCGGGCTGGTGCCCGAGGACCGGGCCCGCGCCGTCCCCGTGGCCGAGCGGGTGCTCGCCGAGGAGAGCTGAGCGGATCAGGCGACGACGGGCCGCGGCTCGCCGGCCTGCAGCGCCGTCAGGCTGCGCCGCACCCCGACGGCCACCGCGCCGAGGGCGAAGAACCCCTCGTCGTCGTCCGCCGAGGAGTCGCGCAGCAGGGCGACCAGCCGGCCCAGCGCCACCCCGGCTCGGGCGATCTGCTCGTCGCGCTCGTCCGGGGTCGACCCGTCGCTGGTGTGGTACGGCGTGGAGACGACGCCGGCGAGGCTGTCCAGGGTGTCGGCGAGCACCCAGCCGGTGCCCGCGTCGACCTGGTCGATGCCGCGCCGGTGCGGGTGGAACTCCACGACCAGCGAGGTGAGGTCGTCGACCAGGACGGCGACGCGGTCCACGGCGCGCGCCTCCTCGCGGATCTCCGCCGCCCGGCCCTGCCACCGGCGCGCGCGGGGATTGGCGCGGCGGGCCCGCTCGACGCGGGTGGCGGCCAGCCGCATGCGGTCCAACGCACGGTCGAGGCGGCGGTTGCGGTCGGTCCACTCCGACACGTCGGGCACCCGGCCGTCCCGCAGCGTGGCCGCGATGTCGCGCAGGTGCTGCGCCAGCAGGCCGCGGGTGGTGGTGATCTCCTCCACGGCTCGGGTGAGCTGCAGCGGCGGGAACAGCACGGTGGTGACCAGCACGCCGATGACCGCGCCGAGCAGGGTCAGCCCGGCGTACCGGAGCACGTAGGTGTCGGGGTCGTCCAGCCCGACGGTGAGCATGAGGACGGCGGCGAAGCTCACCCAGCTGGCGTGCTCCCGCCACAGCCGCCACTGCTCGATGAGCACCGCCAGCGCCACGATCGCCGCGACGGTGAGCGCGTTGGGCACCGTCCGGGTGAGCTCGTAGACCACCACGGCGAGGGTGAACCCGGTGAGGATCGCCAGCACGCTGCGCCAGGCGGCGCTGACGGAGTCCGCGATGGTCGGCAGGACGGCGATGACCGCGCCGAGCGGGGCGTAGTAGGCGTAGTCGGACAGCCACGGCGGCAGCAGCACCGCCACCTGCCAGGCCAGCCCGGCGGCGACAGCTGCCCGGACGCCGCGCTGGACGGCGGGATGGCGCAGGTGCACCGGGATGCGGTTCATCCCGCGCGAGCATGACGGGTGGCGCCGCTCACGATCCCGGTGGGGTCCGGCCCCTCGCGGTCAGCTCTGGCGGGCGGCGTTGGCCTGGACGGCGGTGCTCACGTACTGCGCCAGACCTGGAGCGATCCGCTCGTAGTACGCGGTGAAGCGCTGGTCCTCGACGTACATCCGCCCGAGACCCGCGTGGATCTCGACCGAGCAGTCGTAGAAGTTCCGGCTGATCTGCTGCCGGTGCTCCTCGGCGAGGTCCATCGCCTGCTCCGAGTCCGCCGGGACACCGGAGCGCAGCGCCGCGGCGAACCGCGCCTCGACGTCGTCGGACTCGGCCTTGACCCGAAGCCAGTCCTCCTTGGTCATGGCGCGGGTCCGCTGCTGGGACTGCGCCCACGCGTCGGTCTGGCCCCACTTCTGCTCGGCCTCGGCCGCGTACTCCTCCGGCAACCAGTCCCCGAACACCTCGAACCGCTCCTCCGGGGTCAGCGAGATCCCCATGTTCCGTGCCTCCATCTCCTTCTCGACGGCCGCGACCATCGCCTGCGTCCGCTCCAGCCGGTCCCGCAGCAGCCGGTGCTGCCGGCGCAGGTGCTCGGCGGGATCAACGTCGCCGGACAGCAACGTCGCGACCTCCTCCAGGGGGAAGCCCAGTTCGCGGTAGAGCAGCACCGCGTGCAGCCGGTCCAGATCGGCCGGCGCGTACTGCCGGTAGCCGGCCGCCGTCCGCCCGGACGGCGACAGCAGGCCGATCCGGTCGTAGTGGTGCAGAGTGCGCACCGTGACGCCGGCCAGCGCGGCGACCTCTCCCACCTTCACCGGGTCCTCCCTTCCTCTGACGCGGTCCAGGCAACAGCCTGACGTCGCGTCAGGGTCAAGCGTTCCCGGTGATCCGCTCAGACCAGGGCGCGGACGGTCTCGACGACGGCGACCGCCGCGAAGACGAGGAACAGTCCGGCGGCCACCCGCCGGATGAGCGCGATGGGGAGCCGGTCGGCGAGGTTCTTGCCGAGGAAGACGGCGAGCCCCGAGACCACGAGCAGCGCGGCCCAGGCGCCGACGAACACCGACAGCGGCTCGTCGTAGCGCGCCGCGAGGCCGGCGGTTGCCAGCTGCGAGAGGTCGCCCCACTCGGCGGCGAACAGGACGCCGAAGGAGATGGCCGCCACGCGGAAGAAGGAGTGGCCCTCGCGCCCCTCGGCGGTGTCGTCGGCGTCCTCGGGCCCGCTGTCCGCGCTGCGCCACAGGATCACCGCGCCTACCAGGAACAGCACCGCGACGACGCCGCTCACCAGCGCCTCCGGCAGCAGCGACAGCAGCGAGCCGGCGGTCACCGCGATGGCGACCTGCAGCCCGAACGCCGTCCCGACGCCGACGAAGACCGGCCAGTGCGGGAATCGGGTGGCCAGCACCAGGCTGGCGAACAGCGTCTTGTCCGGGAGCTCCACCGGGAGCACCAGGACGAACGCGGCCACGACGACCGACAGGACCACGAGAATTCCTACTTCCGCTCGGGCACCACCGGGCGGGTGCGGGCAGCCTCCGACCGGCAGCGCGGGACGCTGCGATCGAAGGTCTCGCCCATCCGCGCGGGCGCGGACCCGCTGACCGGGCGGCCCGCGAGCGGGCGCGCCAGCATGTCGACCAGCGGACGGGGGGCTACTCCCCTTCGCGGGCAGCGTAGCCCCCGCTGGGGAAAGCGGCTGCGCTCCCCGCCCGCCGGCGCTACCGTGCCGCTCATGCGCCGACATTGATCCGCCGCCTCGACAGCACTGCCGCCGCCCGCCCGGCCGCTCGCCCGGCTGGCGGTGGGCTGGGCCGCGCTCTCCGAGCTGGTGCCGCTGTACCCGCTGTACGCGCTGCTCTTCCTCGACACCGGCCTGTCCGCCGCCCAGGTGTCGCTGCTGTTCGCCGTCTGGTCGATCACCTCCTTCGTCACCGAGGTGCCGGCCGGGGTGCTGGCCGACAGGTGGTCCCGGCGCGGGGTCGTCGTCCTGGGCGGGATCCTGCAGGCGGCCGGCTTCGCGGTGTGGACGGCGGCGCCGGCGGCGTGGGCGTTCGTGGTCGGCTTCGTGCTCTGGGGCGTCGCCGGGGCGTTGGTCTCGGGGGCCGCCGAGGCGCTGGTGTACGACGGGCTGGCCGCTGTGGGAGCGGGGGAGAGCTACGCCCGCGTCAACGGCTGGATGACCGCCGCCGAGCTCCTCGTGCAGGTGCCGACGGCGTTCGCGTCCGCCGCGCTGTTCGCGCTCGGTGGCTATCCGCTGGTCGGCTGGGTGAGCGTCGCCGTCTGCCTGTCCGCCGCGGCGCTGGCGCTCCGCTTCCCCGAGGCTCCGCGCGCGGCCGACGAGGACGACGACGAGGACGGCGACGAGGAGCCGTTGCGGCAGGGAGTGGTGGAGGCGCTGCGCTCGCCGGCGCTGCGGGTCCTGGTGCTCGCCGTCGCGCTGGTCGGTGGTCTGGACGCGATCGAGGAGTACTTCCCGGTGCTGGCCGGCGACTGGGGCGTGCCCACCGCCGCCGTGCCGTTCGCCGTCCTGGTCATCTCGCTGGCCGGGGCGGCCGGCGCCGCCCTCGGTGGGCGGGCCGACCGGCTCCCCGGCACCGCGCTGCTGGGGATGCTGGTCGCCGCGGCCGGTCTCCTCGCGGTGGCGGCGCTCTGGGCCCGGCCGGCGGCGCTCGGCGCGGTCGCGATCGCCTACGCGCTCTACCTGGCGGTGCTCGTCGTCGCCGAGGCCAGGCTGCAGGCCGGGATCGCCGGCCGGCACCGCGCGACGATCACCTCCGTCGCGGGCCTGGGCATCGAGCTCGCCTCGCTGCTCGTCTTCGCCGTCTGGGGGCTGGGCGGGCCGCTGGCGGTGGCGCTGCTGGTGCTCGCCGTCGTCCCCGTGGTCAGGGCGGGTCTGCGGACCCGGGAGCCCGACGCGCCCGCTGGAGATAGGCCGAGGGAGTGACCCCGACGACAGTCCGGAAGTCGCGGCTGAAGTGCGCCTGGTCGAACCAGCCCAGCGACGCCGCCAGCCCGGCCAGGTCGTCGACCTCCCCGGCGTCGATCGCCGCGGCGGCGTCCTGCAGGCGGTACCGGGCCAGCACCGCCTTCGGGCTCACCCCGACGTAGCCGGCGAACAGTCGCTGCAGGGAGCGGACGCTCAGCCCACCCAGCGCGGCCACCTGGTCGACGCGCACCAGCTCCCGGTCGGAGATCATCGCGCCGACGAGGCCCAGCAGGTCGAGGTAGGCGTCCGGCGGTGCGACGGCGAGCGGCGCGAGGGCGGCGTCCAGGGCCGCCGCGCGGTCCTCGTCGTCCTCGGGTGCCAGGACGTCGGCCAGCAGTCGGGCCGCGGAGATCCCCAGCCGGTCGCCCAGCGGCTCGACGGTGTCCCGCCCCGGCAGGGTGCCGGTGAGGGCGGTGAAGCCGCCCGGGCGGAACTTCACCGCGGTCACCCGCCCGGCGCCGGTCAGGTCGACGGTGAACCGCCGGGTGACGACGCCGTGCAGGAGGACGGCGGGCAGGGTGAAGCCGAACCGGGGCTCGGTGCCGGTCTCCACCGACAGGTTCACGCTGGGGTGGCTGAGCACCTCCGACCGGAACGGTGGCCGGCCGGTGCGGTCCCAGCGCACCGACCAGTACCGCTCGACGAACGGCCGGAGCGCCTCGCTGACCGGGGCGTCGCGGCGCAGGCCGGCGTGCTCGGCGGTCTCGTCCGGCCGCAGGACACCGCGCAGGGTCGCCGCCCGGTCGACGGCTGTCGCGTTCTTCCAAGACGCCACGGCGGCAGGCTAGCGAGCATCGGGACATGACGATCACGCATGGGAAGCCCGAGGGCTACACGACCCTGACCCCGTTCCTCGTCTGCTCCCCGGCGGCCGAGGCGATCCGCTTCTACGAGGACGTGTTCGGCGCGACGCTGGTCAGCCGCATGGATGCGCCGGACGGCACGGTGCCGCACGCGGAGCTGGACTTCGGCGACGGGCGGCTGCAGCTCGGCGACCCGAACGACGAGTACGGCCTCGTCGTCCCGGATCGCTCGCGGGACGCGGTCAGCTCCTCGACCTGCATCTACGTCGCCGACGTCGACGCCGTCTTCGCGAGGGCGGTCGAGCGCGGCGCGACGGTGCGCGAGGAGCCCGACACCTTCGTCACCGGCGACAGGTTCGCCTCCCTCTACGACCCGTTCGGCCACCGGTGGGCGGTCATGACCAAGGTCGAGGACGTCAGCCCCGAGGAGCAGGACCGCCGGCTGGCGGAGTGGGCCGGGCAGCAGGGCTGACGGTGAGCGGAGGGAGCAGCACCTGCACCAGCGGGCCGATGGCCAGCGCGTAGACGACGGTGGCCACGCCCAGGGTGCCGCCGAGCAGCCACCCGGTCGCGACGACGGCGACCTCGATGGAGGTTCGGACCAGCCGGACCGAGCGGCCGGTGCGGCGGACCAGCCCGGTCATCAGCCCGTCCCGCGGTCCGGGGCCGAGCTGCACCCCCACGTACGCCGCCGTCGCCACGGCGTTGAGGACGACGCCGGCGACGGCGAAGGCGATCCGCGCGGCGAGGGAGGACGGCGCCTCGAGCACCGCCAGCACCGCGTCCAGGACCAGCCCGATGACGAGGACGTTGCTGACCGTGCCCAGGCCCGGGCGCTCGCGCAGCGGGATCCAGGCCAGCAGCACCAACGCGCCGACGGCGATGGTCACCGCCCCCATCGACCAGCCGATCTGGCGGGCCAGGCCCTGGTGCAGCACGTCCCACGGCATCACGCCCAGGCCGGAGCGGACCAGCAGCGCCATCGAGGCGCCGTAGAGCACCAGGCCCAGGTAGAGCTGCACGAGCCGCCGCGGCAGCCTCCGTCCGGACCTCACCGCGGGGAGGGCGGGGGTCAGCGGGCCGAGCGGCGGGCGATCCGGGCGGCGAGGACGCCGGCGGAGTAGCCGCTGTCGATGGTGCTGACCGCCACGCCCGGCACCGTCGAGTTGAGGACCGTCATCAGCGCGCCGAGGCCGCCGAGCGACTGCGGCTGGCCGGCCGAGGTCGGGACGGCGACGACCGGCACGTCGGTCGCCTCGGCCACCGCCGCGGTCACCCCCGCGTCCAGCCCGGCGACGACGACCAGGCAGTCGGCCGCGCCGAGGACGGCGGGGTCGGCCAGCAACGCGCGCAGCGCCGGTCCGGCCACGTCGTCGTGCCGTACCGCGCGGCTGCCGGTGACCCGCACGACGAAGGCGGTCTCCGCGGCGACCCCGGCGTCCGGCGCGGCCGCGCACAGCACGTCCACCTGCCCGACGGGCTGGGGCAGCGGCCCGACGGCGGCGGCCTTCGCGGCGGCGTCGACGGTCGTGCACCCCTCGTGCTCGCCGGCCAGGGCGACCAGCGTGTCCGCGCCGGCCCGCAGCACGAGGACGGGACGCTCGGGGTGGGCGCTGCGGGCCGCCCGGACCAGGGCGAGCACCTGCTCGGTCGTGCGGCCGGTGGCCCAGACGACCTCCGGCTCCACGGCGGCCGCGCGGACCGCGGGTACCGGCGCAGGCGGCAGCGGGCCGAGCAGCGGCTCGTCCGGCCGGTCGACCCCGAGCGGCGGCTCGGCGGGCGACGACGGCGCGGCGGCCGGTGCCGTGGCGAGCAGCGGCGCGAAGCCGTCGTCCTCCCGGCTCGTACCGTCGCCCCGCTCCTCGGGTGCGGCCCGCTTCTGCGTGACCCCCGACAGCCGGATCACGCGGTTGCGGCCGCTGCGCTTGGCGTCGTAGAGCACTCCGTCGGCGGCAGCGAACAGCGTGCGACGGTCGTCCCCGCGGGCCGCCGAGGCGATCCCCACGCTGATCGTCACCGGCTGGTCCAGCCCGAGGGAGGCCCAGTCGTAGCCGGCCACTTTGCTGCGGGTGCGCTCGAGCGCCCGTTCGGCCTGCTCGGCGGTGGTGTCGGGCAGCAGGACGACGAACTCGTCACCGGCCCACCGGCACACCTCGTCGCTGTCGCGGACGCCGGCGATGAGCAGCTCCGCCACCGCCCGGAGCACGGCGTCGCCCCCCGGGTGGCCGATGGCGTCGTTGATCGACTTGAACCTGTCGACGTCGACGACGGCCAGCGCCGGCACCCCGCCACCGGCGAGCAGCCCGTCGAGTCGGGCCTCCGCGTACCGGCGGTTGGGCAGGTGGGTCAGCGGGTCCTCGTAGGCCTGCCGGCGCAGCTGGCCGGCGGCCCGCTCGGTCTCCAGCAGGCTCTTGCGCCGGCCGAACAGCTCCACCCACCGGGTGCGCCGCTCGTCGACCCGGTCGAGCTCGTCGGCCAGGTAGGTCTGCAGGTAGGGCAGCGCCCGGCCGGCGTCGTCGAGCTCGGCGTGCAGCGTGCACAGCTCCCGCAGGGCCGCCCGCCGCAGCCGGGGCAGGCCGTGCTCGGTGGCCAGGTGGAGGGTGGAGACCAGGTGCTCGTCGGCGCCGCTGAAGTCGCCCTGCCGGCGCAGCGCCCGGCCGAGGGCCAGCTGCGCGGCGGCGCGCTGCGTGCGGTCGTCGACGGCCGAGGTGATCCGGACCGCGGCGCGCAGCTGACCGATCGCGGCGGTGTGCTCGCCCAGCCCGACCAGCGCCCAGCCGTGCACGATCTGGGCCGCCACCAGGCCCGGGGAGTCCGGGGGCAGCAGCTGCAGCGCCTCCTCGGCGAGCGCGCGGGCCTCGGCGAAGTGCGGGCCCGCGGCGTCGGGGGAGCCGTCGTCGAGCAGCCCCTCGCCGAGTTCGGCGCACAGCTCGCCGAGCCGGGTGGCCGCCCCGGCGACCAGCACGTCCGGGTCGCCGTCGGCCGGCTGCAGGGCGTCGGGCTCGGCGGCCGCGGCGCGCGCCGCCTCGTGCGCGCGGCGCTGGAAGTCCAGCGCGAGCGGCATGAGCTCCAGGTCGGCCAGGACCCCGGCCAGCGTGCCGAGGGTGTCCACCAGCAGCCGGCTCGGGGGCAGCGCGGGGTCGAGCAGGCTGGCGGCCTCGACGGCCTCGTCCATGGCGGCGTCGATCCGCCGGGAGAGCAGCTCGATCCGCGCGTGCCGGGCCAGCCCGGCCGCTCGCTGCAGGTCGTCGTCGGTGGCGTCGAAGGCGGCCTTGGCCGACCGGACCAGGGCGATGGCCAGCGCGGCGCGGGAGGCCGACTCGGAGCGGTGGTCGGCGCCGGGCTGCTCGGTCGAGCCGTGGCCGTCGATGAGGCCGGCGACACCGGCGTGCAGGTCCAGGGCCGGCTCGGCCTCGGCGCCGGACGTGGAGACCGGCTCGCCGACGAGGGTGAACCCGGCGACCCGCAGCCGGCGGACGAGCAGCTCGGCGCGCAGGGTGTCGGCCCAGGCGCGGCCGAGGTCCGGGGCGCCGCCGGCGGGGTCCGGTTCGGACGCCTCGTAGGGCGAGGGCTCGCCGTCGACGCCGGAGAGCAGCTGCTCGGCGTCGTCCAGCCGCCAGTTGGCGAGGGCAGCGGTCACCCGTTGGTGCAGGGTTCCCGGTGGCACGAGCGCACTGTGCACTCCGCCCCCCTCGGTGTCGAGCAGGTCGTCGGGAACGCGCCGCGCCCTGCCCGTCGTGCCCCACGCGTCCCAGCCGCGGACCGTCGTCATGCCCGCGGCCGGCCGTCGTCGCCCGTGCTCCCGCCCGGGGCGCGCACCCGGTTCCGCCCGCTGCGCTTGGCGGAGAACAGCAGCAGGTCGGCGCTCTCGAACAGCGTGCGCCAGCCGAGGACGGGTTCCGGGTCGTCGTCGGGCACCTCGGGCGCGGTGGCGACGCCGATGCTCACGGTGACCGGCTCGGGCAGCGGCAGGTCCGACCAGTCCGCGGCCGCGACGGCCGCACGCAGCCGCTCCATCACCGCGACGGCCTGCGCCTCGGTCGCCGTCGGCAGCAGGACCAGGAACTCGTCGCCGGCCCAGCGGTACACCTCGTCGCCGGTGCGGCTGTGCTCGCGCAGCAGGTCGGCCACCCGGCGCAGGACGACGTCGCCCTCGGTGTGCGAGGCGCCGTCGTTGACCTCCTTGAACCTGTCGACGTCGACCACCGCCAGCGACAGCGGCTCCTCGCCCAGCCGCAGCCCGGCCAGCCGGCGCTCGGCGCTGCGCCGGTTGCCCAGCCCGGTGAGCGGGTCCTCGAGCGCGTGCCGGCGCAGGACGGCGGTCTGCCGCTCGGCCTCCCGGAGCCGGCTGCGACGGACGAACATCTCGGCCCACAGCTGCCGGCCCTGCGCGTTCGCGCGGCCGGTGTCGGCGCGGTAGGCCTCCAGCCAGTGCAGCGCGTCGGCGGAGCGGCCCAGGTCGGCGCTGGTGCGGCCCAGCTCGAGCAGGCACTGGCGGTAGCGGCGCCGGTCGCCGGTCGCGGCGAACGCACCGGAGGCGTCGACGAGCAGCTGCACGGCCTCCTCGCCGGCGTTCGGATCGCCGTCGCGGGCGGACATCCGGGCGAGCAGGCGGGCGAGGACGAGGTCGGTGTGGCCGCGCAGCCAGACGTCGCCGTCGGCCTGGACCCGCCGCTGCACGCTGCGCAGCGGCCCCAGCGCGCCGTCGAGGTCGCCGGCGCAGGCCAGCGCCCACGCCTGCACCAGGTCGAGGGCGTGTGCCTCGGCCGCGGTGGTGTCGATGTCCAGCTCCCGGGCGGCGACGGCGCACGCGGTCGCCTCGGCGGCGAGCTCGGCGCCCGGGGCCCGTCACCGCGCCGGTGCAGCGTCTGGGCGAGCTCGACCTGCTGGGCGGCGCTGAGCAGCAGGGTCCGCCACCGGTCCGCCAGGCCGGGCAGCTGCGCGGCGACGAGGTGCGCGCGGCGGGCGTGCAGGACGGCGAGCTCCTCGAGGTCCAGCGCGGACAGGGTCAGCGCCAGCCAGCGGTGTGCCTGCAGGAGAGCGCGGGACGGCTCCTGGGCCGACGGCTCGTCGGTGAGCAGGCTGGCGTCGACCGCCATGAGCATCGCGGCGTCCACGTGGTCGGCGCCCGCTTCGACGTGCGCCAGGTACGCCAGCGCCAGCGCCGTCCACACCGACGGCAGGCACTCGGCCAGGGTCTCGCGGGCGGCGCCGACCGCCGCGCCGACGGCCTCGAGGTCGCCGTCGACCTGGCTGCTCCGCGCCGCCACCGCGGACCGCCACGCGCGCCAGTACGGCTCGTCGGTCCCGGACAGGGCGTCGTCGACCTCGTCGAGGACCGCCCGGAAGGCGCCGACCTCCCGGTCGCCGGCGTCCAGCAGGTGCCACAGGGCCGCCTGCAGCGCTGCCCGCGCGGCCGGCGAGGAGTCGGCCGGGGACGGCGGCGGCGACGAGGTGGGTGACGAGGCGCGGGACACGCCACCTCCAGTCGCGGGTCGTCGTCCGGTCGTGCGGTCGGATCGAACGGACAGCGAGGCAGCTTCCCCCGGATCACGTCTCGGCCGATCCGCCCGCACTACCCTCGTCGGATGCCCGGGACTCGACCCAGCACGCCCCCGACGCGGTTCGTCTATCTCGGACCCGAGGGTACCTTCGCCGAAGCCGCCCTGAGCAGCGTCGTTGCCACCAGCGAGGGAACGCGAACCCCCCGCCCGAGTGTCCCGGCGGCGCTGGCCGCCGTCCGTTCGGGGGACGCCGACGCCGCCCTGGTGCCGCTGGAGAACTCGGTGGAGGGTTCGGTCCCGGCGACGATGGACGGGCTGGCCGACGGCGACGCGCTGCTCATCACCCGCGAGGTGTTCCTCCCGGTCGCGTTCACCCTCGCCGTCCGCCCGGGGACGACGCTGGCCGACGTGCGCTCGGTGGCCAGCCATCCGCACGCGCTCGCGCAGACCGGCCGCTGGCTGGCGGCGAACCTCCCGGAGATCACCCCGCTGCCCGCGACCTCGACCGCGGCGGCCGCGGCGGCGGTGGCCGCCGGGGAGCACGACGCCGCGGTGTGCGCCGCGATCGCCGCCGCCCGCTACGGGCTGGAGCCCCTCGCCGACGACATCGCCGACCACGCCGGCGCCGTCACCAGGTTCGTGCTCGTCGCCCCGCCCGGCCCGCTGCCGGAGCCGACCGGCAACGACAAGACCTCGATGGTGGTCGTGGTCGGCGACCGGACCGGGGCGCTGCTGGACCTGCTGCGCGAGTTCGCGTCGCGTGGCATCTCGCTCACCCGGATCGAGTCGCGGCCCACGCGCGAGCGGCTGGGCGTCTACTCGTTCTCGCTGGACTGCGAGGGGCACATCGCCGACGCCCGGGTCGGCGAGGCGCTGGCCGCCCTGCACCGGGTCTGCGACGACGTCCGCTTCCTCGGCTCGTACCCGCGGGCCGACGGGCGGCAGAACGTGCCGGTGCCCCCGGAGTCGGAGGACGCCGCCTTCGCCGAGGCCGAGGGGTGGCTCGCGCGGCTGCGGTCCGGCGGGGTGTAGCGCCGCTACGCTGCGCGGCCGTGCTCCCCGTCACGCCGTTCCCCCCGCCGCCCGGCCCCGTCGGCCCGCCCCCGTCGCGGCGGCGCGCGGCCTGGGAGCTCGGCCTCGCCCAGGGCGTCTACCTGCTGTTCCTGCTGCCGTGGTTCGTCCTCGGCGTCGGCGGCACGATGGGGCTGGCGAGCTGGGAGTCGGACCTCGCCGTCCTGATCCTGCTGGCCTGGTGGATCTACCCGGTGGTGTTCGTGGCCGGGGTCGCGGTGTCGTGGTCGCTGTTCGCCGGCCGGCTGGTGACCGCCGCGCGGTGGGTCAACCTCGCGCCGGCGCCGTGGGTGCTGCTCGGCCTCGGGCTGATCGTCTGGATCCTGCTCGCCGGCTGACCGGGGTCGGGACCGCGATGCGCCGGTGATGCGCGCTCCCTCGAGTTGATCATCGTCTCCGTGCGCGCGGCACGGGAAGGCGCGCCGTCCGGCGGAGCACGGAGACGATGATCAACTGGCGTCAGACGCGCTCGAGCTCGCGTTCGGGCGCCGGTGCGGTCGGGCCGTCCGCCAGCTTGCTGGGCCACCAGACCTTGTCGCCGATCAGGTGGACGGCGGCCGGCACCAGCAGCGTGCGGACGACGAAGGTGTCGAGCAGGACGCCGAACCCGACCAGGAACCCGAGCTGGATGAGGATGACCAGCGGCAGCACGGTGAGCGCCCCGAAGGTCGCCGCCAGCACCAGCCCGGCGCTGGTGATCACCCCGCCGGTCACCGCCAGCGCGCGCAGCACGCCGTCCCGTGCCCCGTGCCGGATCGACTCCTCGCGCGCCCGGGTCATGAGGAAGATGTTGTAGTCGATCCCCAGCGCCACCAGGAACACGAACCCGATGAGCAGCACCTGCGGATCGCTGCCCGGGAACTGGAACAGGTGCTCGAAGACCAGCGCGCCGACGCCGACGGTCGCGAGCGTGCTAAGCGCCGTCGTCGCGACGAGCAGGACCGGTGCCACGATCGCCCGCAGCAGCAGCGCCAGCACGACGGTGATCACCAGCAGCACCAGCGGGACGATGACCAGCAGGTCGCGGGCCGCCGTCTCCTGGGTGTCGAGATCCTGGGCGCTCGAGCCGCCGACCAGGGCGTCGGGGTCGACGTCGCGCACCGTCGTCCGCAGGTCCGAGACCGTGCTCTGCGCCGCCTCGCTGTCGGGAGCGTCGTCCAGGGTCGCCTCGAGCCGCACGAGTCCGTCGACCTCCACCGGCTCGCCACCGGCCGCCCCGGGCGGGCCGGCCTGCTCGCCGGTGAACGGCTCCACCTCGGCGACGCCGTCGGTAGCGGCCGCCGCCTCGGCGACCTCCTGCCAGCCGTCGGCC
Organism: Blastococcus sp. CCUG 61487; assembly: GCF_005222955.1. Lineage (GTDB taxonomy): Bacteria > Actinomycetota > Actinomycetes > Mycobacteriales > Geodermatophilaceae > Blastococcus. The sequence goes on along the minus strand of NZ_LWUA01000221.1, from coordinate 57,286 downwards.
GGCGTGATGATGATCGCCGGGCTCGCGGCGCCCGCCTCGAAGTGCCGGGCGATCGCCTCCTGGCCGGCACCGGACTCCGAGCCGCCGCGCACCGCCTCGGACAGCGGGATGCCGTCGGAGTCGAACAGCGGCACGAACAGCGACAGGGCGATGAGCGCGCCACCGCTGGCCAGCAGGTAGCGGCGAGGGCGCCGTCCCACCGAGGTCGCGATCCGCTCCCAGCCCTTGCCGTGCGCGACCTCCTGGCCGTACTTCGGGCGGAACGGCCAGAAGGCGGCCCGGCCGAGCAGGACCAGGACGGCGGGCAGGAAGGTGAGCGCGGCGAGCATGGCGAACGCGATGCAGACCGCCGAGATCGGGCCCAGCCCGCGGTTGGAGCCCAGGTCGGAGAAGACCAGGCAGAGGACGCCGAGGATGACGGTGCCGCCGGAGGCCAGGATCGGCTCCCAGGACCGCTGGAGGGCCACCCGCATCGCGGCGTACTTCGACTGCTCCCGGCGCAGCTCCTCGCGGTACCGGGCGACCAGCAACAGGCCGTAGTCGGTGGCCGCGCCGACGACGAGGATCGAGGCGATGCCCTGGCTCTGGCCGTTGACGTCGATCCAGCCCTGCTTCGCGAGGAAGTAGGCGACCGCGAGCGAGACGGTCAGCGCCAGGCCGGCGGTGCCGATGACCAGCAGCGGCAGCAGCGGGCTCCGGTAGACGACGAGCAGGATCAGCAGGACGACGCCGAACGCGGCGACCAGCAGCAGGCCGTCGATGCCGGAGAAGCCCTCGGAGAAGTCGGAGAAGATCGCGCCGGGGCCGGTGACGTACGCCGTCGTCCCGTCGATCCCGTCCAGGCCGCGCAGTTCGGCGATGACCTCGTTGAGCGTGTCACCGAGGTCGGGGTTGAACGGGAGCACGGCCTGCAGCGCCTCACCGTCCTCCGACGGGATGACCGGGGAGGGGTCGCCCTCGAGCGCGCCGGCGTCCTCGGCGATGGCGATCGCCTCGTCCAGCCGCTCCTGCGCCTCGCCCTGCGCGGCGGGGTCCAGCGCGCCGTCGTCGCTCTCCCAGAACAGGATGACCGGCAGGGTGCGCTCGGACTGGAACTCCCGGCTCAGTTCGGTGACCTGGGTGGACTCGGCGCTGTCGGGGAGGAAGGCGGCGGAGTCGTTCTCCGAGACCTCGCCGAGCTTGCCGCTGAACGAGCCCAGCGGTCCGGCGAGCGCCAGCCAGGCGATCGCGACGAGCGCCGGTATCAGCCAGCGGAGGAGCGAGGTTCGGCTGCGCATGATGTCCTTCGTCGGTCGATAATCTCGATCATCGAGAGATTAGGGTGGATCCCGACGACGCGCGAACGGAGGTGACCGATGGCACCGCAGGACGACGTCCGCCGGGAGGTGGCACTGCTCCTTCGGCGGTTGAACGTCGAACTGGATGCAGTCGGGCAGAGATTCGCCCATCTGCACGGGCTCAACCGCACCGACGTGCGGGCGCTGGTCGCGATCATGGACGCCACGCGGCGGGGGGAGCCGATGACGCCGGGCCGGCTCGGCGAGGCGGTGGAGCTGCGCTCGGCCTCGGTGACCGCGCTGGTCGACAGGCTGGAGCGGGTCGGGCACCTGCGCCGGATCCGGGACGACGTCGACCGCCGGCGCGTGGTGCTGGAGATGTCGGACTCGGCGATGGCCGCCGGCGGCGAGCACTTCGGTGGGCTGGCCGCGGATCTGGCCGCCGCGATGGAGGGCTACGACGACGAGGAGCTCGCCGTCGTCCACCGGTTCCTGCTGGACATGACCGACGTCGTCACCCGCCACGCCCGGGAATCATGATCGTTGTGCGCTGACGGCCCTCATTCGAGCGCCGAGAGGTCCATGAGCGCACGATCGCGCGTCAGAGGTAGAGGCCGGTCGACTCCTCGATGCGCTCGGCGGCGACGGCGTGGACGTCGCGCTCGCGCAGGATGATCAGGTCCTCGCCGTGCACCTCGACCTCGTGCTGGTCCTCGGGGGAGAAGAGCACCTGGTCGCCGACCTTCACCTGCCGCACGGTCGGGCCCACGCCCCTGGCCTCGCCCCAGACCAGTCGCTTGGCGACCTGCGCGGTGGCGGGGATGAGGATGCCGCCGCTCGAGCGGCGGTCGCCGTCCTCCTTGCGGAGCGCGACCAGGATGCGGTCGTGCAGCATCTTGATCGGCAGCTTGCCGGTGGCGGCGATGTTCTCGGGCACGTCCCGGAACGCTACCCGGGCTCCCGGAAGGGCCATTTGCGTGCTTATGGCCCTGCTCAGCCCCAGCCGAGTTCGTGGAGGCGGTCCTCCTCGATGCCGAAGTGGTGCGCGATCTCGTGGACGACGGTGATCGTGACCTCCTCGACGATCTCCTCGGCCGTCTCGCAGATGTCGCAGATCGCCTCGCGGTAGATCATGATCCGGTCGGGCAGCGCCCCGCCGTAGTCCCAGCCGCGCTCGGTCAGCGCGAACCCTTCGTAGAGCCCGAGCAGCTCGGGCTCGTCGGGGTTCCGGTCCTCGACGAGGACGACGACGTTGTCCATGAGCCGCATGAGCTCGGGCGGCACCTGGTCGAGGGCGTCGGCGACCAGCGCCTCGAAGACCGGCAGCGGGAGTGGCCTCACGCCGTCGTCACCACGACGTCGGCAGCGGCCGGCCCTCCTCGTAGCCGGCCGAGCTCTGCACGCCGAGCACGGCCCGCTCGTGCAGCTCGTCGACGGTCCGCGCCCCCGCGTAGGTGCAGGAGGACCGCACGCCGGCCACGATCTGGTCGATCAGGTCCTCGACGCTGGGGCGGGCCGGGTCCAGGTACATCCGGGACGACGAGATGCCCTCCTCGAACAAGCCCGCCCGCGCCCGCTCGAAGCCGGAGGCCGACGCCGTCCGCGCCTTGACCGCGCGCGCCGACGCCATGCCGAACGACTCCTTGTAGAGCCGGCCCGAGCCGTCGTCGTGGATGTCGCCGGCCGACTCGTAGGTGCCGGCGAACCAGGAGCCGACCATCACGTTCGCCGCGCCCGCGGCCAGCGCCAGGGCGATGTCGCGCGGGTGCCGGACGCCGCCGTCGGCCCACACGTGCTTGCCGTGGGCGCGCGCCTCGGCGGCGCACTCCTCGACGGCGGAGAACTGCGGCCTCCCCACCCCGGTCATCATCCGCGTGGTGCACATGGCGCCCGGGCCCACACCCACCTTGACGACGTCGGCGCCGGCCTCGATGAGGTCGCGCGTGCCCTGCGCGGTCACCACGTTGCCCGCGACGACGGGCACCGAGCCGGCCACCGAGCGGACCGCGCGCAGCGCCTCGATCGCCTTCTCCTGGTGGCCGTGCGCGGTGTCGACGACGAGCACGTCCACTCCCGCGGCCAGCAACGCCTCCGCCTTGCCCGCGACGTCGCCGTTGATGCCGACGGCGGCCGACGTCAGCAGCTCGCCCTGCGCGTTGAGCGCCGGGGTGTAGATCGCCGAGCGCAGCGCGCCCTTCTTCGTGATGACGCCGACCAGTCGGTCGCCCTCCACCACGGGCGCGGCGCTGACCCGCTCCTCGGAGAGCACGTCGAAGATCTTCGGCAGGTCGGTGCCGGCCGGGACGGTGAGCGGGTCGCGGGTCATCACCTCGGACAGCTGGGTGAACCTGTCCACCCCCTGGCACTGCCCGTCGGTGACGACGCCGACGGGGGAGCCGTCCTCGACGACGACGACGATCCCGTGCGCGCGCTTGGTCAGCAGCGACAGCGCCTCGCCGACCGTCGAGGTGGGCGCCAGCGTGATCGGGGTGTCGTAGACCGGGTGGCGGGCCTTGACCCAGGACAGCACCTCGGAGACGACGTCGACCGGGATGTCCTGCGGGATCACGGCGAGGCCACCGCGACGGGCCGCGGTCTCCGCCATCCGCCGGCCGGAGATCGCCGTCATGTTGGCCACGACGAGCGGGATCGTCGTCCCGACCCGGTCCGGCGTGGTCAGGTCGACCTCGAGCCGGGAGCCCACGGTGGAGTGGCTGGGCACCATGAAGACGTCGGCGTAGGTGAGGTCGTGCTCGGGCCGCTGCAGGAAGCGCATGTGTCCATTGTCGTCCTCCGGACGACACCGCGGCCAACGGCCGTCCGCCGGCTGCGCCGACGCGTGCCCATCGCAGGCGGCTCCCGTGGACGCGGCCGTCGCAGGGGCGGCTCACCTAGTGTTGTGCGCGTGATCGACCTGCGACTCGTGCGCGAGAACCCCGACGTCGTCCGTGCCAGCCAGCGGGCCCGGGGCGCCGACGAGTCCCTCGTGGACGCGCTGCTGGCCGCCGACGCCGCCCGCCGCGAGGCGGTCAAGCGGGCCGACGACCTGCGCGCCGAGCAGAAGGCCGTCTCCCAGTCGGTGAAGAAGGCGAGCCCGGAGGAGCGGCCGGCGGTCCTCGAGAAGGCCAAGGCGCTCGCCGCGGAGGTCAAGGACGCCGAGGCCGCCCAGCGCGAGGCGGACGCCGCGCTGCGCGAGGTCCACCTGAAGCTCGCCAACGTCGTCCACGACGAGGTCCCCCCCGGCGGTGAGGACGACGCGGTCACCCTGCGCACCGTCGGTGAGGTGCCGGCCTACGACTTCGAGGTGCGCGACCACCTGGAGATCGGCGAGAAGCTGGGCGCGATCGACATGGAGCGCGGCGCCAAGGTGTCGGGCTCCCGCTTCTACTTCCTCACCGGCCCGGGCGCGCTGCTCGAGTTCGCGCTCGCCCAGCTGGCCATCAGCCGGGCCGTGGCCGCCGGTCTCACCCCCGTCGTCGCCCCGGCGCTGGTCAAGCCCGAGGCGATGGAGGGCACCGGCTTCCTCGGCGAGCACGACGAGGAGGTGTACCGGATCGAGCGCGACGACCTCTACCTCGTCGGCACCTCGGAGGTCGCCCTCGCCGGGATGCACGCGAACGAGGTGCTCGACCTCGCGAGCGGGCCGAAGCGCTACGCCGGGTGGTCGTCCTGCTTCCGCCGCGAGGCCGGGTCCTACGGCAAGGACACCCGCGGCATCATCCGCGTGCACTGGTTCGACAAGGTCGAGATGTTCACCTTCTGTGCACCCGAGGACGCCGCCGCCGAGCACCTCCGGCTGCTGCAGTGGGAGGAGGAGTTCCTGCAGGCGCTGGAGCTGCCCTACCGGGTGGTCGACATCGCCGCCGGTGACCTGGGCACGAGCGCCGCGCGCAAGTACGACATCGAGGCGTGGTTCCCCTCCCAGGGCACCTACCGGGAGCTCACCTCGACGTCGGACTGCACCACGTTCCAGGCCCGGAGGCTCAACATCCGCTACCGCGACGCGGACGGCAGGAACCAGACCGCCGCCACGCTCAACGGCACCCTCTGCGCGATCGCCCGCACGATCGCCTGCCTGCTCGAGGTGCACCAGCGCGCCGATGGCTCGGTGCACGTGCCGGTCGCGCTGCGCCCGTGGCTGGGCGGCGTCGAGGTGCTCACCCCGGGCATGACCCTCGCCGCGGCAGTGCCGAGCGCATGACCGCGCGCCCGCCACGGGCCATCCGGCCGCACGGGATCCTGCCGGGCGCGGACCGGGTGGTCGACCTCGGGAAGCTCGACCCGTGGCGGCCGAAGCTCGTGGCCAGCGACCTCGACGGCACGCTGCTCGACGAGCACGGCCGGGTCAGCGCCCGCACCCGGGAGGCCCTCGACGCGTGCTGGGCGGCGGGCATCCCCGTCGTCGGCGTCACCGGCCGCGGCCCCCGGTTGCTCGAGACCGTGCACGACGCCCTCGGCGGCCGCGGCATCGCCGTGCTGAGCCAGGGCGGGTTCGTCGTCGACCTCGAGCGCGAGGAGGTGCTGCGGACGGTCGCGATGCCCCGCGAGCACGCCGTCCGGGTGATCGAGGCGATCGAAGGCGTCGCCGGCGACGTCACGATCGCCGTGGAGGACGCCGCGGAGCAGGGCGAGGTGCGCACCCGGCTGCGCGTGGAGAACGGGTTCGACTGGCCCTATCCCGAGCTCTCCCACGTCCTCGAGCGCGGCGAGGTGATGCCGGAGGGCGCCGTCCTCAAGGTCTTCCTGCGCTCGGACACCCTCGACCAGGACCAGCTGCTCGCGCACGCGCGGGCCGTCGTCGACCCGGCCGACGCCGAGGTCACCCACGCCGGCCTTGGCTTCATCGAGGTGCTGCCGCCCGGGATCACCAAGGCCAGCGGGCTGCAGATGGCCCTGGACAGGTACGGCGTCGGGTTCGGCGACGTCCTCGTCTTCGGCGACATGCCCAACGACCTGCCGATGCTCGCCGCCGTGCAGGACGCCGGGGGCCGCGCCGTCGCGGTGGCCAACGCGCACCCCGAGGTCCGGGCGCTGACGCCGCACCTCACCAGCGGGCACCGGGCCGACGGCGTCGCCCGCTACCTGGAGGCGGTGCTTCCCGGTGTCTGACTGGAAGCCCCGGCTCATCGCCAGCGACATGGACGGCACCCTGCTGCGCAGCGACGACACCGTCAGCGACGCCACCCTCGCCGAGCTGGACCGGTGGCGCGCCGACGGCGTCCCCGTCGTGCTGGCCACCGGCCGGCCGCCGCGCTGGATGCACCGGATCCGCAGGGTCCTCGAGCACGGGACGGCGGTCTGCTGCAACGGCGCGGTGCTGCTGGACCTGGCGAGCTTCGAGATCCTGCACGAGGAGCCGGTCGATCCCGACGTCCTCCGCTCGGTCACCGACGAGCTGCGCGGCCGCCAGCCGGACACCTGGTTCGCGGTCGAGTACGGGCTGGAGTTCCGTCACGAACCGATCTACCGGCCGCGCTGGGACGTGAACGCGCCCGGTGTCGCGGTGGCCACCCTCGAGGAGATGGTCGCCCAACCGGTGGCCAAGCTGCTGGCCCGGCACGAGGAGCTGCCGCGCGACGAGTTCGTCGGCCTGGTCGAGGAGGTCGTCGGCGGCCGGGCCACCGTCACCCACTCCGGCCCCGACGCGCTCGCCGAGATCTCCGCGCTCGGCGTCACCAAGGCCTCCGGCATCGAGCGCGTCGCCGCCGAGCACGGGGTGGGCCCGGAGGACGTCGTCGTCTTCGGGGACATGCCCAACGACATCGCCGCCTTCGAGTGGGTGCGCGCCGGCGGCGGGCGGGCGGTCGCGATGGCGCACGCCCATCCCGCGCTGCTCGCCGTCGCCACCGACGTGACCGACGGCAACGACGAGGACGGCGTCGCCGCCTTCCTGGCCTCCGTGTAACGACTCTCCCCGGCGATCGAGACACCGGCTCAACAAAGCCGCGGCGGTGCCGAAAGGACTGCGAGGTCCCACCCGCATCGTTCGGCACTCAGGAGAGCAGGCAGGCATGGAGCAGGCGTACGACCCGGACGCACCGGCCGGTGAGGGCACCGGCGACGGCACGACGCCGCTCCAGCCGGACCCCGCCCGCACCGCCCGCATCGGCCTGCGGACCCGGATGCTCGCCGCGATCCTCGTGGTCGCGCTGACCACCATCGGCGTCGGCGCCTTCGGCATCCAACGGATGGCGCAGCTGAGCGACAACGCGCAGGAGGTCTACGACCGCGGCGCCGTCCCGCTGGACGGCCTGCGCCGGCTCGAGGCCGATTGGTGGCAGCTGTCGGCGAACGTCGCCCGGTCCAACGTCACCCTGCTGCCGGAGACCACCATCGCCACGGCGAAGGAGAACGCCGCGGCGTACATGCAGATCCTGGCCGACCGCACCGCCGCCGTCGACGCCATGCCGCTGTCCGCGGACGCGCGCGCGGCGTTCACCGCCTTCGCCACGGCCGTGGAGACCTACCTGCCCGCGCTGGCCGAGCTCTCGCAGCCCGGCTTCATCGCCGCCAACCCGGCGCGTGCCCTGGAACTGCTCGCGCTCATGGGCGAGAACGAGACGATCATCAAGGAGTCGATCGAGGCGGCCACCGCCGCCGCGGCGCAGGAGGCCTCGACGACTGCCGCCGAGGCGGCCGACGCGTACGCCGCGGCCCGCAACCTCACCCTCGCGATCATGGCCGCCGGGCTGCTGATCAGCGTCGTCCTGGCCACCGTCGTCTCCCGCGGCGTCACCCGGCCGGTCCAGCGGATCCGCGAGGTGCTCGGCCAGGTCGCGGCCGGGGACATGACCGTGCGCGCCGGCCGGACCGGAGGCGCCGAGCTGCAGGACATGGCGGCGTCCCTGGACGAGACGCTGGACGCGATCGGCGACGTGCTGGTGCTGGTCAACGACTCCTCGACCCGCCTCGCGGCGGCGTCCTCCCAGCTCAGCTCGGTGAGCGAGGGCATGCGGCTCAACGCGGAGACCGCTGCCGGCCAGGCCGACGAGGTCGTCTCCTCGGCCGGCGCGGTCGCCTCGAGCGTCGACACCGTGGCCACCGGCTCCTCCCAGATGGAGTCTGCGATCCGCGAGATCGCGCACAACGCCACCGAGGCCGCCCGGATCGCCGGTCAGGCCGTGTCGGTCGCGGAGAACACCACGCGGACCGTCGGCAAGCTGGGCGACTCCTCGCAGGAGATCGCCACGGTCATCAAGCTGATCAACGGCATCGCCGAGCAGACCAACCTGCTGGCCCTCAACGCCACGATCGAGGCGGCGCGGGCCGGGGAGGCCGGCAAGGGCTTCGCCGTCGTCGCCAGCGAGGTCAAGGAGCTGGCGCAGGAGACCGCCCGGGCCACCGAGGACATCTCGCAGCGGGTCGAGGCCATCCAGGCCGACACCGCCGGCGCGGTCGACGCGATCGGTCAGATCTCCACGGTCATCGGCGAGATCAACGACTTCCAGGCGACCATCGCCGCGGCGGTCGAGGAGCAGACGGCGACCACCAACGAGATGAACCGCAACGTGGCCGAGGCCGCCAGCGGCACCCAGGGCATCGCCGCCGCGATCTCCGGGCTGGCCGCTGGTACGCAGGAGACCAACCAGCGGGTGGCCGAGGCGCAGCAGGCCGCGCGAGAGCTGTCCCGGATGAGCGGTGAGCTGCAGGAGGCCATCGCCCGCTTCTCCGTCTGACCCCGTTCTTCCGGGCTGGGATCAGGTGACCTGATCGTCGAGCGTCCTCCCTCGTGGTGTGCGGTGAGGGAGGACGCTCGGCGCTGAGGGAGGAGGGGCTCAGGCGGCCGCGTCGCCGTCGTCGGAACCGGGCTCCGGTGTACGGACGATGCGGTATCGACGCGGGCCGGGCAGGGGCCGGGTCCGCAGTTCGTCCAGCCGCCGGATCGGCCGCTCCAGTCGCGGCAGGTCGGCCTGCACGATGCGCACGACCGGGACGTCGAGATCGCGGATGAGGTCCTCGCGCCGCTTCTCGTCCCACGCCACTTCGGCCGGAGTGCGCTGGTCCCGCGGATCGGCGTACTTCACGAAGCCGTCGAACTCGACGGCCACCCCCAGGTCGTCCAACCAGCCGTCGAGCCGGGCGACGAACCCCGCGGGGCCGTGCAGCTCCACCTGCGATTCGAAGCTGCGGAAACCGGCTGCCAGCAGACCGAGCCGGCCCCGGGTCTCCAGCGGAGACTCCGCCCGCCCGTCGGTCAGCTGGACCGCCCGGGCCGCCCCGCCGATACCGAGCCAGTGGCTCTGCGCCATCACCGTGGCGACCAGGTCCCGGCGCCGGACCCGCTCCGCGTGGAGCGCGGCGTCCATGGCGACGACGGCGTCGGCCGGGTCCCACTCTCGGGCACAGTCCACGAGGGTGCGGGCGGCCGAGGTGACGGACAGGGCGCCGGCGCGGAGGACGTCGTCCGCGGTCAACGTGGCTGCGGTGATCCGGTAGCCCGGGCCGGTCCGCCACTGGTCGGGGTGGGTGAGCCGGACGTCGGTGTCGACGCCACGGGGGAGTAGGAACCCGTGGAACCGCGCAGCCGAGGTGTGGCTGAGGACGGGTCCGGGTCCGAGCGCGGTGAGCGTGGCGAGCGCGTGGAGGACGTGGCGCGAGCGGTCGTCGGTCGCCTCGGCCCAGGTCTGCGCGGTGACGTAGATACCGCGCCGCAGCCGGTACCAGGCGCCGCTGCCGACGGCGGCGCGGACCTCGTCGGGGCGGTAACCGGCGCGGCGGGCGTCGGCGACGGTGAAGACGCCGCCGCGTCGACGGATGGCGAAGGCGAGGTCGGGATGCACGCGGCCACGATCGGGCGACGGCGTGCGGGGCAGAACGGCGTGGACCGATCTGTGGACGAACCCTGTTCACCCACAGCCCGCCGCGTCCTCCCTCGTCGTAGCGCGTCCACCCTCAGCGCGCACCACGTGGGAGGACACTCGATGATCAGGTGACCTGATCCCAGCCGCGGGGGCGGGCGGGGAGGGCGGCCGACGGCCTCAGAGGTACTGGCCGCCGCCGGGGCGCGCGTCGGGCTGCTGCTGGGGCAGGCCGCCGGGGAGGGCCTTGCGGCGCATCTCCTCCAGCTGCGCCCGCGCGGCCATCTGCTGGGCGAACAGCGCGGTCTGGATGCCGTGGAAGACACCTTCCAGCCAGCCGACCAGCTGGGCCTGGGCGATCCGCAGCTCGGCGTCCGTGGGCGTGGAGTCCTCGCTGAACGGCAGCGTGATCCGCTCCAGCTCCTCCCGCAGCTCGGGCGCGAGGCCCTGCTCCAGCTCGCGGATCGACGAGGCGTGGATGTCGCGCAGCCGGTTGCGGCTCGCCTCGTCGAGGGGCGCGGCCCGCACCTCCTTTAGCAACTGCTTGATCATCGTGCCGATGCGCATGACCTTGGCCGGCTGCTCCACCATCTCGTTCACCTGCAGCGCGCCGTCGTCGCCGTCGTCACCGTTCTCGCCGGTGCCGGACGAGGGGGCCATCGGGAGGGCGCCCACCGGCTGCCCGTCGGGGCCCACCACGAGCACCTGCTGCCGACGTTCGCTGCTGTTCCCGGGTGCCGTCATGGCCCCATCCTGCCCCCCGCCCGCCGACGCCTCACCGCGAGTCCGGCGCCGCCCCGTCCACCCCCGTGGAGGAGGCGCGGGCAACTAGGGTGCGCAGGCATGGAGGCCCGGCTGGACGTCGCTCGGGTCCGCGGCCTCTTCCCCGCCCTGGCCGACGGATACGTGCACGTCGACGGCCCGGCCGGCTCGCTCGTGCCCGAGGACGTCGCCCGCGCGGTCGGGCACGCGCTGCGCATCCCGCTGGCCGAGCGGGGCGGGGTGTTCGCCGCCTCCGCGCGGGCCGAGGCGCTGGTGAGCGGGGCGCGGTCGGCGCTGGCCGACCTGGTGGGCGGAGCCCCCGCCGGCGTCGTGCTGGGCCCGAGCATGACCGCCGTGACGTACACGATGGCGCGCGCGATCGGGAAGACCTGGCGGCCGGGCGACGAGATCGTGGTGAGCCGGCTGGACCACGATGCCAACATCCGCCCGTGGGTGCAGGTGGCCGCGGAACGGGGTGTCGAGGTGCGCTGGGCCGAGGTGGACATCGAGACCGGGGAGCTGCCCGCCTGGCAGTACGCCGACCTGCTCTCCCGCCGGACCCGCCTGGTGGCGCTCACCGCGGCGAGCAGCGCGATCGGCACCTGCCCCGAGGTCGCCGAGATCTCGCACCGGGCGCACGCCGTCGGCGCGATGGTCTACGTCGACGCCGCGCACGCCGCCCCGCACCTGTACCTGGACCGCACGGCTCTCGGCGCGGACTTCCTGGCGCTCTCCGCGTCGAAGTGGGGCGGGCCGCACGTGGGCGCGGTGGTCGCGGACCCGCAGCTGCTGGCCCACCTCCACCCCGACAAGCTCGTGCCGTCGTCGGACAAGGTGCCCGACCGCTTCGAGGCCGGCAGCGCGCCGCACGAGCTGTACGCCGGCGTCTCCGCGGCGGTCGACCACCTGGCCGCGCTGTCGGGGGAGACGCCGGGGTCGCGCCGCGAGCGGCTGCGCGCCTCGATGGCCGCCGTCGCCCGGTACGAGGGCGAGCTGTTCGGCTGGCTGGACCAGGCCTTGCGTGCCATGCGGCACGTCCAGGTGATCGGCCGCCCGGAGCGGACGACGCCGACCCTCGCCTTCCGCGTCGACGGCATGCGCCCGCGCCAGGTCGCCGCCGAGCTCAACCGGCAGGGCATCTGCGTCTGGGACGGCGACGCCTACGCCCGCGAGCTGTTCGACGCCCTCGGCGTGACCGAGAGCGGCGGAGCGGTCCGGATCGGCCTGCTGCACTACAACACCCCGGACGAGGTCGGCCTGGTGATCGACGCCGTCGCCGCCCTCCGGGCCCGCTCGGCGGTGCGCTAGCCCGCGCTGGTCAGCCGCTGGTCCTGCGTCAGTCCGCCGGCAGGAGCAGCACCTTGCCGACGTGCTCGCTGGCCTCCACCACCCGATGTGCCTCGGCGGCCCGCGACATCGGCAGTCGGCGGTCGACGATGGGTCGCACCGAGCCGCGCTCGACGTCCGGCCACACGTCGTGGCGGACCGCGGCGACGATCTCGGCCTTGCCGCCGGGCCCGGTCGCCGGCCGGGAACGCAGCGTGGTGGCGTGCACCGCGGCGCGCTTGGCCAGCAGCTTGCCGAGGTTCAGCTCCGCCTTGCTGCCGCCCTGCATGCCGATCACGACCAGCCGGCCGCCCGTGGCGAGGGCGTCGATGTTCCGGTCCAGGTACTTGGCGCCCATGTTGTCCAGGAGGACGTCGACCCCGCGGCCGCCGGTCGCCTCGCGCACCCGCTCGACGAAGTCCTCCTCGCGGTAGTTGATCGCCACCTCCGCGCCCAGTTCCCGGCAGACGTCGAGCTTGGCCGCCGTCCCGGCCGTGGTGAACACGCGCGCGCCGGCGCGGGCGGCGAGCTGGATGGCCATGGTGCCGATGCCGCTCGAACCGCCGTGGACGAGGAAGCTGTCGCCGCGGCGCAGCGCGGCGAGCAGGAAGACGTTGGACCACACGGTGCAGACGACCTCGGGCAGCGCGGCCGCCGTCGCCAGCTCGACGCCCGCGGGCCGGGGCAGCAGCTGGCCGGCCGGGACGGCGACCCGCTCGGCGTACCCGCCGCCCGACAGCAGCGCGCACACCTCGTCGCCGACCGACCAGCCCTCGACGCCCTCGCCGACCTCGCTGATGACGCCGCTGCACTCCAGCCCGAGGATCTCGCTGGCGCCCTTCGGCGGCGGGTAGAAGCCCTGACGCTGGAGCAGGTCGGCCCGGTTCACCGCGGTGGCGGCGACGTCGACGATCACCTCACCCGGGCCGCAGACCGGGTCGGGCACCTCCGCCCAGCCGAGCACCTCGGGGCCGCCGGGTTCGCTGATCGTCACCGCACGCATGCCCCGACCCTAGGCCGCGCCCGCGGCCACCGGGACGCCGCCGGAGACCGCGACGCAGCGGCCGACGTCGTCGCCACCCGTGGCCAGCCGGGCCAGGACCCCGCCGACCGCGCGCCGCGAGACCTTCATCCCCTCGACCGAGCCGTCGGTGGTGAGCACCGCCGGCTCGTCGCCGTCGGTGAGGTAGACCGGCTGCACCAGCGTCCAGTCCAGCCCGCTGCTGCGAACGACGTCCTCCTGCACCTCGTGGTCGGCGATCTGCGGCCTCAGCAGCAAGGCGAAGACCAGCCGCGCCGACAACGGCAGCAGGTGACGGGTCTCGCCCACGCCGTAGGAGGACTGGACGACCAGCCGCCGCACCCCGTGCCGTCGCATGGCCGCGACGACCGCGGCCGTGCCCCGCGACCGGACGTCGGCCGGCGTGCCCGAGCTGCCCCGCAGCCGGACCCGCAGCGCGCTCTCCGTGATCCCGAGCGTCACCACCACGGCGTCCTGGCCTCGCACCGCGGCGTCGACGTCGTCGGGCACCGTGGCGTCGCCGTCGACCGGCCGGACGCCCGGCAGCCCGGCCAGCTCCGTGCTCGCCCGCCGGGCCAGCGCGGTCACCCCGTGCCCCTCCGCGGCCAGAGCGGCCACTGCCGCCCGGCCCGATCCACCCGTCGCACCCACGACCAGCACCTGCATGACTCGCTCCCTTGCTCGGCGCCGGCCCCTGCGACCGGCACGGTCCAGCGTCGCGGGACGACCGGCAGCGAAGAACGGTCGAGCGTCCGGATTTCATGACCGTTCGTCCAGTGCATCTGGACGCCGCCGGTCGTCCACGACGAGACTGAGCCGGTGCCCGACCCCGCCGCCCCGTGGGCGCCCGTCGACCCCCTCGGACCCGTGCTGGGGGACCTGCGCATGCGGGGGACCTTCTACTGCCGGGCCGAGGGCAGTGCTCCGTGGGGTGTGGAGATGCCGGCGCTGCCGGCCTGCGTGAGCTTCCACCTCGTCACCGAGGGGAGCTGCCTGCTCGAGGTCGACGGCGAGACCCACCCGCTGCGCTCCGGTGATCTCGCGCTGGTGCCGCACGGCCGCGGGCACGTGCTGCGCAGCGACGCCGGCGCGCGGATCGAGGGCCGTGCCGATCTGCTGCCGCAGGAGTACCTGGGCGAGCACTACTCCGTGCTGCGGTTGGACGGCGGTGGCGCACCGGCCCGCCTGGTGTGCGGTGTGCTGGAGCCGGAGCGTCCGGGCGCCGGGCACCTGCTGGGGCTGCTGCCGCCGGTGCTGCTCGTGGACACCGCCGACGCCGCGCGGGGCGGCTGGTTGACCGTGCTGCTCGGGATGATCGCCGACGAGGTCCGGCACGACCGGCCGGGAGCGGAGGCGGTCGTCACCCGGCTCGCCGACGTCGTCGTCGTCCAGGCGATCCGGGGCTGGCTGGACAGCGGCGAGCACGGCCCGGGCTGGCTGCGCGCGCTGCGCGACCCGCAGGTCGGGCGTGCGGTGGCCCGGGTGCACCGCGAGCCGGGCGCGGCCTGGACGCTGGACCGGCTGGCGGCGGAGGCGCGGATGTCCCGGTCCGCGTTCGCCGCCCGGTTCACCGAGCTGGCCGGTGAGCCGGCCCTGCGCTACGTCACCCGCTGGCGGATGCACCTGGCCACCGCCGACCTCGCCCGCGGCGCGCGGGTGGGCGAGGTCGCCCGGCGGCTGGGGTACGAGTCCGAGGCGGCGTTCTCCCGGGCCTACAAGCGGGTGACCGGGGTGCCCCCGGTCACCGTGCGGGCCGTCGACTGACGCGCGCCGGCCCGGCCCCACGCGGTCGCGGGGCCGGGCCGACGGGGCGGTGCGTCAGGCGCGGGCCTTGAGCTCCTTGCGGAGGATCTTGCCCGCCGACGACTTCGGCACCTCGTCGATGAACTCGACGAAGCGGATCTTCTTGTGCGGCGCGACCCGCTCGGCCATGAAGGCCATGACCGACTCCTCGGAGAGGTCGGAGCCCGCGGCGCGGACGACGTAGGCCTTGGGCAGCTCCTCGCCGCTCTCCTTGTCCGGGACGCCGATGACCGCCGCGTCGGCGATCTCCGGGTGGTTGAGCAGCACGGCCTCGAGCTCGGCGGGGGCCACCTGGTAGCCCTTGTACTTGATCAGCTCCTTCACCCGGTCGACGACGGTGTAGATGCCGTGCTCGTCGACCACGGCGACGTCGCCGGTGTGCAGCCAGCCCTCGGCGTCCACGGTGGACCGGGTGGCCTCCTCGTTGTTGAGGTAGCCCTTCATGACCTGCGGCCCCCGGACCCACAGCTCACCCCGCTCGCCCGGGGCGGCGTCCTGACCCGTGGCCGGGTCGACCAGCCGGCACTCGGTGTTCGGGATCGCGAAGCCGACCGAGCCCTTGGGCACCTCGCCCGTGAAGCCCGGGGGCAGCGCGCCGGGGTCGGGGGAGGTGTGCGAGACCGGCGACAGCTCGGTCATGCCGTAGCCCTGGGCGACGATGACCTCCCCGCCCTTCGCCCGCAGCCGCTGCTCGACCGCCAGCGCCAGCTGCTCGTCCAGCGGCGCGGCGCCGGAGAGGATGGAGGTCAGCGAGCTCAGGTCGTACTGGTCGACCATCGGGTGCTTGGCCAGCGCCAGCAGGATGGGCGGCGCCACGAACGCCCGGGTGATCTTGTGGTCCTGGATGGTGCGGAGGAAGTCCTCGAGCTCGAACCGGGGCAGGGTCACCACGGTGCCGCCGAGCGCCAGGCCCTGGTTCATGAGCACGGTCAGGCCGTAGATGTGGAAGAACGGCAGGACGGCGATGATCCGCTCGTCCGCCGTCGTCTTGAGCAGCGGCAGGCACTGGGTCACGTTCGCGACCAGGTTGCGGTGGGTGAGCATGACGCCCTTGGGCAGCCCCGTGGTGCCGCTGGAGTAGGGCAGCGTGACCAGGTCGTTCGCCGGGTCGAAGTCGACCGTGACGCTGGGCGCGTCCGCGCCGAGCAGGTCGAAGAGGTTGGCGTGCCCCTCCGCGCCGTCGAGGACGATGATCTCGTCGACCGGGGACTTCTCGGCCGCCGCCGTCGCCCGGTCCATGAACAGCGAGATCGTGATCAGGATCTTCGCGCCGGAGTCCTTGAGCTGGAAGGCGATCTCGTCGGGCGTGTAGAGCGAGTTGATCGGGCTCATCACGCAGCCGGCGGCCGCGATGCCGTGGAAGACCACGGGGAACCACTGGGTGTTGGGGCAGAAGACGGCGACGACGTCGCCCTTCCGCAGGCCCCGGGCGTGCAGGTTGGCCGCGACGCGGTCGACGTACTGGGCCAGCTGCCCGTGGGTGATGACGTCGCCCTTGAGCCCGTCGACCAGCGCGGGCGCATCGGGGCGCTCCCTGCCGGCGGCGAGGACGGCCTCCGGGACGGACGTGTTCGGGATCTCGACCTCGGGATACGGGCTGGCCAGTGCCACGGGTTCCTCCTCGATGCTGGTGTGGCGCCAGTCTCACATCCGGCGTGGCGCCCGTCACGAGGGGGTTGACCGGGCGGACCTCCGGGTCAGCGCGGCCAGAGCACCGACTGGGTGCACCGGAACAGCGCGATCGTCTTCCCGTTCGCGGCGTTCGAGACCACGGCGTCCCACACCTGCGTCGTCCGGCCCGCGTGCACGTTGGTCGCCGTGCAGGTGATCCGCCCCTCGCGCGCCGTCCCCAGGTGGTTGCTCTTGAGCTCGATGGTGGTGAAGCCGCTGGACCCCTCGGGCAGCAGGGCGCGGGTGGGCAGCCCGCAGGAGGTGTCGGCGAGCGTGACGACCGTGCCGGCGTGCAGGTAGCCGTTGGGCGCGAGCAGTTCGGGGCGGATGTCGAGGTGGCTGGACAGCCGCCCGGGCTCGTGGGTGTCGACGACGATGCCGAGCAGTCCGGGGAAGGTGCCCGGGAGCAGGTCGTTGAGCTCGTCGGCGGTGAGGAATCCCGTGGCGGCCATGCCCGGCAACCTAACCGCCGCTGGGGCGATGACGATCAGGTTCCCTGGTCGTTCTGCCGCCTCCCTCACGTCCGACACTGAGGGAGGACGCCTGATGATCAGGTTCCCTGATCATCAGGGGGAGGGCGGCGTCAGCCGGTGGCGGTCTCCCAGAGGCCCATCACGTTGCCCTCGGGGTCGGTGAAGTAGGCGGCGAAGCCCATGTCGCCGACAGGGGTCCGCCCGACGACGGTGGCGCCGCCCAGGTCACCGATCCGGCGCAGCGACTCGTCGATGCTCTCCACGTCCAGCACGAGGACGGGTCCGCTGGCGGCCGAGTCCGACCGGGAGAGCATGCCGCCGTTGATGAAGCCCTTCTCGGTCGGCCCCTCGTCGCCGCTGGGCCCCGTCGTCACGATCGTGTAGCCCATCTCCGGCATCTCCAGGAGCTGCCAGCCGAAGGCGTTCGCGTAGAAGCTGCGCGCGCGGTCCGCGTCGTCGAACGGGACCTCGAAGTGCACGACCCGACCGCTCATGGCGGCCTCCTCGGGGGATGTGGCCTCTCTGACGCGGCGCACGCTAGACCCGTCGATGGGGGACGCGGAAGACGTTCGCAGGCCGCCGCGACGCCGTCCTCCCTCCCCGTGCAGCGTCCTCCCT
Organism: Blastococcus sp. CCUG 61487; assembly: GCF_005222955.1. Lineage (GTDB taxonomy): Bacteria > Actinomycetota > Actinomycetes > Mycobacteriales > Geodermatophilaceae > Blastococcus. The sequence goes on along the minus strand of NZ_LWUA01000221.1, from coordinate 39,537 downwards.
CAGCGCACACCGTGGGGGAGGAGGCGCCACGATCAGGTCACCTGATCGTCGCCGCGTTCAGGCGAGGCCGCGGACGGTCCGCACCGGCGGGCGGGTGCCCCGGATCGAGGCCACCATGTCCAGCGTCTGCCGGGTCGCGGCGACGTCGTGCGCCCGGAACACCCGCGCCCCCAGCCAGGCGCTGACCGCCGTCGCCGCGAGCGTGCCGGTCAGCCGCTCCTCCAGCGGGACGCCGAGCGTCTCGCCGACGAAGTCCTTGTTCGACAGCGCCACCAGCACCGGCCAGCCCGTCGCGACCATCTCGTCGAGCCGCCGCGTCGCCTCCAGCGAGTGCCGGGTGTTCTTCCCGAAGTCGTGCCCCGGGTCGATCATCACCCGCTCGCGGTCCACCCCCGCGGCGACGGCGGCCTCGGCCAGCGCCGTCGTCCGGGCGACGATGTCGGCGACGACGTCGTCGTACTGCACCCGGTGCGGCCGGGTGCGCGGCGGCAGCCCGCCGGCGTGCGTGCACACGAGGCCGGCACCCGCCTCCGCGGCCACGGCGGCGAGGTCCGGGTCCACCCCGCCCCAGGCGTCGTTGACGACGTCGGCGCCGGCGGCCAGCGCCTCGCGCGCGACCTCCGCCCGCCAGGTGTCGATCGACAGCGGCAGCGTCGGGTGCGCGGCGCGGATGGCGGCGACCAGGTCGACGGTCCGGCGGATCTCCTCCGCGGGGTCGACGTCGTCACCGGGCGCCGCCTTGACCCCGCCGACGTCGACCATGTCCGCGCCCTCGGCCACGACCTGGTCCACCCGCCCCAGCGCCGCGGCCATCGCGAACGTGGCGCCCCGGTCGTAGAACGAGTCGGGTGTCCGGTTCACGATCGCCATGAGGACGAAGCCGCCGTCCGGGACGTCCAGCCCACCGATCCGGAGCAACCCGTTCCCCCTCGACGAGGCCGATGTGATGGGGTCAGCCAATCAGACCGCTCGGAAGGGGAGAGAGCACATGGCGAAGACGACGGCGCACGGTGTCGAGGGCGTCCAGGCGCTGGTCGGGCAGCACCTCGGGTACAGCGACTGGGTGGAGGTCACGCAGGAGCGGGTAAACCAGTTCGCGGAGGCCACCGGCGACCACCAGTGGATCCACGTCGACCCGGAGCGCGCGAAGAAGGAGAGCCCCTTCGGCGGCCCGATCGCGCACGGCTACCTGACGCTGTCGATGCTGCCGATGCTGATGCCGCAGATCCTCGAGACCACCGGCTTCCGGATGGGCGTCAACTACGGCAGCGACAAGGTGCGGTTCCCCTCGCCGGTGCCCGTGGGCAGCCGGATCCGGGCCGGGGCGACGCTGGACTCGGTGACGCCGATCGACGGCGGCCTGCACATGGTCGTGACGGCGACCATCGAGATCGAGGGCGGCAGCAAGCCGGCCTGCGTCGCAACGACGGTCTCCCGCCGCTACGTCTGACCCGCCTCCGCGATGATCAGGTGACCTGATCCCCGACGGTCCTCCCTCACCGTGGGACGTGAGGGAGGACGCTGCACGATCAGGTCACCTGATCCCGGCCGCGGGTCAGTCGACGAGGGCCTGGTTGACCAGTTGGCGCAGGTAGTTGCGGATCGGCAGGGTGCTCGAGGGCAGCAGCTGCGTGTAGAAGCCGACCGTCACGTCCTCGACCGGGTCCACGTAGAACGCCGTCGACGCCGCGCCGCCCCAGCTGTAGTCGCCGGGGCTGGAGACCACGCCGTACGCCGCCGGGTCCAGCACCATCGAGAAGCCGAGCCCGAAGCCGACGCCGCGCATGGGGGTCTCGGCGAACAACGGCCGGCCGTACGTCGCGAGGTCCACGTTCCCGGGCAGGTGGTTGGTCCGCATCTGCCGGATCGTGCGGGGGCTGAGCAGGCGCCCGCCGTCGTAGGAGCCGCCGCGGCGGAGCATCTCGACGAACCGCAGGTAGTCACCCGCGGTGGAGACCAGCCCGCCGCCGCCGGACTCGAACGCCGGCGCCTTGTGCGCGCCGCGGTCCATCGCCTCGCTGAAGGTCATGCCGGACGACGGGCCACCCGGGGTGCCCGGCGTCGCCAGGTAGAGGCGGGCCATTGACTCCGGGTCGTCCTCGGGGCGCAGTCCGAACGAGGTGTCGCGCATGCCCAGCGGCGCGAAGATCCGCGCGGCGAAGAACTCGCCCAGCGTCTGCCCGGAGACCACCTCGACCAGCCGGCCCAGGACGTCGGTGGAGACGCCGTAGTTCCACTCGCTGCCCGGCTGGAACACCAGCGGCGCGGAGGCCCACTGGCGGCAGACCTCGGCGGAGTCGGCGCCGCGCGGGGTGCCCCACTCGTGGCCCATGGCGCGGTAGATCGCGTCCACCGGGTGCGCGTGGTGGAAGCCGTAGGTCAGCCCGGAGGTGTGGGTGAGCAGGTGCCACACGCGAATCGGCTCGATCTGCGGCACGGTCACCGGCTTCTGCGCGGAGCCCGCCACGTAGACGCGGGTCTCGGCGAACTCGGGCAGCCACCTGCTGATCGGGTCGGTGAGCTCGAAGGCCCCCTCCTCGTACAGCATCATCGCCGCGACCGAGGTGATCGGCTTGGTCATCGAGAAGATGCGCCAGCGGGTGTCGTCCTCGACGGGGAGCCCGGCCTCCATGTCCCGGAGGCCGCCCTTGCCGACGTGCACCAGCTTGCCGTGGCGGGCCACGGTCACGAGGAAGCCGGGCAGCTGGCCGTCGTCGACCCAGCGGGCCAGCCGCCGGTCGAGCCGCTCCAGGCGGCCGGCGTCGAACCCGACCTCGGCCGGGTCGGTGCTGACGGTCAGATCACTGCCCACGTGGACCTCCGCTGCCCTGTGCGCCGTCCGCCGTCGGGCGGCGCCTGCCCCGCATCCTGGCCCATGGCTCTGTGGCCCGGACCACACGGGGGCGGCGCGACGCCCGACGGCGGTCAGCCGAGCGGGTCGGTCAGGAGACCGGAACGGCCGCCGCAGCCTTCTTGAGGTTCGAGCCGGCGGTCACCTTGACGGTGTTCGCGGCTGCGATCTCGATCGCCTCGCCGGTCTGCGGGTTGCGGCCCGTGCGGGCGGAGCGCTGGGTGCGCTCGACGGTGAGCAGGCCGGAGACGGCGACCTTGTCACCGCGGGTGATGGCGTCGACCAGCTCGTCCTGGAGGCCGGCGATGACCGCGTCCACGGTGGAGGCGGGCACGTCGGCGCGCTTGGCGATGGCGGAGACCAGTTCGGCCTTGTTCATGGAGAAACCTTTCAGTCGGGATGGCTGGTGCCTGCGGCACCTGGCCGGCTCGTCCTCGGCCCCGGGACGCGGGTCGCGCCGGCGGGGTGTCCCGCTCCGCGCCAACGGCGCGGCCCAGGACCGGCCGGGCGAGAGCCGGACCCCGGGCACGGTGCCACGTCGCCCCCGGGATCCGCCAGGGGGGTGGGTTTTCGGCCGTGTCCGGCGGCTCCCAGGTCACATCCACCACAGCGGCCGCCGAGCCGCGTCCGCCGGGTCCGCCTAGCGTGGGAGCCATGCCGCAGCTCCCCGGGACCGACCTGGCCGTCAGCGACCTCTGCTTCGGCGGCAACGTGTTCGGCTGGACGGCGGACGCGCCGACGTCCTTCGCCGTCCTCGACCGCTTCCTGGACGCCGTGGAGCCGCAGCCGGCGTTCGTCGACACCTCCGAGTCGTACGGCAACGGCGCCTCGGAGCAGATCCTGGGTGACTGGATGGCCGCGCGTGGCGTGCGCGACCGGATCGTGGTGGCCACCAAGGCGTCCCGCATGGACAAGGAGCACCCGCTGGCGGCCGGGGAGATCAGGACGGCGGCGGAGCAGTCGCTGCGCCGGCTGCAGACCGACCGGATCGACCTCTACTACGCCCACTACGACGACGAGACGACGCCGCTGGAGGAGACGCTGACGGCGTTCGACGAGCTGGTGCAGGCCGGGAAGGTGCGCTACGTCGCGGCGTCGAACTACTCCGCGGCGCGGCTGACCGAGGCGCGGGAGACCGCGCAGCGGCTGGGCGTGACCGGGTACGTGGCGCTGCAGACGCACTACAACCTGATGGAGCGCGCCGGCTACGAGGGCGAGCTGCGCGACGCGGTGCGCGACCAGGGCATCGGCACGCTGCCGTACTTCGCGCTGGCCAAGGGCTTCCTCACCGGCAAGTACCGGGCGGGGGAGCAGGTGGACTCACCGCGGGCCAAAGGCGCCTCGGCGTACGTCGGGGAGCGCGGTGACCGGGTGCTGACGGCGCTCGGCGAGATCGCCCGGGTGCACCAGGTCCCGATGCCGGCGGTAGCGCTGCGCTGGCTCGCCGACCAGCCGACCGTGGTCGCGCCGATCGCCTCGGGACGGTCGGTCGAGCAGCTGGCGGACCTGCTGCCGATGCGGGATCTGGTGCTCACCGACGCCGAGCGCAAGGCCCTGGACGACGCCAGCGCCCCCTAGGTGCCGGCGCCCGAGGTGGACGCCGGCACCCGGGCGGGGTTCAGACGGTGCGGATCAGGCCGCGGACGGTGGCTTCCAGCTCGGGGGTCACCTCGTCGATCCCGTGCTCGGCGGCCGCGTGCGGAACGGCCTGGGCGAAGATGCCGGCCTCGTCGGCGGCGGTGAAGGTGGCGCCGCATCCGGGGATGACGTCGCCGCACGCGAATCGCTTCATGAACGGTGCTCCTTGGGTGGTGGGTGGTACGGCTCCGCTGCTCGGATGCAGGGAGGGTCTGGGGTTCAGCGGCTCCTGCGGCGGGCGCCGACGAGGTCCTCGACGCGGATCATGCCGAGGACGGAACCGCTGGGATCGGTGCAGACGACGGGCTCGAACCGGTGCGCCGGCGGCCGGGTCAGCGCCCGCTGCAGCGTCTCCTGGATGTCGGTCGACGGGTGCACGCGCAGCGTGACCGGAGCGGTGTAGACCTCGCCGGTGCGCAGGTCGGCCAGGAGCAGCGCGGTGGGGACGCCGTGCGGCCCGAGCAGCAGCGCCGGCGGCACGGAGGGGAGCTCCTCGCCCTCGGCGTACTGGCGCACCGGGCGGACCACGCTGGCCACGCTCTCGGTGAGTCGCGCCCGGGCGACCTGGGCGCGCACCAGCCGCTGCACGTCGGGGTCCAGCGGTTCGAAGGTCCGGGCCGGGCGGCCCAGCAGCCAGCCCTGGGCCAGCGGGACGCCGAGCTGGGCGAAGGCGGCGAGCTCCGCGGCGGTCTCGACGCCCTCGGCGAGCAGCCAGGCGTCGATGCGGCCGGCGAACTCGCCGACCATCTCGGCCAGCGCCATGCGCACGGGGTCGGCGTCGGCGTCGGCGACCAGCGCCCGGTCGAGCTTGACCAGCTGCGGGCGCAGCGCGGCCATCTGCTGCAGGCCGGAGTAGCCGCTGCCGGCGTCGTCCAGGGCGATGAGCGCGCCGCGGCCGCGCAGCAGCGCGATCTGGGCGCGCAGTGCGTCCAGATCGTCGACGGGGGTGTGCTCGGTGAGCTCGACGACGACGCGGTGCAGGTCCGCCCGCACGGCGAGCGCCGCCTGGACCGGAGCGGTGCCGAGCAGGTGCGGGCTGACGTTCACGGTCAGGAAGGTGTCGGCCGGCAGGTCGGGGACGACGGCCAGCGCCTTGTGGATCGCCAGCGCCTCCAGCTCGGCGGCGACGCCGGCCTCGGCGGCCGCGGCGAACCAGACGTCCGGCCCGGCGGCGCCCGGGAACCGGGCCAGCGCCTCGTACCCCGCCACCGTTCCGGTGGCGAGGTCGACGATCGGCTGGAACACCAGCGTCAGGTCGTCGTGGTCGGCCAGCAGCGGACGGCAGTCCGGCAGGCCGGCCGTGCGGGTGCCGGGCATGGGCAGGGGATCGGCTCGTCCGGACCAGCTCTTGACCCGCCGTGGGCGACGTCACCCGGCCGGGGCAGGGCGGCGCGTCCCCCCACCGGCTGACGGACGGCGGCGCGGGTGGACCGCCGTGCAACCATGATCCGTTCGGTGCCCACCTCGGGGACCGCCACGAGAGAGGGGGACGCGTGCCCGGCCCGCGAACCGTCCCGTCCCCCGACGACGTCCTCGCCCATCCCCTGCGCGTCGCCGCCGCCCGGCGGCTGCTCTCCGAGGTGCCCGGGCCGGCCGCCTACGACCGGCTCTCGGGCCTGGCCGCCCGGCTCGTGGGCGCGGGCCACGCGAAGGTCACCCTGTTCACCGACCAGGACACCGTCGTCGGCGGGCACGGCCTGCCGCCCGGGGTGGTCGGCGGACCCGCGCTGCTGACCGGCGCCCTCTCGGCGATCGTCGTCGCCACCGGTGTCCCGCTCGCCGTCCCCGACGCGCCGGCCGACGCGCGCGTGGCCCACCTCCCGGCGGTGACCTCGGGACAGGTGGGCGCCTACCTGGGCTCCCCGCTGCTGTCGGCGTCCGGGCACGTGGTGGGGGTGCTGGCGCTCTACGACGCCGAGCCGCGCGCGTGGAGCGACGACGAGGCCCAGCTGCTGCGCCAGCTGGCGGCCTCCGTCGTCGCGGAGCTGGAGCTCGCCGCGGCCAAGGCCGACGTCACCGTCTCCACGCGCCGCCTGGGCATCGCCCTGGAGGCCAGCTCGGTCGGCATCTGGGAGGTCGACCTGCGCCGCGGCCTCATGGACTGGGACGAGCGCAGCGGGGTGATCTTCGGCCACGAGGGCGCCGTGCGGCTGCCCCTGGACGAGCTGATGGCCGGCTACGTGCACCCGGAGGACCGCGAGCCGAGCGAGCAGGTCATGCAGGAGGCGATCGAGGCCCGCGCGCAGTACACGGTGGAGCTGCGCATCCGGCGTCTCGACGGCGCCGTCCGCTGGATCGTCTGCCGCGGTCGGGTGCTCAGCGGGTCCGACGGCGAGCCCGAGCGGATCCTCGGCACCGTCCTCGACGTCACCGAGGCGCGCGCGCAGGCCGAGGCGCGGCTGATCGCGGTGCAGCGGAGCGCGGCGGTGACGGCGGTCGCGGCGGAGGTCGCCAACGCCACCGGGATCGGGGAGCTGGCCGAGATCACCCTCCGCGGCGCGGAGGTGCTCGGCGCGGTCTCCGGCGGCATCGCCGTCCTGGCCCGGGACGGGGTGACGGCCGGGGTGTACCTGGGCCGCCAGGTCGCCGACGCCGTCCGCGCGCAGACGGCGGCCGAGGTGACCGCTGACGGGATGCTCGTCCTCCAGCTCGACGACGCGCTGCCCGTCCAGTACACGGCCCGCACCGGCGAGCGGGTGCTGTTCCCGAGCGCCGAGGAGGCGGTGGAGCGGTTCCCGGCGATGGCCCGGATCAGCGAGGTGCTCGGCGCCCGGGCGCTGGCCACGCTGCCGCTGCTGGTGGAGGGCCGGCTGCTCGGCAGCTTCGTCGTCTACTGGACGACGGAGCACACCTTCGACGACGAGGAGCTCCGCCTGCTCGAGGGGCTCGCCGCGCAGATGGCGCTGAGCATCTCCCGGCTGCAGGCCGACGCCGACCGGGCCGCCGCCGTCGCCGCGATGACCGACGCCAACCAGCGGCTGGAGCTGCTGGCCGAGGTGGGGCGCGTGCTGGCGAGCACCCTCGACATCGGCGAGCAGCTGCAGCGGCTCTCGTCGCTCGTCGTCCCCCGGCTGGGCGACTGGTGCTGGCTGGTGACCACCGACGAGCACGGCCGGCTGCACGAGTCGGCCAGCGCGCACCGCGATCGCTCGCGGGCGGGCGCGGTCGCCGACTACGTCCGGCAGATGGTCCAGACGGTCGGCGCCGAGGGGGCGCCGCGGCTGGTCTTCCGCACCGGGCAGCCGCTGGTGCTGACCGAGCTGACGCCCGAGCGCATCGCGCTGTCGCTCCCCGACACCGAGGCGCGCGCCGCCCTGATGGCGCTGGACCCGCGGTCCGCCGTCGCCGTCCCGCTGACCAGCCGGGGCCAGACCGTCGGCGTGCTGTGCCTGCTCAACGGCGCCGAGCGCGGCGCGCACTCACCGGCCGACGTCGAGACCGCCGTCGAGATCGGCCGCCGGGCCGGGATGGCGCTGCACCACGCCCGCCTGTTCGGCCAGCAGCGCGACCTCGCCGACGCCCTGCAGCGCAGCATGCTCACCGAGCCGCCGCGGCTCGAGGACTGCGAGATCGTCGTGCGGTACGTGCCCGCGGCCGAGGGCGCCGAGATCGGCGGCGACTGGTACGACGCGTTCCAGCAGTCCACCGGCACCACGGTCCTCGCGATCGGCGACGTCGTCGGGCACGACACCCGGGCCGCCGCCGCGATGGGTCAGGTCCGCGGGCTGCTGCGCGGCATCAGCTTCTCCAGCGGGGCGGGCCCGGCGGAGGTGCTCGGCGAGCTCGACCGGGCGCTGCGCGGGCTGGCGCTGCACACGATGGCGACCGCGCTGGTGGCGCACCTGGAGCCCGGGCCCGTGGGCGGCGTGCTGCTGCGGTGGGCCAGCGCCGGCCACCCGCCGCCGGTGGTCGTCGACGCCGGGGGCGAGGTGCGGCTGCTGGAGGGCTCGTCGACCGACCTGCTGCTCGGCGTCGACCCGGGAGCGGTCCGCGCGGACCGCACCGAGCCGCTGCGCCCCGGCGCCACCGTGCTGCTCTACACCGACGGGCTGGTCGAGCGCCGCGACCGCGACATCGACGCCGGGACCGCCGAGCTGCTCGCGGTGCTGCGGCAGAACGCCGGCCTGCCGCTGGAGGAGCTGTGCGACCGCGTGCTGGGGGAGATGTTCCTCCCCGACGCGGAGGACGACGTCGCCGTCCTCGCCGTCCGCCTGGCCTGAGCCGACCCGCGCCCGGGGGGCCAAAAGCACGCTTTTGGCCCCCCGGTCGCGGGTCATTGACCGGGCGGGACGTCCAGGTCGGTGGCGGTGCCCTCCGGGGTGTTCTCGGCGTTCTGCGCCCGCAGCTCGGCGTCGCGGGCGGCCATCGCCTCCTGGCGGTCGGCCTCCTCCTCGAGGATCTTCGCCGCCTTCCACCCCTCGGGGATGGCGAACGCGTCGACCAGCGTGATCATGTGCGGCCGCAGCTCCTTGAGCAGCTGGTTGACGTTCGCGGTGAGCAGCTTCCCGCGGGCGGGGGTGAGCTGGCCGTGCTCGAGGAACCAGGCCTTGTCCGCCTCGATGACCGACAGCGCGTAGAGGTCGCAGACCTTGTCCAGCAGCTCGCGGGTCGCGGGGTCGGTCGTGCGGTCGACGGCGTCGACGAACGCCTCGAGCACGATCCGGTCGATGTGCGTCTGCGCGGTCTTGAGCACGTGGTCCTGGACGTCGTTGAACATGTCGAACGGCTCCATGCCGTCGGTCGTCGAGTTCTTCCGCAGCCGCCGGATCGCGCCCTCCAGCGAGTGCTTCTCGCGGAACTCGAACATCTTCAGCTGCCAGCCGCGCTCGAGCATCGGGACGTCGTCCACACCCGGGACGGCGTCGACGAGGCGGGCGATCAGCGCGCGGGCCGCCGTCCGCTCCAGCACCGTCTCGCGCACGAGGTCGGCGACGAACCCGACCTTGCCCCATCCCTCCAGGGAGCCGAACGCGTCGCGGTAGCCGGTGAGCAGGCCCTTGGCCACGAGCTGGAGCAGGACGGTGTTGTCGCCCTCGAACGTGGTGAAGACGTCGGTGTCGGCCTTGAGGTGCGGCAGCCGGTTCTCCTGCAGGTAGCCCGCGCCCCCGCAGGCCTCCCGGCACATCTGGATGGTCTTCGTGGCGTGGGCGGTCTGGGCGACCTTCAGCCCGGCGGCACGTGACTCGAGCTCCCGCTGCGCCTGCTCGTCGACCTCCTTGCCCTCCACGTGGACGGCGGACTGGATGTCGTGCATCGCCTCGACGAGCGCGCCCTGCGCGAAGTGCAGCGCGTAGGTGGTGGCCAGCGCCGGCAGCAGCTTGCGCTGGTGGACGAGGTAGTCGTTGATCCTGATCTCGCGGTCCTCGCCGGGGGCGGCGAACTGGCGGCGCACCTCGCCGTAGCGGACCGCGATGTCCAGCGCCAGCTTGGTCGCCGACGCCGCGGAGCCGCCGACGCTGACCCGGCCGCGGACCAGCGTGCCCAGGGTGGTGAAGAAGCGGCGGGTCTCGTTCTCGATGCTCGACGTGTAGGTGCCGTCCTCGGCGACCTGGCCGTAGCGGTCGAGCAGCATGTCCCGCGGGACCTGCACGTGGTCGAAGGTCAGCCGGCCGTTGTCCACGCCGGACAGGCCGGCCTTCGGGCCGTCGTCGCCGATGGTCACGCCCGGCATCGGGTTCCCGTCGGCGTCGCGGATCGGCACCAGCCAGGCGTGCACGCCGTGGTTCTTCCCCTGGGTGATCAGCTGCGCGAACACCACCGCCATGCGGCCGTCCTGGGCGGCGTTGCCGATGTAGTCCTTGCGCGCGGCCTCGTGCGGGGTGTGCAGGTCGAAGCACTGCGTCGCCGGGTCGTAGGTGCACGTCGTGCGCAGCTGCTGGACGTCGGAGCCGTGGCCGGTCTCGGTCATCGCGAAGCAGCCGGGCAGGTCGAAGCTCATCGCGTCGGCCAGGTACCTGTCGTGCTGCTCCTGGGTGCCCAGCAGCTGCATCGCTCCGCCGAACAGGCCCCACTGGACGCCGGCCTTCACCATGAGCGAGAGGTCGCCGAAGGCCAGCATCTCGATCGAGGTGACCGAGCCGCCCATGTCGTCCTCGCCGCCGTACTGCTTCGGGAAGCCGTAGCCGACCTGGCCGGAGGCGGCGAGCTTCTTCGCGGCGCGGGTGACCCGCGCGCGGGCCTCGGCCATCGACTCCCCGTAGACGGGCAGGAAGTCGGGGTCGTGCAGGTTCTCGCGGGCGTCGCGGCGGATGTGCGCCCACCGGCCGTCCATGACCTCGGTGATCCGGGCCGGGTCGACGGCGGCGGCCGTCGAGGGGTGGGTGCTGGTCACAGTTCCTCCTCCGTGGGGCCTGCTTCGGTGGTGACGACGCCGGACAGTCCTGCCCAGGCGAGGTCGGTCAGATGCGCGGCGAGCTCGGTCCGGAGCATGGGGCGGCCGGCGCGCAGCCACCAGTCGGCGGCGGCCCGGACCATGCCGACGACGCCGTGCCCCCAGGGCTGCGCGGCGGCCGGCTCGCGCCCCGCCTGCTGCAGCGCCTCGGCCAGGATCGCCGTCGCCTGGTCGCCGACGAGGTCGGACAGTCCCTCGATCGGATCAGGGCCAAAAGCACGATTGTGGCCCTGGGGGTGGACGACGAACCGGTAGAGCTCCGGGTCGGCCTCGATGAACGCCAGGTACGTCTCGACCGCCGCGGCGAGGGTGCCGCGCGGGGTGTCGCTGCGGTCCATCGCCGCGCGCAGCTCGGCCAGCAGGGAGCCCGCGACCCGGCTGCAGACGGCGAGGTACAGGTCGGTGCGGTCGGTGAAGTGGCGGTAGACGACGGTCTTGCTGGTCCCCGCCTCGGCGGCGATCTCCTCCATGCCGACGCCCGCGCCGTGCTTGCCGACGGCGGCGACGGCGGCGTCGACGAGCTGCTCGCGGCGGGCCCGGCGGTGCTCGTCCCAGCGGGAATCGCGGCGATCACGCGCCTTCGACTCGCGGCGCTGATCGCCCTGGGCGATCTTGTCTGCCGGTACACGCACCTGCGACGAGCGTCTCACCGCCTCGGCTTTCATGTGAATGACGGTACCGCGTACCCTCGGTACCGGCCACGCGTCGAACCGACCCCCGGAGGTCTCCATGGCTGCCACCCCGAACGCTGCTCCGCGCCCCACCGGTGTCCGTCGAGCCGCGATCGTCGGCGGGAACCGGATCCCGTTCGCCCGGTCCAACTCCGCCTACGCGCAGGCGTCCAACCAGGACATGCTCACCGCCACCCTCGACGGGCTGGTCGCCCGGTTCGGGCTGCAGGGCGAGCAGCTGGGCGAGGTCGTGGCCGGCGCCGTCCTCAAGCACGCCCGGGACTTCAACCTGACCCGCGAGTCCGTGCTCGGCTCCACGCTCTCGGCCACCACCCCGGCCTACGACGTCCAGCAGGCGTGCGGCACGGGCCTCGAGGCCGCGGTGCTCGTCGCCAACAAGATCGCGCTGGGCCAGATCGAGTCCGGCATCGCCGGTGGCGTGGACACCACGTCCGACGCGCCGCTCGCCGTCGGCGACGACCTGCGCCGGGTGCTCATCTCACTGAACAGCGCCAAGACCCTGCAGGACCGGCTCAAGGCGCTGGCGCGGATCCGCCCCGGCCAGCTCGTGCCGGAGATCCCGCGCAACGCCGAGCCGCGCACCGGCCTGGCGATGGGCGACCACGCCGCGATCACCGCCGCGGAGTGGCAGATCGGCCGGGAGGAGCAGGACGAGCTCGCCGTCCGCTCGCACCGCAACATGGCCGCGGCCTACGAGCGCGGCTTCTTCGACGACCTGGTGACGCCGTACCTCGGCCTGACCCGGGACAACAACCTGCGGCCCGACTCGTCGCTGGAGAAGCTGGCGAAGCTCACGCCGGTCTTCGGCAAGGGCGAGGGCGCCACGATGACCGCGGCCAACTCCACCCCGCTCACCGACGGGGCCTCGGCGGTGCTGCTGGCCTCGGACGAGTGGGCGCAGACCAAGGGGCTTCCGGTGCTCGCCCACCTGGTCGACGCGCAGACCGCCGCCGTCGACTACGTGCACGGCGGCGAGGGCCTGCTCATGGCGCCGGTCTACGCGATGCCCGTGATGCTGGCCCGCAACGGCCTGACCCTGCAGGACTTCGACTTCTACGAGATCCACGAGGCGTTCGCCTCGACGGTGCTCGCCACGCTCAAGGCGTGGGAGGACCCGGCGTTCTGCAAGGAGAAGCTGGGCCTGGACGCCCCGCTGGGCTCGATCGACAGGTCGAAGCTGAACGTGAACGGCTCGTCGCTGGCGGCCGGGCACCCGTTCGCCGCGACCGGCGGCCGGATCGTCGCGTCGCTGGCGAAGATGCTGCACGAGGCGGGTCCGGGCAAGCGCGGCCTGATCTCCATCTGCGCCGCCGGCGGCCAGGGCGTCGTCGCCATCCTCGAGTCCTGACCCCGCCCCGAGGGGCCAGAAGCACGATTTCGGCCCCTCGGTCGGCACCCGATCGAAGGGAACAGCTCCCCGTGGCTGACTGGTACACGAACTTCGTCAACTCCGGCGTCGGCACGACCGTCACCAAGCAGCTCGGCCTGCCCCGGCCCGCCGTCCTGCGCCGGTACGAGCCTGGGCAGCCGCTGCTGCCGGGCCCGGTCGTGGTCGGCTCGGCCGGCCAGGGCCGGCTGCGCGACACGGTGACGACGGTGCTCCGGGACGCCGGGGTCACGGTGCTCTCGCCGGTCACGGCCGACGGCGACACCGACGGCGAGAAGTACGGCGCGATCGTCCTCGACGCGACCGGGCTGACCGGCCCGGCCGACCTCGCCGCCGCCCACGACTTCCTCGCCCCCGCGCTCAAGCGGCTGCGGCCCAGCGGCCGGGTCGTCGTCCTCGCCGACCCGCCGGCCGCCGCCGACTCCCCGGCCCAGGCCGCCGCCCGCCAGGCGATCGACGGGCTGACCCGCTCGATCGGCAAGGAGCTGCGCGACGGCTCGACGGCCAACGCCATCTACGTGCCCGAGGGCGCCGAGGCCTCGGTCGCCTCCCCGCTCACCTTCTTCCTCTCCGGCCGCTCGGCCTACGTCGACGGGCAGGGCGTCACCCTGTCGGCCGCCGACGTGCCCACGGGCCAGGACGACGACAGGCCGCTGGGCGGCAAGGTCGCCGTCGTCACCGGAGCCGCGCGCGGCATCGGGGCGGCGATCGCGGAGGTCATGGCCCGGGACGGCGCGCACGTCGTCGCCGTCGACATCCCGGCCGCCGGCGACAGCCTGGCCAAGGTCGCGAACGCGATCGGCGGGACGGCGCTGCAGCTGGACATCACCGCCGACGACGCCCCGCAGCGGCTCGTCGAGCACCTGAAGGAGCGGCACTCCGCGGGCGGGAGGAAGGGCGCCGACATCGTCGTCCACAACGCCGGGATCACCCGCGACAAGCTGCTGGTCAACATGGACGCCGCCCGCTGGAACAGCGTCATGGCCGTCAACCTGCAGGCGCAACTGGACATCACCCGGGCGCTGCTCGACAGCGACGCGTTGAACCCCGGCGCGCGCGTGGTGGCGGTGAGCTCGCAGTCGGGCATCGCCGGCAACCGTGGCCAGACGAACTACGCCGCGTCGAAGGCCGGCGTCATCGGCATGGTGCGCGCCTGGGCGCCGGAGTTCGCCGAGCGCGGCGCCACGATCAACGCCGTCGCGCCGGGCTTCATCGTCACCGAGATGACGGCGAAGATGCCGTTCGGCACCCGCGAGATCGGCGCGCGGCTGAACTCGCTGCAGCAGGGCGGGCTGCCGGTCGACGTCGCCGAGACGATCGCGTGGCTGTCGCAGCCGGGTGCCGCGGGCGTCAACGGCCAGACCGTGCGGGTCTGCGGCCAGTCGCTGCTGGGGGCCTGATGCCCGCCACCACGGTGCTGGACGACGCACCGAACCTGGGCGCGCTGTACGCGAAGGCCGCCGTCACCGCGCGCGGCCGGGGCGGCGACCTGCCGGACACGCACCTGGCCCGGCACGGAGTCACCGTCGACCGCGACCACCTCGCGGCGTACACGCGGGTGTGCCGGCTGCCGCTGGGCGACGTCCTCCCGGCGACCTATCCGCACATGCTCACCTTCCCGCTGCAGATGGCGCTGATGACCGACCGCGCGTTCCCGCTGGCGCTGCCGGGCCTGGTGCACGTCCGCAACCGGATCGAGGTGCTGCGCGGGGTGCGTGCGGACGAGGCGCTGGACCTCGAGGTGTGGGCCGAGCGCTTCGCCAACCACCGCAGCGGGGCGAGCGTCGACCTGTGCGCGCGCGTCGCTGTCGCCGGGCAGGAGGTCTGGCGCTCCCGCTCGACCTACCTCTCCCGCGGTGCGACGGCGCCCGCCGGAGCGCCCGAGGCCGACCTCGACGTGCCCGTGGGCGCGCTGGGCCGGGTGGCCGCGACCTGGCGGGTCCCGGACGACGCCGGGCGCCGCTATGCGAAGGTCTCCGGTGACGTGAACCCGATCCACCTGTCGGGGCTGACTGCGAAGGCGTTCGGGTTCAAGCGGGCGATCGCGCACGGCATGTGGGTCAAGGCCCGGGTGCTCGGTACGCTCGCCGGCCGGCTGCCGGACGCGATCGACGTCGACGTCGCCTTCAGGAAGCCGCTGTTCCTCCCCTCGACCGTCGAGGTGTCCACCGCCCAGGTGGCGGAGGGCTGGGACGTCGCGGTGCGCAACGCCACGGCCGGCACCGACCACCTGGTCGGGACGATCCGCACGCGCTGAGACAGCGGGTCCGCACGGGCCCGGTAGGCAAACCAGGACATGAAGAGGGGTTCCACCTGATGGCCGTGTCGTTCGGGCTGACCGAGGACCAGATCGAGCTGCAGAAGTGGGTGCACCAGTTCGCCGAGGACGTCATCCGTCCCGCGGCCCACGAATGGGACGAGCGGGAGGAGACCCCCTGGGAGATCCTCCAGGAGGCGGCCAAGGTCGGCCTGTACTCGATCGACTTCTTCGCCGCGCAGTCCTTCGAGGAGTCCGGGCTCGGGCTGCCGATCGCCCTGGAGGAGCTCTTCTGGGGTGACGCCGGCATCGGCCTCGCGATCGTCGGCACGGCGCTGGCCGCCGCGGGCGTGAGCGCGAACGGCACGCCCGAGCAGGTGGGGGAGTGGGTGCCGCAGATGTTCGGCACCGAGGCCGAGCCCAAGGTGGCCGCGTTCTGCTCGTCCGAGCCCGACGCGGGGTCCGACGTCGCCGCGATGCGCACCCGCGCGGTCTACGACGAGAAGACCGACGAGTGGGTGCTCAACGGCACGAAGACGTGGGCGACCAACGGCGGCATCGCCGACATCCACGTCGTCAGCGCCGTCGTCGACCCGGAGCTCAAGGCCCGCGGGCACGCCAGCTTCATCGTCCCGCCCGGCACGAAGGGGCTGTCGCAGGGGCAGAAGTTCCTCAAGCACGGCATCCGGGCCTCGCACACGGCCGAGGTCGTGCTCGAGGACTGCCGGATCCCGGGGAACTGCCTGCTCGGCGGCCGGGAGAAGCTCGAGGAGCGGCTCGCCCGCGCCCGGGAGGGCGCGAAGACCGGCCGCACCCAGCCGTCGATGGCGACCTTCGAGCGCACCCGGCCCGCGGTGGGCGCGCAGGCCGTCGGCGTCGCGCGGGCGGCCTACGAGTACGCGCTCGAGTACGCCAAGCAGCGCGAGCAGTTCGGCCGCGCGATCATCGAGAACCAGGCGATCGCCTTCATGCTCGCCGACATGAGGACCTCCATCGACGCCGCCCGGCTGCTGGTCTGGCGGGCCGCGTGGATGGCGCAGAACGGCCAGCAGTTCACCGCGGCCGAGGGCTCGATGTCCAAGCTCGTCGCCGGCGAGACCGCCGTGCGGGTGACCGAGCAGGCGATGCAGATCCTGGGCGGCAACGGCTACACCCGCGACTACCCGGTCGAGCGGATGGCGCGCGACGCCAAGATCTACACGATCTTCGAGGGCACCTCGGAGATCCAGCGGCTGGTCATCGCGCGCACCATCTCGGGCGTGCACATCCGCTGACGTCCGCGTCGGCCGCCGTCCCCCACCCTGGGGACGGCGGCCGTCGTCGTTCCCGGGTCCCTCGGGCACAGCATTCGACAACCGGAGCGTTCCGCTTCGTCGGGGTTTCGGGTTCAGATCGCACCCTCGTGAGCTGCGCGTTCACCCCGGGACGTCATTTTCGTTGCGCTGTGCAACACGCGTACTGCGGACGCGTGGCGTGGCGTGGGCAGGAGGGCGCGCCGTGGTTTCTTGTCGCGTCCGGATCGCCGGACGCCCGCCCCGGCGCTCCGGGGAACCCACAGAGGGAGTCGACGTGCAGCTCACGTCATCACCCCGTCGTGCGCTCGGCCTCCTGGCCGCCGGCACGGTCGGGCTGTCCACGGCATTGCTCGGTGTCACCGGGGTGGCCCAGGCCGCCGGCATCGGCACGCCCACCATCGAGGCCGTCGAGGGCATCGACGAAGGCCTGCGGGTCTTCGTCAGCGCCGACGCGGACGGCATCTACCCGTCGAGCTGGGAGTACTCGCTGGACGGCGGGACGACGCCCGTCGCGGCGGTGACCGACCCCGACGACCAGAGCGGTTTCGACGCCGTCTTCGAGATCGACGGGCTCGCGAACGGTGACGAGTACGACGTCGTCGTCCGCGGTGTCGAGGACGAGGACCACGCGGGTCCCTGGTCCGCGCCGAAGAGCGGCACGCCGTTCGCGCGCCCGGGTGTGCCCGGCGTCCCGACCGTGCAGCTCGGCAACGGCACAGCCACTCTCACGTGGACCGCGGCCACCGTCGTGGGTACCTACCCGATCAAGGAGTACGTCGTCGGCGCCGGCGTGACCATGGGCGAGGGGGGCGGCCACGCGGAGCAGTGCCGTACCGCTGCGCTCACCTGCACCGTCCCCGTGGTCCCGGGCTGGTCGTACCACTTCTTCGTCTCGGCCGTGGACGACAAGGGCAACGTGGGGGACGAGGCCGGCGCCGCGGCTCCGACCGGCAAGATCCCGGCCATCTCCACCCCGGCCTCGGTGCCGGCCAAGAACGGCGACCTGACGATCACCGGCGCGCAGCCCGGCGCCGTCGCCCCGGGTGCGAAGGTGACAGTGAGCGGTGAGGGCTACGCCCCTGGCTCGACCGTCTCGATCGCCGTCTACTCGACCCCCCAGGTCCTGACGACGGCCGTCGCCGGCCCCGACGGGAAGTTCTCCGTCGAGGTGACCGTCCCGGCCGGGCTCGCGAAGGGCAACCACACGCTGGTCGCCTCCGGCGTCGACGCCAGCGGCGTGCTCCGCTACGTCAACCTGCCGATCACGGTGTCCGACGCGGGCGTCGCCACGGTGGCCGCGGAGGCGACCCTCGCCGCCACGGGTGCCGACGTCGCCCTTCCGGTGCTGGGTGGCATCGTCGCTCTCGGGCTGGGCGGCGGGCTGATCGTCGTGGCTCGCCGCCGCGCCGCCGCCTGATCCATCCCCTCGCGGACCCGGACCCCCAGCCCTTCGGCTCGGGGTCCGGGTCCCCGGCACGACGAGCACCGAGTACGACGGGCACCCCGAGTGCGACGAGCACCAGGACGACGAGGCAGATGACACACACCGAGCCCATGGATCGAGTGGGGCCACCGCCCCCTCCGCGGGTCGTCGCCCGGACTCGTCCGTCGCGCTGGCCGGGGGTCATCCGCACCGCCGGTGAGCTCCTCGTGACCGGAGGTCTGGTCGCGCTGCTCTTCGTGGTCTACGAACTGCTCGTGACCGATGTGATCGCCGAGCGCACGCAGGAGCAGCTCAGCCAGGAGCTGTACGAGGAGTGGGACCGGGCGGACGTGCAGCCGCAGGAGCTCACCCGCGTCGAGATCGGCGACGCCTTCGGTGTCATCCGCATCCCGCGATTGGGCCAGGACTACGCCCGCGTGATCCTCGAGGGCACCAGCGAGACGGTGCTCGCGCAGGGCCCGGGCCACTACGCCGGGACGGCGATGCCGGGGGAGCAGGGCAACGTCGCGCTGGCCGGGCACCGGGTGGGCAAGGGGTCGCCGTTCCTGGAACTCGACCTCCTGCAGGCCGGTGACCCGATCGTCGTCGAGACGGTGGACAGCTGGTTCGTCTACCGGGTGCTCGGCGACGCCGCGACCGGTGACCTGGACGCCGACCCCAGCGGGATCCCCGGACGGCACATCGTCCGGCCGACCGACATCGAGGTCATCTCGCCGACGCCGGAGGCCGCGGCGAGCGCGCCGGCGACCGGCGCGTACCTGACGCTGACCACCTGCCACCCCGAGTACTCCGCGCGGCAGCGGTTGATCATCCACGCCCGGCTGGACGGCGGACCGCTGAGCAAGGTGGAGTGGCCGGACGGGCCCGCGGCCCTCTACGAGCGCTGACAGGAGACGAGCATGTACGGCTGGATCTGGCGGCACCTGCCCGGCGGCACGGCACTGAAGACGGCGCAGGCCCTCGTGCTCGTGTTCGCGGTGGTGGCGCTGCTGCTGTTCGTCGTCTTCCCGTGGGTGGAGCCGCGGTTGCCGTTCAACGAGGTGACGGTCGACTGAGTTCGGCGCCTCCTTCCCGAGTTGATCATCGTCTCGCTGCACGCGACACGGCACGGCGCGCCGCGGCCAGCTGCACGCAGACGATGATCAACTGCGAGAGGGCGGCGGCGTCGACAACATCGGACAACGCGACGGGCGGCGCTTCGTCGGGTTCCGGCTCCGGAACGCCCGCCGGTGACCTGCACCTTCGTGCGGACATGTCAGTTTCGTAACGGTGCGCTCCGCGCATGGCGCGGGCGGCGTCCGCGTGGTGTCGTGCTCCCCGGTCCGGAGCACCGGCCGCCCATTCCCCGGCACTCCGGGAACCTCAGAGGGAGCAGGACGTGCAGCTCACGTCATCACCCCGTCGTGCGCTCGGCGTCCTGGCCGCCGCCACGATCGGACTGTCAACGGCCCTGCTGGGCGCGACCGGGGTGGCCCAGGCCGCCGGCTACCCCGCGCCCACGATCCAGGCCGTCGAAGGCGTCGACCAGGGCCTGGTCGTCTTCGTCAGCTACGACTCCGACGACGATCCCGTGCCGACCAGCTGGGAGTACTCGATCAACGGCAGCGACCCCATCCCCGCGGTCGACCCGGAGCCGGCGAACGGCTTCGACGCCGTCTTCGAGATCGACCAGCTCGCGAGCGGCGACCCGCTGGTGAACGGCACCGAGTACACGGTGCGTGTGGGCGCACCGGGCTACGACTGGTCGGCGGAGGCCAAGGGCACGCCCTTCGTGCGCCCGGGCGTGCCCGGCGTCCCCACGGCGGAGCTGGTCGACGGCATGCTCGTCGTCTCCTGGACCGCGCCCACGTCCACGGGCACCTATCCGCTGGCCGGCTACCAGGTGGACGCCGTCGTCGGCGAGGACGGGTACGTGGAGTCGTGCCTCACCTCGGCGCTCACCTGCTCGGTCATGCCGATCGCGGGCTACGACTACCTGTTCCTGGTCCGCGCCATCGACGCCAAGGGGAACGAGGGCGAGGAGTCGGTCGCCGCGGCGCGTACCGGCAAGATCCCGGCGCTCGCCCCGCCCGCGTCGGTGCCGGCGAAGAACGGTGACCTGACGATGACCGGCGCGGCCCCCGGGGCCGTCCAGCCGGGTGCCAAGGTGCGGGTCACGGGTCAGGGCTACGCGCCCGGGTCCACCGTCACCGTCTCCGTCTACTCCACGCCCCAGGTGCTGACCACGATCGTCGCCGGTCCGGACGGCGCGTTCTCCGTCGAGGTCACCGTCCCGGCCGGGCTGGCGGCGGGCGCCCACACCCTGGTCGCGTCGGGGCACGACTCCAACGGTGCTCTCAGGCACGTCACCCTGCCCATCACGGTGTCCGCCGGCGGTGTCGCGACGGTCGGGCAGGTGACTGCCGCGCAGGCGACCCTCGCGGCGACCGGCGCCGACGTCGCCGTCCCGGTCATCGGTGGTCTCGCCGCCCTCGGCCTGGGTGCAGGTCTGATCGTCGTGGCCCGTCGCCGCGCCGCCGCCTGACCCATCCCCTCGCGGACCCGGGACCCGAGCCCTCCGGCTCGATCCCGGGTCCCGGCAGGCCCGCCCGTCGAGCACTGGGACGACGAGGTACATGACGCACACCGAACCCGCGGACGGGCTGGACCCGCCGCAGGTCGTCTCCCGGACGCGCCCGCCGCGCTGGCCGGCGATCGTCCGGACCGTCGGCGAGCTCCTCGTGACCGGAGGCCTGGTCGCGCTGCTGTTCGTGGGCTACGAACTCGTCGTCACCGACGTGGTGGCCGATCGGCAGCAGGACCGGCTCAGCCAGGAGCTGTACGAGGAGTGGGATCGCGTCGGCGAGCGCGCCGCCGAGGGGCCGCCGTCGATCACCCGCATCGAGATCGGCGACGCCTTCGGCGTCCTGCGCATCCCGCGGCTGGGGCAGGACTACGCGCGCGTCGTCCTCGAAGGCACCAGCGACGAGGTGCTGGCCAGGGACCCGGCCACTACGCCGGCACCGCGATGCCGGGGCAGCAGGGCAACGTCGCGCTGGCCGGGCACCGGGTCGGCAAGGGGTCCCCGTTCCTGGAGCTCGACCTCCTGCAGGCGGGAGACCCGATCGTCGTCGAGACGGTGGACAGCTGGTTCGTCTACCGGGTGCTCGGCGACGCCGCGACGGGTGATCTCGGTGCCGACCCCAGCGGCATCCCGGGGCGGCGGATCGTCCGGCCGACCGACATCGAGGTCATCTCGCCGACGCCGGACGCCGCGACGAGCGCGCCCGCGACCGGCGCCTACCTGACGCTGACCACCTGCCACCCCGAGTACTCCGCGCGGCAGCGGCTGGTCATCCACGCCCGGCTGGACGGCGGGCCGCTGAGCAAGGCGCAGCACCCGTACGGACCCACCGCTCTCCACGACAGCTCGAGCAGCCAACCGACGATCGACTGAGCAAACGGAACGTCGCGGCGGAGGTTGCGAAGCCGCAACGATGTGGCGCAGGGCGCATCTCGGCTGGCCGACCTGCGCGAACGGGGGAATGGTCGAGGGCGGACGACGAACCTCGATGCTCCGGAGGCCACCGTGCGCGCCACCCGACCTCTCGCCCTCGCCGCCACCGGCGCCCTGCTGCTCACCGCCTGCGGAGGTGGTGAGTCCGTCGACACGGGCGGCGGGGGAGGGGGTGGCGACGGCGAGACGCTGGTCGCCGCCGTCAGCGCCCAGCCCGACCAGTTGGACCCGCACGTCACGACGGCGTACGCGAGCTTCCAGGTGCTGGAGAACGTCTACGACACCCTGGTCGCCCCCAGCGCCGAGGACCTCACGATGGAGGCCAGCCTCGCCGAGTCGTGGGAGACCAGCGACGACCAGCTGACCTGGACGTTCACCCTCCGCGACGACGTCACCTTCCACGACGGCAGCGAGTTCGACTCCGCCGACGTCGTCTACTCCTACAACCGGATCATCGACGAGGAGCTGAGCAACTCCTTCAGGTTCCAGAACGTCGAGTCCGTCGAGGCCGACGGCCCGCAGACCGTCGTCATCACGCTCTCCCAGCCGACCCCGAACCTGCTGGAGCGGATCGGCTCGTTCAAGGGGATGGCGATCCTCCCCGAGGGTGCCGCCGAGGACCTCGACCTGCAGACCGAGGCGAACGGGACCGGTCCGTTCCGGCTGGAAGGGTCCGACGCCAGCCGCACCACGCTGACCGCGTTCGAGGACTACTGGGGCGGGGAGCCGAGCATCGGCGGGGTCGAGTTCCGCTACATCACCGAGCCGGCCGCGGCGCTGACCGCGCTGCAGAACGGCGAGGTGCAGTGGACCGACAACGTGCCGCCGCAGCGGATCGAGGCGCTGGCCGACGACGACTCGGTCGCGCTGCAGACCACGCCGAGCGTCGACTACTGGTACATGTCCATGAACTACGACCGGCCGCCGTTCGACAACCGAGACGTCCGGCGGGCGATCTCCTTCGCGATCGACCGCGAGGCGGTGGCCGAGGCCGCCTGGTTCGGCGCGGCCGAGCCCAACCAGACCGCGATCCCCGAGGACAGCTTCTTCTACTACGACTACGAGCCGTTCGAGCGGGACGTCGACCAGGCGCGGCAGCTGCTCGAGCAGGCCGGCGTCGCGACCCCGCTGACCATGGGGCTCATGGTCACCGACGAGTACCCCGAGACGGTGACGGCGGCGCAGGTCATCGCCAGCCAGCTCGAGGAGATCGGCGTCCAGGTGGAGATCGAGACGCTGGACTTCGCCGCCTGGCTGGACCGCCAGGGCGAGGGCGACTTCGACGCCTTCTACCTGGGCTGGCTGGGCAACCTGGACCCGGCGGCCTACTACCAGGAGCAGCACCAGACCGACGGCCCGAACAACTACCAGGGCTACAGCAACCCGCAGGTCGACGAGCTGCTGGTGCAGGGCTCCACGGAGACCGACGACGAGGCGCGCAAGGAGATCTACGACCAGGCCGCGCAGCTCATCGTCGACGACGTCTCCTACCTCTACCTCTACAACCCCGACGTCGTGCAGGCGTGGGCGCCCGGGCTGTCGGGCTACCAGATCCGCGCGGACAAGGCGATCAACTTCGAGAACGTGGAGCTGCCCTGACCGGGTACCTCCTCCGCCGCACCGGCCAATCGGTGGTGGTGCTGGCGGGGGTCAGCGTCATCGTCTTCGCCCTGGTGCACCTCGTGCCGGGCGATCCGGTGCGGCTCGCGCTGGGCACCCGGTTCAACCAGGAGACCTACGACGCGCTGCGCGAGCGCTCCGGGCTCGACCAGCCGCTGATCACGCAGTTCTTCAGCTGGCTGGGTGGGGCGCTGACCGGCGACCTCGGCGTGAGCTTCCGCAGCGGGGACACCGTCACCTCGCTCATCGCCGAGCGACTGCCGGCCACCCTCGCCCTGGCCTTCGCCTCGATCCTCGTGGCGCTGCTCATCGCCATCCCGCTCGGCACGATCTCGGCGCTGCGGCCGCGTTCCCTGGTCGACAGGTTCGCCACGGTGATCAGCCAGTTCGGCATCTCGGTGCCCGACTTCTGGATGGCGATCGTGCTCATCCTGGTCTTCGCCGGGACGCTGGGCTGGCTGCCGTCGGGCGGCTACGTGCCGCTCGGCGAGGACCCGCTGGGCTGGCTGCAGCGGCTCGTCATGCCGGCGCTGGTGACCGGGCTGGTCTCCGGCTCGGTGATCACCAGGTTCGTCAGGTCCAGCGTCCTGGAGGCGCTGGGCTCCGACCACGTGCGGACGGCGCAGGCGAAGGGGTTGCCGCAGCGGCAGGTGTTCGGCTGGCACGTGCTGCGCAACGCGCTGCTGCCGCTGGTGACAGTCACCGGCGTGCAACTGGCCTACCTGCTGTCCGGGGTGGTCGTCGTGGAGATCGTCTTCGCCTGGCCGGGGCTGGGGCAGCTCGCCCTGCAGGCGGTCCAGGCCCGCGACTACCCGGTGCTGCAGGGGGCGATCCTGCTGTTCGCCGTCGTCTTCCTGGTGATCAACCTGGTCGTCGACCTGCTGTACACCGCGATCGACCCGAGGATCCGGCGATGACATCGGGCCTGCTGCGATGACCGGCCAGCCGCTGCCCCCGCCGGACACCCCGGTCGCCGCGCAGGGCGACGCGAAGGACTCCCGCACCGGCCCCCTCCAGGGCCACGAGCACGAAATGGGCCCCTCGGGAGGGCCGACGACGCTGCGCCCGGCCCGCCCGCGCTGGCGGGAGACGCTCGGCCTGCTGGCGCGCAACCCGACGGCCGCCGTCGCCGCCATGGTGCTGATCGGGATCGTGCTGATGTCGATCTTCGACGAGGCGCTCGCGCCGCAGGGGCCGAACGTCACCTCGGTCCCCGACCGGCTGCAGCCGCCGAGCTGGGAGCACCCGTTCGGCACCGACGACCTCGGCCGCGACATCCTGTCCCGGGTGATCCTGGGCGCCGGGGTCTCGCTGCGGGTCGGGTTCCTCGCCGTCGCCATCGCGCTGGTCATCGGGACGCTGATCGGGCTGCTCGCCGGGTACTACGGGCGCTGGGTCGACGACGTCCTCATGCGGGTCATGGACATGTTCTTCGCGTTCCCGGCGGTGCTGCTGGCGATCGCGATCCTCGCCGTCCGCGGGCCGGGCTCGGGCAACACCGCGATGGCGATCGGCATCGTCTACATCCCGATCTTCGCCCGGGTGACGCGGGCCAGCGTGCTCGCCGTCCGGGAGGAGGTGTACGTCCGGGCCTCCCGCTCGGTGGGCGCCTCGGACTTCCGGCTGATCACCCGGCACGTGCTGCCCAACGCCGCGCCGCCGATCATCGTGCAGACCTCGATCAGCCTCGCGTTCGCCGTGCTGGCCGAGGCGGCGCTGTCCTTCCTCGGCCTGGGCACCCAGCCGCCGAACCCCTCGTGGGGGCGGATGCTCGCCGAGGGCCGCGCCTTCATCCAGGACGCCTGGTGGCTGGCGTTCTTCCCCGGGATGGCGATCTTCCTGACCGTGCTCTGCTTCAACCTGCTCGGCGACGGGCTGCGCGACGTGCTCGACCCGCGGCAGCGGACGCTCATGGCGGGAGGTGGCCGGTGACCCGGCCGGTGCTGGAGGTCGAGGACCTGCGGGTGCGGCTGCGGACCCCGCGGGGACCGGCCGACGTCGTCAACGGGCTGTCCTACAGCGTCGGGCCCGGCGAGACGGTCGCCGTCGTCGGGGAGTCCGGCAGCGGCAAGAGCGTCTCGGTGCTGGCCCTGCTCGGGCTGCTGCCGGCGCGGATCGCGACGGTGACCGGCCGGGCGCTGCTGCAGGGCGAGGACCTGCTCACCATGAAGCCTGCCCGGCTGCGGGAGGTGCGCGGAGCCGGGGCGGGCATGGTCTTCCAGGACCCGATGACCTCGCTCAACCCGGTGCTCACCGTCGGCCGCCAGCTGGTCGAGGGCATCCGCGCGCACGGCGACGTCGACAAGGCCACCGCCCGCCGGCGGGCCGCCGAGCTGCTCGGCGAGGTGGGCCTGCCCGACCCGGAGGGGGCGCTGGACCGGTATCCGCACGAGCTGTCCGGCGGCATGCGGCAGCGGGTCATCATCGCCATCGCGCTGTCGAACTCACCGGAACTGCTCATCGCCGACGAGGCGACGACGGCGCTGGACGTCACCGTGCAGGCGCAGATCATCGACCTGGTCGAGAAGCTCAAGCAGGAGCGGGGGACCGGCGTCATCTGGATCACCCACGACCTGGGGGTGGTCGCGGGCATCGCCGACCGGGTGCTGGTGATGTACGGCGGCCGCTGCGTCGAGGACGGCACGGTGGACGACGTCCTGGAGCACCCGGCGCACCCGTACACCCGCGGGCTGCTGGGCGCGCTGCCCGATCTCGCGCGCCCCCTGCCCGACGGCTCGCTGCCCGAGCTGGCGACGGTGCCCGGCGTCCCGCCGGCACCCACCGACCTGCCGGAGGGGTGCGTGTTCTGGCCGCGCTGCCCGGTGCGTGGCGACGTCCGCTGCGAGACCGAGCAGCCGCCCCTCGTGCCGATCGGCCCGTCGTCCGGTGCGCTGCCCCACCGCGCCGCGACCTGGTGCGCCGAGGGGACTCTCGGTACCGAAGGCCTTGAGGCTTTCGGTACCGAAAGTCCCCGCGGGGGCGGCCATGCATGACGTGCTGGTCTCCGCCCGGGGTCTGGAGGTGCACTTCCCGACCGGCGGGCGCGGGGTGCGGAAGAAGGCCGGCGGCGTGCTGCGCGCCGTCGACGGCGTGGACCTGGACATCCGCCGCGGCGAGACGCTGGGGCTGGTGGGCGAGTCCGGCTGCGGGAAGTCGACGCTCGGCAACGCGCTGCTTCGGTTGGTGCCCGCGACCGGCGGCTCGATCTCCTTCGACGGCACCGACATCACCGGGCTGGACGGCCGGCGGCTCAAGGAGCTGCGGCGCCGGGCCGGGATGGTGTTCCAGGACCCGTTCGCGTCGCTGGACCCGCGGCGCACCGTCGCGCAGACGGTGGGCGAGCCGCTGGAGGTGCACGGGCTGCGGAAGGGCCGCGAGAAGGCCGCCCGGATCGGCGAGCTGCTGGAGCTGGTGGGGCTGGACGCGGGGGTGGCGGCCCGGTACCCGCACGAGTTCTCCGGAGGGCAGCGGCAGCGGGTCGGCATCGCCCGCGCGCTGGCCGGGGAGCCGGACTTCCTGGTCTGCGACGAGGCGATCGCGTCGCTGGACGTGAGCGTGCAGGCGCAGGTGCTCAACCTGCTGCGCCGGCTGCAGGACCGGCTCGGGCTCACCCTGCTGTTCATCTCGCACGACCTGTCGGCGGTGCGCTACATCGCCGACCGGATCGCCGTGATGTACCTCGGGCGCATCGTCGAGATCGGCCCCGCCGCGGCGGTCGGCAGCGATCCGCAGATGCCGTACACGCAGGCGCTGCTCTCGGCGGTGCCCGTGCCGCACCCCGCGTTGGAGCGGGAGCGGCAGCGGACGGTGCTCACCGGCGACGTCCCCTCGCCGTCCGCCGTCCCGAGCGGGTGCCGGTTCCGCACCCGCTGCCCGTACGTCTTCGAGCCGTGCGACGACGTCGATCCCGCGCTGCAGCCGGTGGGGGCGCCGGGGCAGCAGGCGGCGTGCCACCTGCACGGCGTCGTCGGCACGCCGGTGACCCGCACCCCCGAGGGCGTGACCGCGGAGCCCTGAACCGCCGTCCTCCCTCACCTCCGAGCGTCCTCCCTCACCGCCCACCGCGAGGGAGGAGGCGCTCGGATCAGGTTCCCTGATCGTCGCCGCCCCCCTCCGCCGGTGTCGCTCCAAGGAGGGAGATCGCGTTCAAGGACGCCGGCCCACGCGCCGACTGACGGGGCATGCGGACCAAGCGGGGGCCTGCGACCCGACGACGGCGCGGCATCCCGCTGTGGGCGTACCACACGGCCCTGGTGCTCGTGCCCCTCGTCGGTGTCGTCGCACTGACGACGGCGATCGTGCGCGTCGCCGTGCAGGAGTCGCAGGTCGCCGTGCGGTCGGAGGCCGCGATCGGCAGCCTCTCCCGCCTGCACGCCACCCGCAGCGCGGTGGTCCGCGAGATCGTCCCCTCCCTCTCCCTCGCCGTCATCAACGCGACGGCCAGCGGCACCATGCGGTCGTCGGACACCGACGCCCTGCTCGACCAGCGAGGTCTGGCCGAGGGGGTGATGGTCGACAGCCGCGCCGTCACCGACGAGGCGCTCCGCCGGCTGACCGCCGTCGCCGACGGCGAGGACACCGCCAGAGAGGTCCAGCGGCGGCTCACGGTGCTGCGTGCCGCCGTGGACGGCGGCGACCCGGACATCGGGCAGATCTACGCCGACTTCTGGCGGCTGGCCGACGACCTCGCCGACGAGCAGCGTGCCGCGACGCGGAACACCGGGTCGGAGGAGGCGCCGGCCGAGACGCGGGCGGCCGCCGAGGACGTCCAGCTCATCGCCGACACCGCCACGATCGCCAGCCGGGTCGTGCCTGAGTTCGTCGCCGGCCAGCTCATCGGCTCCGCCTCGGTCGAGTCGCCGGACTGGCAGGCCAGCTGGCGGACGTACCTGGCCGCGCAGCAGCAGCTGGCCGACCTCTCCCAACCCTCCCTGCAGCAGCAGTGGCAGGAGCTGGCCGCCTCGCCGGACATGGTGGCGATCGACACCGTGCTGGACGCGTACGACGACGGAACGGCCACCGGTCCGATGCCGGTCCTGGACCTGATCACGCTCGTCGCGCAGACCATGGAGCGGGACGCCGCCCTGACCGACCTGCTCGATGCGGCGGTCGACTCCGCGCAGTCGCTGTCGGCCGCCGACCGGGACGCCGCCAACCAGCGCCGGGACCTGCTCCTCGCCGTCGCCGTCGGCCTGGTGCTCGCCTCGGTGGCCGGCGCCGTCCTCGTGGGACGCGCCGTCTCCCGGGCGCTCGGGCAGCTCGCCGACCAGGCCGAGCAGATCAGCCACGGACAGCTGGTCGACATCACCGGTGGCGGACCGCGCGAGGCGCGCACCGTCTCCGCGGCGCTCGCGGCGACAGTCGCCGGTCTGCGCCGCATTCAGGCCCAGGCCGGTGCGGTGACCCGCGGTGACCTGTCGGCCCCCGTGCTGGCCGAGGCGCTGCCCGGCCCGCTGGGTGAGCTATTGCACGCCTCGGTGGAGCAGCTCGTGGAGTCGGTCCGCCAGCGCGAGCAGCTGCAGGCCGCGCTCGCCCACCAGGCCGCGCACGACCCGCTCACCGAGCTCCCCAACCGCGCCCAGGCCCGGATCCTGGTCACCGCGGCGCTGCACCGCGCCCGCCGCTCGGGCGACATGACCGGCCTGCTGTTCGTCGACCTGGACGGGTTCAAGGCGGTCAACGACAGGCACGGGCACGCCACGGGTGACGTGGTGCTGCAGGAGGTGGCCGGGCGGCTGCGCGCCGCGCTGCGCCCGGGTGACGTCGTGTGCCGGCTGGGCGGGGACGAGTTCGTCGTCCTCGTCGAGCGGACGGCGGGCGAGCGCGAACTGCTCGACCTCGCCGACCGGCTCATCGCGGCGGTCAGCGCGCCGATCGTCGACGGCGGCCGGGAGCTCCGGGTGGGCGCCAGCGTCGGCATCGCCGTCGACAGGGACGCCGCCGTCGACGCCGACGCCCTGTTCGCCGAGGCCGACACCGCCGCGTACCGCGCGAAGGCGGGCGGCCGCGGTCGCGCCGAGCTCTTCGACGAGGCGCTGCGCACCCAGCTGCACGCCCACGCCGAGCTCGAGGCCGCGCTCGTCGCGGGTCTGGCCGATGGCGAGCTGCAGGTCCACTACCAGCCGGTCGTCGAGCTGGGCACGGGCCGGCTCGAGGGCTACGAGGCGCTGGTGCGCTGGAACCGCCCCGGCGTCGGCCTGGTGCCGCCGAACGACTTCATCCCGGTCGCCGAGGCCAGCCGGTTGATCTGCGACCTGGACCGCTGGGTGCTGCACGAGGCGACCCGTCAGGTGGCCGAGTGGCGTGCGCAGGAGGGCGACGGCCGGGACTTCACCGTCGCGGTGAACATCTCCGGCCGGCACCTCGCCGATCCGCGGGTGGTCGAGGACGTCACCGACGCCCTCGCCGCCTCCGGCCTGCCCGCGGAGCTGCTGATCCTCGAGGTGACCGAGACGGTGCTCGTCAACGAGCCCGCCGCCTTCGGCCACCTGGCCGCGCTGCGCGCCCTCGGCGTCACGATCGCGCTCGACGACTTCGGCACCGGCTACACCTCGATCGGCCAGCTCGCGGGCATGCCGGTGGACACGCTGAAGATCGACCGCAGCTTCATCTCCTCCGCTGCTCCGGGCCAGGCCGAGCTGGTGGCGCTGATCATCCGCGCGGCGCACACCTTCGGGCTCACCGTGGTGGCCGAGGGCGTCGAGGAGCCGGAGCAGCTCGAGTGGCTGCGCACCGAGAACTGCGACTTCGCCCAGGGCTACCTGCTGTCGCGGCCGCTGCCCGCCGAGGCGGCCGCGTGCGCGCGCCGGGACGCCGTCGCACCGTCGTCATGAGGGCGTCCGGGCCGACCACCTAGGCTGACCCGGTGGTGAACCCCGGTGCCGAGGCCCTGTTCCGCCGGGACGGCGACCTCCTCGTCCCCGGGCCGCTGACGACGGGACCCTGGTACCCCGGCACGCTGCACGGCAGCGCCATGCTCGCCGCCATGGGCCGCGCCGCCGAGCGCCACCCCAGCACGGTGGACCGCCAGGTCGTCCGGCTGACCGTCGACATGATGCGGGCCGCGCCGATGGCCCCCCTCCGGGTCGAGACGGCGACCGCCCGAGGCGGGAAGAACATCGACTTCGTGGACATCGCCATGTACGCCGACGACGAGCTGTTCGTCCGGGGCACCGCGCTCCGGATGCGGACGGCCGACCTCGCCGTCGACGAGCCCGAGGCCGCGGAGCACCCGCTCCCTCCGGCGCCCGACCACGTCGGCGAGTCGCCCTTCACCAAGGCGGGCCCCGAGCGGCCGGGCTTCCACCACGCCATCGACGTCCACGTCGACGGCGACGTCGTGTGGTTCCGGCTCACCGCGCCGGTCGTGGAGGGGGAGGAGACCTCCAGCTTCGTCACGGTCGCCGCCATCGCGGACTGGACCTACGCGACGCCCCACCTCGCCCGCAACGCCCGGGGAGGACCCCCGCCGGCCCGCACCGTCTACGCGATCAACGCCGACACGACGATCAACACCTTCCGGCCCATGTCGGGCAGCTGGCTGGGCCTCCGGACGACCGCCCACACCGGCTCGCTCGGCGCCGGCACCAGCAGCGCCCACCTCTACGACGACGCGGGGCCCCTCGGCTCCTGCGCCCAGAGCATCCTGGTCCGCGGCCCGAGCGGCGCGCCGCTCTCGGTGAAGGAAGTGTGACGGGCGGGCACGAGCGGGCTGGGCTGACGCCTAGAGTGCGAGGGCCAGGAGGGCTCGCCTAGTGGCCGATGGCGGCGGTCTTGAAAACCGCTAGGAGTTCACAGCTCCTCGTGGGTTCGAATCCCACGCCCTCCGCTCGCTCGGCCGGCACCGTCGACAGTGTGCGCGGATGCGTCATTCCTGCCGGGAGAAGTGCACATCCGCGCCCTCTGTCGCGGGTTCGTCGTCCACCCACTCCAGCAGGTCGCCGGGCTGGCACTCCAGCACCCGGCACATGGCCTCGAGCGTGCTGAAGCGCACCGCCTTGGCCCGCCCGTTCTTCAGGACGGCGACGTTGGCCGGCGTCAGGCCGATCCGCTCGGCGAACTCCCCGACGCTCATCTTCCGCTTGGCCAGTTCCACGTCGATGCGCACGACGATCGGCATCAGATGACCGCTTCCATGTCGGTGCGCAGCGTCGTGGCCTGCCGGAGCAGCGCCCGCATCACCACCATGAGCAGCCCGAGCACCGCGCCGACCAGCACGACCAGGAAGAGCAGCAGCGGCAGCCCGGGGTCGTCGGCGGTGAAGCCGACGAGGAGGAACACCCCCACGAGCACCACCCAGGCGGCGGCGATCGCGGCGACGATCCCGTCGACCCAGCGCAGCGCCCCGGCGCTGAAGATCTCGTCGCGCTGCACCAGCGTGAGCAGCCGCCAGGTGCAGACGACGACGACCTGCACGCACAGCACCCAGAACACCGCCAGCGCCGTCAGCGGCCAGCGGAGGTGGGCGTCCTCGGGTGACTCCTCGGCCATGTGCGCGAACTGCCCTGGCAGCGAGAACGTCTGCAGCATCACCAGCAGGGCGAACAGCAGCACCAGGAAGACGCGGAGAGGGACGACGACCCGTCGGACTTCGAGCATGTATCGAATGTCGATGATGACCTATCGAAAGTCAATAGGTTGTGCGATCGTGTCCTCCTCACCCGCCCAGCCACGGAGGAACCTCGTGCGCCATCTCGCCGCCGCCCTGCTCCTCGCGCTCGGAGCGGCCGCCCTCGTGTTCGGCGAGGCCGACGACTCCCCGGGTCTGCAGGGGATCGGTCTGCTGCTCGGCATCACCGCCGTCGTCCTCGTCACCCGTGCTCGCCTCAAGCGGCCCGACGATCCTGCCGATCCTGTATCGGAGGAGGCGAGATGACCCGACCACGGCCAGACCATGCACGACAGCTCCCCGGTGGCTTCGCCGAGATCTCCGAGGAGGAGCAGGAGGACCCCAACCCGGTCATCCAGCACCTCGCGGTGTTCAAGACGCGCGCCCGGATGGTGGACGACTCCCGGGTGGAGAACCGGGCGCGGGAGATGCACGCCGCGAACAGCTTCGAGGACTGGGACCACCTGTCCAGCGACGACCAGGAGCTCTGGCGGCACATGGCGCGGCTCGACCTCCTCTGAGGCCCTCCGACACGCCGCGCGCGGATCGGCCGGCAGAGGTGACCGACCGCCCGGTGACCGCATCCGCGCAGGTCACGCTGCGGTTTGTCGACAAGACGGTGCACCGGGAGCAGGGTCACCACCCGCCCGGGAGGGGCACCACAACGATCAGGTGACGGGCCGGTCATGGGCCGGTCGCAGAGTGCCGATGACGAGCCCGGAGAGCCCTAGCGTCTGACTGGTCCGCGACACTTCCCCGTCGCGGCAGGGGCGCGGAGGTGGTTCTCGCGTGAGCATGGGCGCGACGTTGGTGTGGCCGACGGTGGTGGTGCTGGGCTTCCTGTTCGTCACCGGGATCGTGGTTCTCCTCGGCACCAGTTCGACGGCCCGCTACGAGTTCGAGCGCGGTGGCGCCCGGACCCAGGAGCGGACCGCTGCCCAGCGTTCCGGCAACCACCCCGCCGGCCGCCGCGCGGCCCCCGAGCGGGCCCCCGAGGCGCGTTCCGCACGGCCTCGGTCCGCCCGGGCGGGCGGCGTCGCCGTTCGCACCGCGCCGAAGGCGACGTCGCGGGCGACCCCGCGAGCCAGGTCCCGGGCCACTTCGCGGGCCACCTCGCGCGCCGCCTCCGACGCCACCTCGAACGCCGCCCCGGCGGCCACGCACCGGAGCGCCCCCAGGACCGCCCCGCGGACCGCCCCCGCCACCGAGACCGGCCCCGCCTGGTGGCTGGTCGGGGAGTCCGCGCAGGTGCTGGCCGGCCCCTTCGCCGACCGCGTCGACGCCGACTGGGCCGCGCTGGCCGACGAGCTGTCCGCCGTCGCCGTCTACGGGGTCCGCCGCGCCGACGGCCGGGTCCGCCCCAAGCCCTCGCCGGAGGAGCGGGCCTGGCTGGGCGAGCTGGGCCGGCACCTCGACCGGCTGCCGGCCGAGTGGGACACGCTGCTCACCGACACCGATCCGCTGACCACGCTGGTGGTGGAGGTCGCCGCCGCGCTGGTGGAGGCGGGGCTGCCGCTGCACGACGCCGGGGCGACCCGCTCCCAGGGCGGCGTCTGCCTGGTCCCCGACCAGGACGCCACCGGCCTGCTGGTCAGCTGGCGCCCGCACGACCGGCTCAGCGTGCAGCAGGTGCGCGGCGGCACCGCCGACGACGCGGTCCAGCAGCTGATGAACGCCGCGATCACCGACGTGCTCGAGCAGCTCGGCTTCGTCGTCCAGCCGGTGGGCGACACCCGGTGCGCGCTGGTGACGGCGATGCGGTGAGGTGAGCGCTGCGGTGAGGTGACGGCACCGCGGTGAGATGCCGGGGCGCGACCGGCCCACCCCCGTGCCGGGCCGGTCGGGCCCGGACGCTCAGACGGGTTCGGCGGTGACCTGGGTGGCGTGCCGCAGGACGAGCTCGGCGCCGTCGGCGGCGAAGCGGTCGCGCAGGCTGTGCAGCTCGGCGACGCCGGCGTCGTCGGCCTCCCGGATTCCGGCCAGGTCGAGGACGACGCGGCGGTGGCCGCCCTCGCGGAGAGAGTCGGCGGTTCCGCGGAGCAGATCGGCGCCCTGCGCCGTGAGGTGTCCGCTGGCCCGGATCAGGCCGGTCCGCAGGTCGACGGTCTCCGACATCATCACGCCACGTTCCTTCCGCGGGGGGTCTCCAGCCGCAGCACGCGCCACAGCCCGGTGCGCCGGAGGAGGTCGAGGGTGCGCCGGTTGGCGCCACGGAGGACGACGGTTCCGCCCCGGGCCCGGCAGATGCGGTGCGCCCACAGGAAGCTGGCCACCGCCGTGCTCGAGAGGTTCTGGACGCGGGTCAGGTCCACCACCAGCCGCCGCGCCCCGGCGAGCAGGGCGTCGTGCAGCAGCCAGCGCACGTCGGCCAGCCCGTCGGCGAGCAGGTCGTCGTCGAGCTCGATCGTGACCTGGTCGCCCGTGGCGTCCAGCCGGCTGCGGGCGGCGGCGCGGACGGGGGCGGCGGTCATGGCACGGGCTCCTCGGACGACAGCGGGTGGTACGGCTCCAGCCTGGCCCGGCCAGGTTGCGATCCACCCGGCCGTCGCTTTGCGATTCGATGACGGCCCCGACCGCCCCGGAGTCCCGCGCGGCGCCGGTGGCAGCATGGCGGCCGTGGCGTTGCGTCTGCTGGTCGTCGAGGACGACGACTCGATCCGGACCGCCCTGCGCTGGGCGCTGGAGGACGAGGGGTACGACGTCGCCGAGGCCGCCTCGGGTGAGGACGCCCTCCGTGCGGTCGCCGTCGCCGCCCCCGACCTGATGGTCGTCGACCTCATGCTCGGCTCGATGGACGGGCTGACGGTCATCCGCGAGGTCCGCCGCGACCACGACATCCCGATCATCGTGGTGAGCGCCCGCGCGGACAGCCAGGACATCGTCGAGGCGCTGGAGGCCGGCGCCGATGACTACGTGACGAAACCGTTCGAGGTCAAGGTGATCACGGCGCGGCTGCGGGCGCTGCGGCGCCGGGCCGGCAGCGGCACCCCCGACCCGGCCCCCGGCGAGATCGTGCTCGACTCCGACCCGGACGCCCCGCTGGTGCTCAACGAGGGCCGCGGCACCGTGCACCGCGGCGCCACCCAGCTGCCGCTCACCCTCACGGAGTTCCGGCTGCTCTGCGAGCTCGCCGCCTCGCCCGGGCGGGTGTTCAGCCGGCAGGCGCTCCTCGAGCGGGTCTGGGAGCACGGGTTCTTCGGCGACGAGCGGATCGTCGACGTCCACGTGCGGCGGCTGCGCACCAAGGTGGAGACCGACCCCAGCGCGCCTCGGCTCGTCGTCACCGTGCGCGGCCTGGGCTACCGGCTGGACCCGCAGTGAGGCTCGCGCTCGGGCCGCGCGGGCTCCGGGCGCGGATCGTCCTCGGGTTCGCCGCGGTGACCCTGCTCGTCTCGATCGTCCTGGTGGCGACGACGTTCCTCGCGGCCCGCAGCTACCTGCTCGACCAGCGGGAGTCCTCGCTCACCCGGCAGGCCTTCGCCGACGCCAACGTGTTCAACAGCCGGCTGGCCACCGCCGGCGCCGACGTCGGGCAGCTCCTGGCCGAGCTGGTGCCCTCGGGCGGGGCCGACGTGGTGGTCCGCAGCGGTGAGTCCTGGTACTCCTCGAGCCTCGACGTCGGCGCCCGGGACGTCCCCGAGCAGCTGCGCGGCATCGTGACCGGTGGCGACGCCGGCACGGCCTTCATCGAGACCGTCGAGGGCCCCGCGCTCGTGGTCGGCCTCCCGCTGCACTCGGCAGGGGTCGAGTACTACGAGGTCGCGCCGCTGCAGGAGCTGGGGGAGGTGCTCCGGACCCTGTCCGTGGTGCTCGGCGCGGCCGCGGTCGCGGCGACCGTCGCCGGCGCCGGCTTCGGTGTGTGGGCGGGACGGCGGGCGGTGCAGCCGCTGGAGCAGGTGGCCGGGGCGGCGACCCGCATCGCCGGCGGCGAGCTGACCACCCGCCT
Organism: Blastococcus sp. CCUG 61487; assembly: GCF_005222955.1. Classification (GTDB taxonomy): domain Bacteria; phylum Actinomycetota; class Actinomycetes; order Mycobacteriales; family Geodermatophilaceae; genus Blastococcus. The sequence goes on along the minus strand of NZ_LWUA01000221.1, from coordinate 3,912 downwards.
GCCCCCGACCGACGACCCGGACCTGGTGGCCATCGTCGGTGGCTTCAACAGCATGGTGGACGCGCTGGCGGCCCGGATCGACCGGGACGCGCGCTTCGTCGGCGACGTGAGCCACGAGCTGCGCAGCCCGCTGACCACCCTGGTGACCAGCGTCGAGGTGCTCGGCGCGCGCCGCGGGGAGCTCAGCCCCCGCGGGCAGCAGGCGCTGACCCTGGTCGAGGGCGAGCTGGGCCGGTTCCGTCGTACCCTCGACGACCTGCTGCAGCTGGCCCGGCTGGACGACGCGGCCGCGGTGGAGTCCGCCCGGCCGCTGCCCATGACGGCCCTGGTCCGCGAGGTCCTGGCCGTCACCGGCCGGCCGGCTGACCTCCTGAGCGCCGACCCCGAGGAGCTGACCATCGTGCGCGGGGACAAGACCAGCCTGGAGCGCGCCGTCCGCAACCTGCTCGACAACGCCGACCGGCACGCCGGGGGCGCCGTCGCCGTGGGGGTGCGCCGGCGCGAGGACACCGTCGTCGTCACCGTGGACGACGCCGGGCCCGGCGTTCCCGTCGAGGACCGGGAGCGGGTGTTCGAGCGGTTCGCGCGCGGAGCCGGCGCCGCGCGCCGGTCGCTGCCCGGCGCCGGCCTGGGGCTGGCGATCGTCGCGGAGACGGCGTCCCGGCACGGTGGTGCGGCCTGGGTGGCCGACGCTCCCGGTGGCGGCGCCCGCTTCTCCCTGTCGCTGCCGGCGGTGGACCCGTGATCCGCCGGGGCGTGGTGCTCGCGCTGGGGCTGCTCCTCGTCGGGTGCGGGGTCCCGACGGGTGGTGCGCCGTCGACCATCCCGTCGTCGGACATCCCCTACGGCCTCGCCGAACCCAGCGCCCCGTCCGCGACCACGGAGCCGCCGGACGACCTCCCGGACACCTCGCGGGTGTACCTGATCTCGCCGGGCGACGTGCTCGTGCCCCGCGGCCGGGAGCTCAGCGGCGGCTCGCGCCGGGAGCGGCTGGCCGAGCTGCTGGACAAGCTGGCCGAAGGCCCCACCCCGGCCGAGCGGGACCAGCAGCTCTCCAGCGCCCTGCCCCCGGAGGCGGGCCTGTCGGTGGGCTCCGTGCGCGACGGGGTGGCCACCGTGCGGATCACCGCTCCCGGCCAGGCGCCCTCCGGGGTCGCCGGCCGCCGGTCGGTGGCGCAGATCGTGCTGACCGCCACCAGCGTGCCGGGCATCCGCGCGGTGCTGCTCGAGCTCAACGGGGAGCGGATCGAGGCACCGCTGCCCGGCGGCGAGCTCACCACCGATCCGCTCACCGCCGCGGACTTCGCCGACGTCCTCGTGCCGTCGTCCCCCGCTCCGCCACCACCCGAGCCGGTCGAGCCGCCGGTCGAGCCCGCGGACTGACGGCTCCAGATCTCGTGTGGGTCAGCGGAGGTGGCGGGCCGCGGCGGCGAGCGTGCGCGCGGTGAGCCGGCCGTCGGCCAGCCCCAGGTCGACGACGTCGTCGAACACCCGCTGCTCGGCCGCGGCGGCGCGGAACGCGGCGTCCATGATCCGCGGCCACCGGCTGAGCGCCGAGGCGGCCGTGGAGTGCCGCAGGTGCCGGCCCAGCCGGCGGCGCAGCGCGGTGCGGTAGGCCCGGCCGGCCTGGGGGCCGTGCACCGCGGCGGAGCCGGCCAACGCGCCGGAGAGCACCGCGTAGAAGATGCCCTCGCCGGTGAGCGGGTTGATCAGCGACGCCGCGTCGCCGGCCAGCAGCACCCGCCCGTCGGGCTGGCGCGGCCGCTCGGTGGACAGCGGCAGCCGGTGCGCGCGCAGCCCGTCGGGCTCGACGCCCGGCAGCAGCCGGTGCAGGCCCTCGGTGAGCGCCGCCCGGCTGGCGCCGCCGGAGACCAGTTCGCCGTAGCCGACGTTGGCCCGGCCGTCGCCGAGCGGGAACGACCAGGCGTAGGCCGGCCAGCGCTGCTCGGTCGTGGCGATGACTTGCACGCCGCGCTGCCCGGGCAGCTCGGGGGCGTAGCCGCGCAGCGCGACGGCCATCCGGTCGGGCCGGTTGGGCGGGCGGCCGAGGGCGCGGCGCACGACGGACTCCGCGCCGTCGGCACCGATGACGACGTCCGCGGTCAGGACGCCGTCGACGTCGACCCGATCCGGCTGCACGGTGAGCCGGCGCACCTGGTGGCGGCGCAGCTCCGCGCCGGCGCGCTGCGCGGCGGCCAGGATGCGGGCGTCCAACACCTGCCGGGGGACGACGTGCGCCGGCCGGGGCATCGGCCGCTCGACCGCCGCGCCGCCGGGGGAGCGCAGCCGCAGCCGCGGCACGGGGGCGAACCCGTCGGTCAGCGCGGCCGCGTCGACGCCCAGCCGGGCCAGGACGTCGATCGCCTCGGGCGCGATGCCGTCGCCGCAGACCTTGTCCCGCGGGAAGTCGGCGCGGTCGAGCAGGAGCACCCGCGCGCCGGGCGCTGCCCGCCGGGCGGCCAGCGCCGCGGCGGAGCCGGCCGGGCCCGCGCCCACGACGACGACGTCCCAGTGCTCCACCCCGCCGACGCTAGGCCCACCCACCCCATGAGGGGCCAAAAGCACGCTTTTGGCCCCTGAGGGGGTCAGCCGCCGTAGTAGCGGTAGACCGGCTCGGCGATGCAGACCGGCTTGTCGCCGCCCTCGCGCTCGATGACGCAGGAGAAGGTGAGCTGCTTGCCGCCGGAGATCTCCTCGACCTTGGCGAGCGTGGCGGTGAGGCGCACCTTCGAGCCCACCGGCACCGGGGAGGGGAAGCGGACCTTGTTCAGGCCGTAGTTGACGCCCATGACGGTGTCGGTGACCCGCAGCACGCTGCCGAACAGGGGGACCAGCAGCGAGAGGGTCAGGTAGCCGTGGGCGATCGGGCCGCCGAAGGGGCTCTCCTTGGTGGCGCGCTCCGGGTCCACGTGGATCCACTGGTGGTCACCGGTCGCGTCGGCGAAGAGGTTCACGTGCTGCTGGGTGACCTCGTACCACTCGCTGGTGCCCAGCTCGGTGCCGACGAGCCCGTCCAGCTCGGCCATGGTCGTGGTGGTGCTCATGGAGGTCCTCCGTCAGGCGCAGCGGTGGGGTGCTTTCCCTGGAACCTACGTGCTGCCCTCGTCAGGGTTTCCGCCGGAGTCGGTCTCTGCTTCCCCCTGGAAGCAGAGACCGAGCTTCCGCCGCACCATGTCCGTGCTCCCGGACAGCGGCGCGCGACGCCGATCTCGGCTTGACTGGTACCCGTGCTGTTCTCGACCGACGGGTGGACCTCGTGCGCGCTGGGCCACCAGCACTGGGGCCGCGCGGGCGCGGCCGGGCTGTTCCTGCACCGGGACGGCGCCGCTGGTCCGGAGGTGCTGCTGCAGCAGCGCGCCCTCTGGTCGCACCACGGTGGCACCTGGGGGACGCCGGGCGGCGCGCTGCACGCCGGCGAGGAGCCGCACGTCGGCGCGCTGCGCGAGGTCCGCGAGGAGCTGGGGCTCGGGCCCGAGGACGTCGTCCTGGGGGACAGGTCAGTCGACGACCACGGCGGCTGGGCCTACACGACGGTCCTGGCCCGGCCCGCCCGTCCGATCGAGCCCGGTGACCTGCGGCTGGACGGCGAGAGCGACGGCGCGGCCTGGCTGCCGCTGGACGGCCTGCACGCGGTGCCGCTGCACCCGGGCCTGGCGGCCTCGCTGGAGCGGCTGCGCGTGCTGATCGAGGGTCCGGCGACACGCCGGGGGAGACGGCCGCACGCGTAATTCGGACGAACGCGGGGCACAACGGCGCGGAGCCCGAACTTCTCCGAGGAGCCCCGTGTCCCGCCCCGCGCGCCATCGCGCCCCCGAGCCGGCCTCGCCCCGCCTGGTCGCCGCGCGGCGGGCGTCCCGCGACGCCGGCCGGCGCCTGTGGCTGCCCCTCGTCCTGCTCTGCGCGGCGCTGCTC
>NZ_LWUA01000220.1 GCF_005222955.1 Blastococcus sp. CCUG 61487 | reverse complement strand
GCGCCGCACCGACGTCGTCGGTGTCTTCCCCAACCCCGAGGCCCTACTGCGCCTCGCCGGCGCGGTTCTCGTGGAGGCCCACGACGAATGGCAGGTCTCCGACCGCCGCTACCTCTCCGAGGGCTCCATGGCCCTGCTCCACCGAACCACCCCGGCCAAGGAGGTGGCGCAGCCGGCCTCGATCGCGTCATAGTCACCACACCGCTGACCAACACGGTGAGGACTACATCCACCACTCAGCGGGACGTCACCACAGGCGGGGGACCCGTGTGCCACCGAGGCTGGAGAAGTACTGGAGCTTCGCTGCCGTCCTGGGGTTCCTCCTGTTGTCCTCCTGTTGTCCTCCTGTTGACCTCCAGTCAGCCGATGCGGGCCGCGAGCATCGGGGTGCTCCTGCGCAATTGGTGCCTGTGGACAACCGCTCCTGTCCACAACATCCGGGCGGACGCCCTCGGAGAGCGCCGACCTGGCCACGCTCGACTCATGGCGTTCGACACCGCACTCGGGGCACGGCGAGACCGCCGGGCCTGTGATCGGTCCGCCAGGGGCCCCCGCGACGTGTCCGGTAACTGGGGCGCCCTGACCGGTGGGTCCGCCATCGAGGTCGTCGCGCCGCGGTCGCTGGGGCGGGACAGGAGCACCCTTCGGGCCACGCTGCGCGTGGCGCCGGCTGCGCCGTCGCCAAGGTCCGCCTGCGGCGGGCTGTCCTTGCTGATCCCCCGACCCGTCCGGCAGCTCAGCGTAGGGGCCTCCCGCGCCGTCTCCTCCCGACCGGACCAAGATCCTTCCGCCCTTCGGGCGCTCCGCTGCGGAAGCAGTCTTGGTCCGGTCGTCCCCCGCCGTCGCTCCCGGCCCCTGAGCAGAGCTCTGTGTCGGACGGGCCGGGGGCATGGGTGGCAGGACACCCGCTCCGTCGTCCCTCCGGTACCGGTGTCGGCTCCAGATCCGGGAGGGTCCAGATGTAGCACGAGCAGCACAACGAGCAGTGTTGGACTTTGAACCGCCGACGAGTCCGGAGACTCATGGTGTTGAGACCTCGACCCGTTCCTGGGCCGGGTGGGAACCGTAGAACACCTGCTCGTACTCGACCGGGGTCGCTTGCGCATCTCAGAGCAACTTTGCGTTCCAGCGTCGCCAAAGGAATGCGTACATCACGAAGCAGCGGGACCAGGAGCGCCAACCTATCGAGTATCGGCTTGCGTCTACGCGTAGGCGGCCACGGACAGGGGTCCGGCAGGCGACTTCGACGCGCCCAGTGGCATGACAAGCGGACGGTCACCGGTCCGCGATCACCACGATCCTCTCGAACGGGACGATCACCCCGCTTCCCGGTCGTGCAGGGGGCGGGCGGCGTCGTCATGAACGTTCATGCGGCTCGTATCCGGCGAGCGCCGCACTGGCCTGGCCAGCGAGCGCGGCGGCGACGAGCCGCTCGGTCCGCCTCGGCCGGGACTGGGGACCGGGTGTGAGCAGGAAGCGGCCGTGGAACCGCCCACCGCTCTCCACCAGTAGCTCGGTGGGCCGCTCCGGCGGGAAGCCGTCAGCCTCGACGTTCAGCTTCCGGTGCCGCCACACGACCGTGCCGTCGTGCTCCAGCCGCGGGTGATCCAGGCCGGTGCTGTAGTCGAAGCGGCAGCGCTCGAGACCCAGGAGGGGCACCAGTTGTGCGGAGACGCGCTCGATGACCGCGCTGGGATTGTCCCCGGTCGCTGCCGCCTCCGCGGCTGCCAGGATGCTGTCGCGGAACCCGGCTTCGCGGCTGGCGGCGGCTCGCTGACGATGGCCCCAGACGGCGATCTCGGTGACCGCCATCCCCACGAGCAGGAGCAGGACGGCCGTCTCGACGTCGGCCCGGGACGAGATCACCAGGGTCTGGTAGGGCTCGGTCCAGAAGAGGTTGAACCCGACGGCAGCTGACACGGCCGCCAACAGTCCCGCGGCACGGTGCCCGGCGGCTGCGATGCAGACGATCACCAGGACCAGGAGCAACGCGATGCTGGTGTCGGACACGTCGTCCCGGAGCGGCAGCAGGACGGCCGCCACCGCCGGCGGACCGAGCAGACCGGCCGCGAGCGCCGCCCGGCCCCGCCGTCGCCGGTGGCCGGGGCGGGCCGCCGCCGGTGACGTCGTCACGGCAGCTCGCGGTCCAGGGCGAGGTTGAGCTCCAGCACGTTCACGTAGGGCGCCCCCACGAAGCCGAGATCGCGCCCCACCGTGGCCTCGTCCACCAGCGCGTCCACCTCCTCGGGAGAGGCCCGGCGTTCCTGGGCCACCCGCGCGATCTGGAGGGCGGCGTACTCCGGGGAGATGCCCATGTCGAGACCGGAAGCGGAGGCGGTGACGGCGTCGGCCGGGACGTCGGCGGGGTCCACGCCCTCCAGCTCGGCGGCAACCGCGCGCCGCTCCTCGATCAGCGCCGCCAGCTCCTCGCTGTTTGGGCCGAGGTTCGACCCGCCCGAGGCCGCGCCGTCGTAACCGCCGGCCGACGGCCGCGACTGGAAGTACTGCGGCAGCGGGTTCCCGTCGGCGTCGGTGAAGCCCTGCCCGATCAGAGACGAGCCCACCACCTCCCCGTCGACCTCGATCAGTGAACCCTCGGCCTTGGAGGGGGCGACGACCTGCGCGACCCCGGTGATCACCAAGGGGTAGCCGATGCCGAGCAGCACGGTGAAGACCAGCACGGCACGGACCGCTGCCTGCAGCTGGCGGCCGGAACGGAACAGAGGAGTGGACATCACGCGATCCCGGGGATGAGGCTGACGAGGAGGTCGATGAGCTTGATCCCGACGAACGGCAGCACCACGCCGCCGAGGCCGTAGATCAGCAGGTTGCGGCGCAGCATGGCCGAGGCCGACGCCGGCGTGTACCGGACGCCGCGGAGCGCCAGCGGCACCAGCGCCACGATGATGAGCGCGTTGAAGATGACCGCGGAGAGGATCGCCGACTCCGGCGAGGCGAGCCGCATCACGTTGAGCGTGTCGAGTGCCGGGATGGCCCCGGCGAACATCGCCGGGAGGATGGCGAAGTACTTCGCCATGTCGTTGGCGATGGAGAACGTGGTCAGCGACCCCCGGGTGATCAGCAGCTGCTTGCCGATGGCGACGATCTCGATGAGCTTCGTCGGGTTGGAATCGAGGTCGACCATGTTGCCGGCCTCCTTGGCCGCGGTCGTCCCCGTGTTCATGGCCACGCCGACGTCGGCCTGCGCCAGCGCCGGTGCGTCGTTGGTGCCGTCGCCGGCCATCGCGACCAGCCGGCCGCCCTCCTGCTCGCGCTTGATCAGCGCCATCTTCTCCTCGGGCGTGGCCTCGGCGAGCACGTCGTCGACGCCGGCCTCGTCGGCGATGGCCCGGGCGGTGCGCTCGTTGTCGCCGGTGATCATGATCGTCCGGATGCCCATGCGCCGGAGCTCGTCGAACCGCTCGCGCATGCCCTCCTTGACCACGTCCTTGAGGTGGATCACGCCGAGCACGCGGGCGCCGGTTCCGTCGTGCACTGCGAGCGCGAGCGGCGTCCCGCCGGAGCCTGCGATCGCGTCGACCGTCTGGCTCACCTCCGGCGGCACGACGCCACCCAGCTCGCGCACCCAGCCGGTGATCGCTCCGGCCGCCCCCTTGCGCAGCTGCGTGCCGCCGGGCAGGTCGACTCCGCTCATCCGGGTCTGCGCGGTGAACGGAACGAAGTGCGCCCCGGGGAGGTCGGACCGCTCGCGCAGCCCGTACCGCGTCTTCGCCAAGACGACGATGCTGCGCCCTTCGGGCGTCTCGTCGGCCAGCGAGGCCAGCTGGGCGGCGTCGGCCACGTCCTGGTCGCCGGCACCTCCGACCGGGAGGAACTCGACGGCCTGCCGGTTGCCGAGGGTGATGGTTCCGGTCTTGTCCAGCAGCAGCGTGTTGACGTCGCCTGCGGCCTCGACCGCCCGGCCGCTCATGGCCAGCACGTTGCGCTGCACCAGCCGGTCCATGCCGGCGATGCCGATCGCCGAGAGGAGGGCGCCGATCGTCGTGGGGATGAGGCAGACGACGAGCGCGATGAGCACCGCCATGTCCTGCTCGGCCCCCGAGTAGATGGCGAACGGCTGCAGGGTCACCACGGCGAGAAGGAAGACGATCGTCAGCGAGCTGAGGAGGATGTTCAGCGCGATCTCGTTGGGGGTCTTCTGCCGGGCGGCGCCCTCGACGAGGGCGATCATGCGGTCGACGAAGGTCTCACCGGGCCTGCTGGTGATCTGCACGACGATGCGGTCCGACAGCACCGTGGTGCCTCCGGTGACGGCGGAGCGGTCGCCGCCGGACTCGCGGATCACCGGGGCGGACTCTCCGGTGATGGCCGATTCGTCGACGCTGGCGATGCCCTCGATGACGTCGCCGTCACCGGGGACGACCTGGCCGGCGACGACGACCACCTGATCGCCCGGCTGGAGCGATGCGGCCGGCACCTCGGTGCCGTCGAGCAGGTGGGCGACCGTCGTCTGGCGTGCCTTGCGCAGCGTCGCCGCCTGCGCCTTGCCGCGCCCCTCGGCGACGGCCTCGGCGAGGTTGGCGAAAAGGACCGTCAGCCACAGCCAGCCGGCGATGAGCCAGCCGAACAGCGTGGGTTCGCCGATGGCCAGCACGGTGGAGAAGAGGGAGCCGACCCACACCACGAAGATGACCGGCGAACGCAGCAGTGTCCGCGGGTCCAGCTTCTTCAGGGCGCCGATGAGCGCCGGTCGGACCTGCTCGGGAGCGAGCAGGTTCCGCGCGGACGCCACAGGGGGTCCGGACAGGGTTGTCGTCACGTGTTACAGCCCTTCAGCGAGCGGTCCCAGCGAGAGCGCCGGGAAGTAGGTGAGGCCGACGACGACGAGCGTCACGGCAGTGAGCAAGCCCACGAACAGCGGGCGATGCGTCGGGAAGGTGCCGACGGTGGCCGGCGTCCTGCCCTGGGCGGCGAGCCGGCCGGCGAGCGCCAGGACGAGCACGATCGGCAGGAAGCGGCCGAAGACCATCGCGAGGCCGAGCGCCGTGTTGTAGAAGGGGGTGTTCGCCGAGAGGCCGGCGAAGGCCGAGCCGTTGTTGTTGGCTGCCGAGGTGAAGGCGTACAGCACCTCGGAGAAGCCGTGCGGTCCGGAGTTGAGCAGCGACTCCCGGCCGGTCGGCAGTGAGATCGCCACCGCTGTGCCGACGAGCACGATTGCGGGTACGGCGATGAGGTACAGCGAGGCGAGCGTCATCTCCTTGCCGCCGAGCCGCTTACCGAGGTACTCCGGGGTGCGCCCGACCATGAGGCCGGCGACGAAGACGGCGATGACGGCGAGCACGAGCATGCCGTAGAGGCCGGAACCGACGCCGCCGGGCGCGACCTCCCCGAGCATCATGTTGAGCAGCACGGTGCCCCCGCCGAGCGGCGTGTAGCTGTCGTGCATCGAGTTGACTGCCCCGGTGGAGGTCAGCGTCGTGGCGGCGCCGAACAGCGCCGACAACGGTTCGCCGAAGCGGGCCTCCTTGCCCTCCATCGCCGCGCCGGCCAGTGCGGTCGCGGTCCCGGAGGCCCGCGACTCGAACCAGGAGACGAGGGCGATGGAGGCGGCGGCGATGGTCGCCATCACCCCGAGAATCGCGTAGCCCTGCCGCTTGTCCCCCACCATCCGACCGAAGGTGCGCGGCAGCGCGAACGGGATGAGCAGGATCAGGAAGATCTGGAACAGCGACACCCACGCGGTCGGTCCCTCGAACGGGTGCGCGGAGTTGGCGTTGTAGAAGCCGCCGCCGTTGGTGCCGAGCTCCTTGATGACCTCCTGGGACGCCACCGGGCCGCCGGGCAGGAACTGCGTGGCGCCGGCCAGCGTCTGCGCGTCGGCGCCCGCGGACAGGTTCTGCACCACCCCGCCGAGCACGAGGACCAGCGCGCCGACGAACGCGATCGGCAGCAGGATCCGGATGACGGCGCGGGTCAGATCGACCCAGAAGTTCCCGAGGTGGTCGGTCTTCGTGCGGGCGAAGCCGCGCACGACGGCGATCGCGACCGCGATGCCGGTGGCCGCGGAGACGAAGTTCTGCACGCCGAGGCCGGCCATCTGCACGAGGTGGCCCATGGTCGACTCGCCGCTGTACCCCTGCCAGTTCGTGTTCGTCACGAAGCTGATCGCGGTGTTCCAGGCCGAGCTCTGCTCGACGCCGGTCATTCCGTTGTCGAGCGGCAACCAGGCCTGCACCCGCTGCAGGAGGTAGAGGACGAGCACGCCGACGAGCGAGAAGGCGAGCACGCTGCGCACGTAGGTCGGCCAGCGCTGCTCGCTGTGGGCGTCCACGCCCACGGCCCGGTAGAGGAGCTTCTCGACCCGCCAGTGCTTCTCGGTGGTGAACACCCGGGCCATGTGGTCGCCCAGCGGCTTGTGCACCGCCACCAGGGCGAGCACCAGCAGGGCGAACTGCAGCCAGCCGGCTGCCGCGGCGCTCATCAGAACCGCTCCGGAAAGAGCAACGCCCCGAGCAGGTAGACGACGAGGGCCAGCGCGACCACCAGTCCCGCCACGTCGATGAAGCTCACAGCTTCTCGACCCCTCGAACGGCCAGCGCCAGCAATCCGAAGACCACCAACGTCAGCACGACAAAGATCACGTCGGCCACGGCCGCACACCCTCGATCTGATCCGGCGGACGACCCGTCGTCGTCCACACCGAGCGGGAACGCTAGGCCGGGAACCGCAGCTCGGATGCCGTCTTGACGGTCTCCTGACGCCAGCGGCGAACTCCTTGACGCGCCCTTGACTTCTTCCGTGTCGACCCCCGAGGTCGCCCGGTCAAAGAAGCGTCAAGGAAGTAGTCGGCGACGTACAGACCGTGTCAAGACCCTCGATCGCACGGCGGCTCCGCACGTTCGATGCAGCAATGCCCGTTCCGCTGCTCGTCGTTCTCTGGGGTCTTCTGGCCATCGCTCTGATCACCGGCATCGGACGTTGGTGCCGTGCGCACCCCTCTCCGCCTGCCGAACACGGTGACGAGCACACGAGCCGATGACCGACCTCCTCCTCCAGTTCGGCGCGCTCGCCATCGCGTACTGGGTGGTGGTCCGCGGCGTCGAGTGGGTGTACTGGCGATCGCTGGGGCGCAGGCCACCAAGGCCGGGAGACGGCCTGGATCGATCTTGACGCGACCTTGACACGCGACAGCCCACCGGACCGGCCGCAGTCGGACGACCATGGGCGGCATGGCCCGTGGCACGCTTCGCATCTACCTCGGCGCCGCGCCCGGCGTCGGCAAGACGTTCGCCATGCTCGGTGAAGGGCACCGGCGGGCGGCCCGGGGTACCGACGTCGTCGTGGGCCTGGTCGAGACGCACGGTCGGCGGCGCACCGCCGAGCAACTCGAGGGACTCGAGGTGCTGCCGCGCCGGCAGATGACCCACCGCGGGGTGCTCCTGTCCGAACTCGACGTGCACGCGGTGCTCGCTCGACGGCCGGACGTCGTGCTCGTCGACGAGCTCGCACACACCAACGTGCCCGGGTCGGCGAACCCCAAGAGGTGGCAGGACGTCGAGACGATCCTCGACGCGGGCATCTCGGTGCTGACCACGGTCAACATCCAGCATCTCGAGAGCCTCAACGACGTCGTCGAACAGATCACCGGGATCGCGCAGCAAGAAACCGTGCCCGATGCCGTGGTCCGGCGGGCCGACCAGATCGAGCTGGTCGACATGTCGCCCGAGGCGCTGCGGCGGCGGTTGGCCCACGGGAACGTCTACCCCGGGGAGCGGGCCGACGCGGCGCTGAGCAATTACTTCAGGGTCGGCAACCTGACCGCCCTGCGCGAGCTGGCGCTGCTGTGGCTGGCCGACCGCGTGGACGAGGGGTTGCGGCGGTACAAGGCCGAGCACCACATCGATCACGTCTGGGAAGCCCGCGAGCGGGTCGTCGTCGCTCTCACCGGAGGCCCGGAGGGAGAGACGCTGATCCGCCGGGCGTCGCGGGTCGCCCAGCGGTCGGGCAACGGAGTGCTGATGGCCGTCCACGTACTCAGTTCGGACGGCCTCACCGGCGCGTCGCCGGTCGCGCTACGCACGCAGCGGGCGCTGGCGGAGAGCCTCGGGGGCACCTACCACGAGGTCGTCGGTGACGACGTGCCCCGCGCGCTGCTCGAGTTCGCCCGCAGCGTCGACGCGACTCAGCTGGTGATCGGCACCAGCCGCCGATCCGGCTGGGCGCGGGCCGTGCGCGGAGGCATTGGCAGCCAGGTCGTCGCCGACTCCGGCGAGATCGACGTGCACATCGTCACCCACGCCGCCGCCGGCTCGCGAGGCTGGCGGCTGCCTCCGCTGACCGGCGCGCTGACCGCCCGCCGCCGATGGGCGGGCCTGCTGCTCGCCCTGACCGCAGTGCCGGTAGTGACCGCACTCTGCCTGGCAGCGGACGGCTCCTTGCCGGTCGTGCTCCTGACCTTCCTGCTGCTGGTCATCGCCGTCGCCCTGCTCGGCGGCCTGTGGCCCGCCCTGGCGGCGGCGGTGCTCGGCGGGCTGGCGGAGAACTGGTTCTTCGTCGAGCCCACCGGACGACTGACCGTGCTCCGGCCCGACGACGTCGTGTCGCTGTTCGGTGGCCTGGTCGTGGCTGTCGCAGTCGCCACCGTCGTGGACCGCTCCGCCCGGCGGGCGACCGCGGCCGCCCGTTCCCAGGCGGAGACGGCAATGCTGGCGTCGCTCACTCGATCCGTGTTGGCCGGGGACCGGGGCATGCCCAGCCTGCTGGAGCAGATTCGCGAGGCGTTCGGCCTGCGGGCGGTGACGATGGTGGAGCGCACTGGCGACATCGAGACGGAGGTCGGTACATGCGGTCGACGTGCATCCGACACCGAGGACGTCGAGACCGTGGCGATTACCGACACCCTCGCGCTTCGGCTGGTCGGTCGCGCACTGCCCGCGAGCGAGCGGCGCGTCCTGGTGGCGTTCGCCGAGCAGGCCGCCGTCGCTCTGAAGCAGGGGCGCCTGGCCGCGCAGGCCGCGGAGGCCGAGCGGCTGGCAGCCGGCAACAGCATGCGCACCGCCCTGCTCGCCGCGGTCAGCCACGACCTCCGCACACCGCTGGCCGGGATCAAGGCGGCGTCGTCGGCGCTGCGGTCGGGCGACCTGGACCTCACCGAGGCCGACAAGGCGGAACTGGTCACGACGATCGACGAGTCGGCCGACCGGCTGGCCGGCCTCGTGGACAACCTGCTCGACATGAGCCGACTGCAGGCCGGCGCGGTCAGTCCCGCCCTGGCTCCGACCGACCTGTCCACCGCGGTTCACCGGGCGCTGGCCTGGCTGGAGGACCCCGACCGGAACAGGGTCGAGCTGGACTGGCCCGTCGACCCCCCGGCCGCCGTGGCTGACCCAGGCCTGCTCGAACGCGTGCTCGCCAACCTGGCGGACAACGCCGTCCGTCACTCGACCTCCGGACCGGTGGTGGTGTCCGCGGGGCTGCATCACGGGCAGGTCGAACTGCGAATCGTCGACCACGGCCTCGGGGTGCCGCAGGCCGACCGGGAGCGCCTCTTCGCCCCCTTCCAGCGGCTCGGCGACGCGCCGCGAGGGCAGGGGGTGGGTCTTGGACTTGCGGTAGCCCGCGGACTGACTGAGGCGATGGGTGGCACCGTGACCGCGGAGGACACTCCCGGCGGCGGGCTGACCATGATCGTGACCCTCCCGGCGGCCCCGGTCCCGGCCACGCCGCCGCCGGCCCCCGCCGCCGCGGACGCCCGGTGAGCCGAGTACTCGCGGTCGATGACGACCGCCAGCTGCTCCGCGCACTGCGGATCACGCTGCGGGCGGCCGGGCACGAGGTGGTCACCGCCGCCGACGGCTGCACCGCGCTGCGTGAGGCTGCCGCCGAGCACCCGGACGTCGTCGTCCTCGACCTGGGGCTGCCCGACCTCGACGGCACCGAAGTACTTGCCGGACTGCGCCCCTGGTTCACCGGCCCGGTCCTGGTGCTCTCCGCCCGAGCCGACAGCCGGGACAAGGTCGATGCGCTGGACGCCGGGGCCGACGACTACGTGACCAAGCCGTTCGACATGGGAGAGCTGTTGGCCCGGTTGCGCGCGCTGTTGCGCCGGGGTCCGGCGGCCGCAGACGACCCGGTCGTCTCTACCGGTCACTTCACGATCGATCTCGCCGCTCGACGGGTGACGGTCGACGGGGCAGTCGCCCGGCTGACACCGACCGAATGGGGTCTGCTCTCGGAGCTGGTGCGCGCACCAGGCCGGTTGGTCAGCCAACGGCAGCTACTGCAGGCGGTGTGGGGGCCGGCGTATGAGAAAGAGACCAACTACCTGCGCGTCTACATGGCGCAGCTGCGCCGCAAGCTTGAGCCCGACCCGGCGCACCCCAGGTACCTGCAGACCGAGCCGGGCATGGGCTATCGGTTCACGCCATGAACGACACGATCTCGATCGCCTTGATCGTCGTCGGCGCGGTCGCGATGTACGGAGGCGCGCTCCTGTTGTGGTTGCGCCCCGGGCCGGCCCGGGCCTGGGTGTGGGGACCCCTGCTGCTCGCGACCGTGGGGCTCGCTGCTGTGTTCATGGGCGCGGCCGGCGTCCCGTGACGCTGAGCGGAGCAGTACGGAGTCGGGCGCCACGCCGGTCACTGGAGCTCCACGAAACGCTCGACATCGGCCGGCCGGCCGGCGATGACGATCTCGGCCCCGTACGTGAGGGTGGTGTCGGTCCCGGCATGGGTGAACGACGCCTGGTTCTCCGGCTTGACCGACACAACGGTCACGCGGTGCCTCTTGCGCAGCCCGGACTCGCCCAGCGGGACGCCGACGAGCTCCTTCGGCGGCTTGGTCTTGGCGAACACCCACTGCGGGTCCAGCTCGACCCAGTCCAGGATCCGGCCGGCCACCAGGTGGGCGATCCGGTGACCCATGTCCTGCTCGGGGAAGACGACGTGGTGGGCGCCGATGCGTTTAAGGATGGTGGCCTGCTGGCGGCTGATCGCCTTGGCCCAGATGTCTCGGATCTCCATTTCGGCCAGCAGCGCGGTGGTGAGGATGCTGGCCTCCAGGTCGTTGCCGATGGCGACGACGACCCGGTTGAAATCGGCGATGCCGATCTCGGCGAGGGCGTCGGGGTCGGTGGAGTCGGCGGTGACGATGTGGCCGAGTTGTCCGGACAGCCGCTGCACGATGTCGGGACGGCTGTCGACGGCGAGCACCTCCGTGCCGCCGCGAGCCAGTTCCAGGGCGAGCGCGGTGCCGAACCGGCCCAGGCCGATGACGGCGACGGGATCTTTGTGACTAGCCAACGATGGTCCTCTCCTCGGGGAGATGGTGGCGGCGGGCGCGCTCGCGAAGTGCCAGCCCGGACGCCAGGGTGAGCGGCCCGATCCGGCCGATGTACATGAGCAGCACGAGCAGCACCTGCCCTGCCGCGGGCAGGTCGGCGGTGATACCGGTGGACAGCCCGACGGTGGCAAACGCGGAGATGACCTCGAACAGCACCTGGTCGAAGCTGAACTCGGTCAGCGCCTCCATCAGGAAGGTCGCGACCGCGATCACGCCGATGGCGAGCAGCGCGACGGCCAGCGCCTGCCGCTGGTTGGTGCCCGGCACCCGGCGGCGACCGACCTCGACGTCGGGGTCGCCGCGCATCTCGGCCCACAGAACGTAGGCCAGCAGGCCGAACGTGGTGACCTTGATGCCACCGGCGGTGCCGGCGGACCCGCCGCCGATGAACATGAGCGCGTCGGTGAACAGCAGCGTCTCGGGCGCGTAGGCGGCGATGTCGAGGTTGTTGAACCCGGCGGTCCGCGGCATCACCGCAGCGGTGAACGCGGCCAAGAATCGCGTGCCCATACCGAGCGGGCCGAGAGTGCCTGGGTTGGACCACTCGGCGACGAGCATCCCGGCCGTGCCCAGGACGAGCAGGGCGGCCGTCACGATGACGGTGATCCGCGTCAGCACCGACCACGACCGTGGCCGCCGCCAGGACCGGGCCAGCTCGAAGACCACCGGGAAACCCAGGCCGCCGACGATGATGGCGGCGCAGATGGTCAGGCTGATCCACGGATCGGCCACGTACTGCATGAGGCTGTCGGCGTTCAGCCCGAACCCGGCGTTGTTGAACGCCGAGATCGCGTGGAACACCCCGAAGTAGGCCGCCGACGACAACGACTGGTCATAGCCGATGGCGAACCGCACCCCAAGGACGACGGCCACCACGGCCTCGGTCGCCAGGCTGAAGATCACGACCCGGCCGATGACCCGCCGCACGTCGGCGGCCGACAGCGACTTCGTCTCCGTCTGCACGATCAACCGGGCCCGCAGCCCCAGGCGGCGGGACAGCAGCAGCGCGAGCAGCGTGGCCAAGGTCATGATGCCCAAGCCGCCGGCCTGGATGCACAGCAAGATCACGGCCTGCCCGAACCCACTCCAGTAGGTGCCGGTGTCCACGGTGACCAGGCCGGTGACACAGACCGCGGACGTGGCGTGGAAGAGTGCCGTGAGGAAGTCGGCGCGCCCCGGTCCTGCGGTGGCGAGCGGCAGTGAGAGCAGCGCGGTGCCGATCGCAATCGCCGCAGCGAATGCGCCGGCGATCACCCGCCCCGGGTGGTGGAACCCACCGGCCGAGGTCGAGCGGTTGGCCCGACTGCGGGTCGCCTGAGTCACCGCGAGCCCGCCGGGCTCACGCTTGGGCAGATCAACACCGCGACACCGTGCCACATCAGCCGCGGCCCGCATGGGCGGCGACGGGGCACGTCGCAACAACACCACCGCCTCAACGGCGGCGGGAAGATCGCGCTGCTAGTCAAGATGACCTTCGGCCGGCTGGGTCCCGGACACGGCAACCGCTACCTGGCCCGGGTCCTGGGCGAGGCCGCCGTCGGCGCCAGCCGCACCGACACGTTCCTCGGCGAGCGGTACCGGCGGATCGCCCGACGCCGCGGCAAGAAGCGAGCCATCGTTGCGGTCGGCAGGTCCATCCTGATGATCGTCTGGGCCCTGCTGTCTGACGAGGACGCACACTTTGTCGACCTCGGCTCGGGCTACTACGACTCCCGCACCAACCCCCAGCGCAGGGTTCGCAACCACGTCCGCGAACTGCAGGCTCTGGGCTACACAGTGACCCTCAACCCGGCAGCCTGACCGCTCCCGACCCAGCTCGCACGAACGTCCCGGCTTCGCCGGGAGCTGTCGCCTGCCCGCTCACCTTGGATTTTCGGATTAGCGACCAAAGCGCAAGGCGACCTCAGCCACACCCGGCCCTCCTGGGCCATCGACAGTCTTACGGAGGGAGACCTGATCATCGGCAAGCAGAACCAGACCGCGATCGGCACCCTCGTCGAACGCCAAACGGGCTACGTGATGCTGCTGCACCTGCCCCCCAGCCATCCGGGTGCCGGTAGACTGCGGCGCGAAAGGGAGTAGTCCCCAACAGCCGCGTCGACATGCTGGCCCTCGGGCCCGGCGCGGCAGGCCACCTCGGTGGCGGACGAGACTTTCGACCAGTTGCCGACCCAATCATCGGACGCGCCTGGTCGAAGGGTCGTCCAGGATCTGGTGACACACCCTCCGGCCAAGCCCGGAGAGGACCCGATCCCTGTGTATGCCTTCCTGCTGAGTACCGCCGTGATCTTCGTGGCCGAGCTCGGCGACAAGTCCCAGCTGATGGCGATGACGTTCGCCGCCCGGTACCGGGTGCGTGACGTCCTGATCGGCATCACGGTTGCGACGGCCATCGTGCACCTCGCCTCGGTCGGCATCGGCTTCTGGGTGGGCGACGCCTTCGCCGCCCAACAGCACTGGATCTCGATCGTCGCTGGCGTCGCGTTCCTCGGCTTCGCCGCCTGGACCCTCCGCGGCGACGAGCTCACCGACGAGGAGGCAGCCAAGGCCCGCTCCAGT
Organism: Blastococcus sp. CCUG 61487; assembly: GCF_005222955.1. Classification (GTDB taxonomy): domain Bacteria; phylum Actinomycetota; class Actinomycetes; order Mycobacteriales; family Geodermatophilaceae; genus Blastococcus. Next base: position 6,384 of record NZ_LWUA01000220.1, on the reverse strand, counting down.
CAGGGAGCCGCGATCCTTGCGGTCGGTGTGGCGTTCTTCCTCGCCGAGCTCGGCGACAAGACGATGCTGGCGACCATCACCTTGGCCACCCAAGAGGGATGGCTGGGGACCTGGATCGGCAGCACCGTGGGCATGGTCGCCGCCGATGCCCTCGCCATCGTGATCGGGGCCGTGCTCGGTAAGAAGCTGCCCGAGCACGTCATCAAATGGGGCGCTGCTGGCCTGTTCGCGCTGTTCGGCCTGCTGCTCATCGCGGACGGTGTCCGAATCCTGCTCTAGATGTCGCCGTGGCGCGGTCGATGAGCTGCTGTCAACCTTCAGGCTGCGCGTATCCGTGCGTAGTCCGCTGGTGGTGGGGAACTTGAGGCAGGTCAATAAACCGTCACCCCGCGTTCTCCAGACGTCACCTGCAGGTGACGCGCCGACGGCGACAGTGGTCCCGGCGGGCCGTCGAGCCGGTGACGGCGTTGTGGTCGCTGCCGTCGGGCGGCCGGCCCTTCGCCGACGACCCCGAGGCCGGTGTACGGCACCTGCGCCAGCACGGATCGACACCGGAGGCCTTCGCCTTCCGCATCCGCTTCCCAGCCCGCCGAGCCTACGGATGCGATGCACTCGAAAGACGACTGTTCTGCTCGGCCTGACGCAGCCAGCGCCACGAAAGGCAAACCCCAACCGGGAACACCGCAGAACAGAGCACGTGCCCCTCGACTGCCGTCCCCTAGGACCCGCCCGATGAACCTTCCCGCAAGGGTGGCGGAACCGGGACACCTCTACGGCAAGACTGCGTTGTCCGGCCGCCCGCTCGGAAGCGGTGCATCACGGAGCTGGCCCTCAGCAGCACGAGCACCGGCCAGAGCCACTCTGCATTGCACTCGATAATTGCCATAAACGATCAACGGCATGACAGCTGCGACGACTCCGCGACCGCAACTTACACATCTTCCGCACCGTTCTCTTGCCTTCACGAAGAAACGGCACGAATGCTACCTTCGGTAGGTAGCTCGGGCCCCGCTTCGCGGGGCCCGTCGGCGTTTCTAGGGGTGACTTGTTGGTCATTGTCGGGTGGCGTTGAGAATGCACGGCGGAATGAAGATCTACGCCGGCGCGCCGGCGGCTGCCCGGCACTACGTGGAGGCCGACCGCGGCCGGACGGATGACTACTACCTCACCGAAGGGGCTGGCCTCGCCCGCCGCTTCACCGCTACCGAGGGCCGAGTGGCAGAGGTGGCGCCGCTGACCGGCGACACCTACGAGACCTGGGTGGCCGGCCGCGACCCGGAGACGGGTGAGCCGCGGGGGCAGCTGCGCTGCGACGAGCACGCCGTTCGGTTCGCCGAGGTGATCGTGAACGGCCCGAAGACCTGGTCGCTGGCCGCCGCGCTGCACCCGGACATCAGGACGGCGTACGAGGCGGCCCAGGACCGCGCCGCCGGGCAGATCATCGCCTGGCTCTCCCAGCACGCCACCACCCGGGTCGGGCCGCGGGGCGGGCAGGTGCAGGTCCCGGTGGAGGTGCTGGAGGCGGCGACGGTGCGGCACTACACCTCCCGGGCGAACGATCCGCACTGGCATCTGCACCTGCAGTTGCTGTCCCGGGTGTTCGCCGCCGGGAAATGGCGCGGGCTGCACACCGTCGGGATTCGGGACTTCCTGGGCGCGATCAACGGGATCGGGCACGCCGCGATGGCGTGTGATCCGGAATTGAACGCCGCCTTCGCCGCGAAGGGCTACACCAAGGACGCTACTGGAGAAATACTGGAGCTCGTCGACTACGTAGGTCCGTTCAGTGCGCGGCACGCGCAGATCGCCCGGAATGTGGACCGCTACGAACGTGTTTGGACCGCCGCGCACCCCGGCGAATCCCCCGGGCCGGTGCTGCGCCGAGCGTGGGACGCCCGGGCGTGGGCCGATGGGCGCCCGGACAAGGTCACTCTCCAGCCTGGGGTCAGGCTGGAGGAGCGCTGGCGGGCCGACCTGTCCGCCCTCGGCTACCGCGACCCGGGTAAGCCGGTCGCCCTGGCCCCCACCCCGGTCGGGGCCCTCGATCGAGACGAGCTGGTGCAGCGCGCACTGGCCCGGCTCGCGTCGGCACGGTCGGCGTGGAACGCCGCCGACATCCGAGGCGAGGCCGAGCGGCTGATCGCCGCCGAAGGCGTCGTGGCCGAGGCAGCGGTGCGCATCGAGCTGGCCGAAGACCTCACCGCCCGCGCCCTGCAGCGCTGCGTGCCGTTGCTGGACCGCGACGGGGTGCCCGAGCACATCCGGGCCTGGACGTCGGGGCCGGTGCTCGACGTCGAGGCCGACCTGACCGCCCGCCTCGCCGCCCGCGCCACGACCGGCAGACCGGACCCGGACCTGACACTCCTGGTCGACCTTGCGGCCGGCGGCGCGAGGTTGGATGCCGGCCAGTCAGCGGCGATCGCCGCGCTGGCCGGCGACCGCCCGCTGGCCGTGGTGGAGGGTGCGGCCGGCGCCGGCAAGACGACCACCCTGGCCGCCACCCGGAATCTGCTCCACGACCAGGGGTGCGGGCTGATAGTGGTCACCCCGACGCTGAAGGCCGCCAAGGTCGCCGCCGCGGAGGTCGGCGCGGCGGCTGGGTCGGCGGCGTGGCTGGCCTACCAGCACGGCTGGCGCTGGAACGACGACGGCGCCTGGACCCGGCTCGAGCCCGGGCAGGCCGATCCGGTCACCGGCCGGGTCTACGGCGGGCCGAGCGAGGCCGCGCGGCTGCGGCCGGGAGATCTGCTGGTCGTCGACGAGGCCGGCATGCTCGATCAGGACACCGCCCGCGCCCTGCTCACCGTCGCCGACGAGTGCGGAGTGCGGGTGGCGCTGCTCGGCGACCGCCACCAATTGGCCGCGGTCGGCCGCGGCGGGGTCCTCGACCTCGCCGCCGACCGGGTCGACCCGGCGGCACATCTGACCCTGGACTCGGTGCACCGCTTCACCCGCAGCGACGCCGGGCTGGTGCTGCCCGATACCGAGTACGCGGACCTGACCCTGGCCATGCGTACCGGCGCCGACCCTGCCGTGGTCTTCGACGCGCTGCTGGCGCGCGGGCAGATCCGGCTACACCCGGATGCGGCCGCGCTGCAGGAGGCGATCGCGGCGGCCGCCGCCGAGCACCACCGCCGCGGCGGGCACGTGGCGGTGGTGGTGAACACCCGCGAGCAGGCCGCCGAGCTCAACGCCGCGATCCGCGGCGCGCTGGCCGCCGCCGGCCGGATCGACGACCAGCGCGTCGCCATCACCGGGGCGGGGCAGCGGATCGGTGCCGGGGACCGGATCGCCACCCGCCGCAACGACCGCGACCTGGGCGTGGCCAACCGGGACACCTGGACCGTCACCGCCGTCGGCCGCCGCGGCGCGCTGCTCGTCGCCCCCGCTGTCACCCCCACCGGCACCACCCCCGGGAACGGGTCCGGCGATGTCACCCCTGCCGGCCCAGGAACCCGGGTACTGCCCGCGGACTACGTCACCGAGCACGTCGAACTCGCCTACGCCGCCACCGCGCACGGCGTCCAGGGGGAGACCGTCACCGCCGCACACGTGGTGATCGGCGAGCACACCGGCGCCTCCTCCGCCTACGTCGGCATGACCCGCGGCCGGGAAACCAACACCGCCCACCTCGTCGCCGCCGACACCGACGAGGCCCGGGAGCAGTGGATCGCTGTGTTCGCCCGCGACCGGGCCGACCTCGGCCCCGCGCACGCCGCCCAGCTCGCCGCCCGGGAGACCGCCCGCTACGCGTCATCCCGACCGCTGGATCAAGCGGTCGCCGACCTGCACGTGGCATGGACGGCAGAGCAGCGCTGCCTCGACCGGCTCGCCCTCGCCACGTCACGCCGCGACCTCCTCCGCTCGATCGCCGCGCTCGAAGCCGGCCGCGCTGACCGGCTCACCGCCCTGGAGGTCACCTCGGAGCAGACGGCCACCGCGGTGGCCCGTGCCCAACAGCGGGCCGACGCCAGCGCCGCCGCCATCGCGGCCCAGGCTGCCCGCCTCCGAGACAGGCTGCTCACCGCCTGGGACGCCCAGCGCGACAAGGCTCGGGAAGCCGCGCAGGTCGTGCTCGACGGCCCGGGCCGCCTCGGGTTCCGGCGGGCGGCCGTCGCCCGCGCCACCGCGCAGCTCACCGACTGGGCCGACACCTGGCAGCCCTCCCTGCCTGCCATGCCCACCGAACCGCGCGGGATCGCTATCCTCGCCGGCTCGGCCGACGACCGCGCGCGCTTGCGGGCCGCATTCGACGACCACGCCCGGCGCTCCGCCGAGTCGGCCCACCCCGAGCACAGCCGGCTGACCGCCGAAGCCGACTCCGCCCAGACGGCGCACGGCCGCGCCCGGAGGGAGCTGGCGCAGGCCCGCCGAGAGCGCGAGGGCCGGTGTGCCCGCCTCGACGCGACCGGCCATCCCTTCGACCCGGACGCGCACGTGGCCGACGCCGAGCGGGACGTCGCCGCAACCGAGCAACAGCTCGCCGTCGCCCGGACACGCGTCGCGCAGCTGCGGGCAGAGCCGGCCCTGCTCAGCCAGCCGGCGGACCTCCTCACCCGGGAGCGCGAACGCTGGCGCGCCCGGCACGACGCCGAAGACAACCCGGCCCGGACGGACAATCCACATATCCGATCTGGACTTGGCACCCCACCACCGGATCTCAGGCCGATCTCACTCTCCGCGCCGCATCCCGACACCGGCCCGGGTGTCGGGCGGTGAACCTCCGCCACTCCTGCGAATTGACCTCGCTGCCAGGCCAGCGCGCGGATGTGGTGGGGCCCCGCCGGGCAAGCGCGAGGCGGCGGCCGGACTCGTGTGGAAGATCGGGCCGCGAGGAAGCTCGCCTCCGCCGATGTGGGAGGCCATCCCGGTTGCAAGCCCTCCTGTAGTCGATACCCGCAGTCACCATTGACGCAGGGACATTTCGTGGGCATCGTCCTTGCATGGCGGGATCCATTTCGACGATCGTGGTCAGCGACGGTACGAAGCGCTACCGCGCGCGGTACCGCGACGCCGGCGGGCGGCAGCACGAGAAGCGCTGCAAGCGCAAGGTCGACGCCCAGCACTGGCTCGACGAGCAGACCGCGGCGCTGGTCACGCAGACGTGGACGGCGCCAGAGCGCGGCCGCATCACGATCGAGGCGTGGGCGGAGCAGTGGCTGGCCGCCCAGACCGGGCTGAAGCCGAGCACTCTCTACCGCTATCGCTCCCTCCTGCGCTCGCAGATCCTGCCGCGCTGGAGTCAGCACCGGCTGGCCGACGTCACCCACGGCGACATCGCCGCGTGGGTGGCCGAGATGGCCGAGAAGCTTGCGCCGGCCAGTGTGCGCCAGGCACACCGGGTGCTCGCGCTCATCCTGACCCTGGCGGTGCGCGACGGGCGCATCCCGCGCAACCCGGCCACCGGCGTCCCGTTGCCGCGGGCGCGGCGTTCCGAGCCCAGGTTCCTCACCCGTGAGCAGGTGGAGCGGCTTGCAGAGGCAGCGGGGGAGTACGGCGACGTCATCCGTCTGTTGGCCTACACCGGGCTACGCTTCGGTGAGATGGCCGCCCTCAGGGTCCGCCGCGTCGACTTCCTCCGCAAGCGGCTCGTCGTCGCGGAAAGCGCCACCGAGGTCGGTGGCACCGTCCAGTACGGCAGCCCGAAGACCCATCAGCAGCGAACTGTGCCGATCCCAGGAACTCTCGTCGACCCGCTGGCGATGCGGTGCGAGAGCAAGGGGCCCGATGACCTCGTCCTCACCTCGCCCGAGGGCGCGGTACTGCGCTCCGGCAACTTCCGACGGCGGATCTTCGACCCCGCGGCCGAGATCGCGGGTCTTCCGGATCTCAGCCCGCACGACCTCCGGCACACCGCCGCCAGTCTCCTCGTCGCGAGCGGCGCCAACGTCAAAGCGGTCCAGCGCATGCTTGGTCATGCCTCGGCGGCGATGACCCTCGACGTCTATTCCGGACTCTTCGACGACGACCTCGGCGCCCTCGCCGAACGCATGGATGCCGCCCACGACGCCCACATCACGACACGAAGTGTGGGCGTGATGTGGGCGCGAGACAAGATCATTGATCTTGGCGCCGAGCCCACAACGCGCGGTGACGTCCCGCTGAGTGGTGGATGTAGTCCTCACCGTGTTGGTCAGCGGTGTGGTGACTATGACGCGATCAGGGCCGGTTGCGCCACCTCCTCGACTGGCTGGGGCCGGTTGAGCTGGGCCATGGAGCCTTCGGAGAGGTAGCGGCGGTCGGAGACCTGCCATTCGTCGTGGGCTTCGACCAGTACCGCGCCGGCGAGGCGGAGCAGCGCTTCGGGGTTGGGGAAGACGCCGACGACGTCGGTGCGGCGCTTGATCTCCTTGTTCAGCCGTTCCAGCGGGTTGGTCGACCAGA
>NZ_LWUA01000219.1 GCF_005222955.1 Blastococcus sp. CCUG 61487 | reverse complement strand
CCTTGTCGACGGCGTCCCGCACGTACCTCTCGACGTCCTCCAGCCCCGACTCGGTGGCCAGCGGGCCGACGTCGGTGGCCTCGTCCATCGGGTCACCGACGGTCAACGCGCCGATCTTGGCGGCGAACAGCCGGGTGAACTCCTCGGCGACGTCGCGGTGCACGAAGAAGCGCTTGGCGGCGATGCAGCTCTGCCCGTTGTTCTGGTTCCGCGAGGTGACGGCGACCTCGGCCGCCCGGTCCAGGTGGGCCGAGGGCATGACGATGAACGGGTC
>NZ_LWUA01000218.1 GCF_005222955.1 Blastococcus sp. CCUG 61487 | reverse complement strand
GAGGACCGCGGCGGCCAGGATGGCGCCGAAGCCGAGGTACTGCCCGGCGAGGATCGCCGCGGTGGTGCCGCGCCGGCCGGCGCTGCGGGCGTAGAACAGCGACAGCACGATGATGTCGTCGATGTTGGTGGCCACGAACAGGCCCACCGCCTGCAGGACCCAGGTGGCGATCTCCACGTACTGCTCTCCGATTCTGTGGGGCGCGGTCTGCGCCGTCAGGCACGGCCGCGACGGTCAGGCGACGGTCAGCTGGGGCCGTGATCGGACCGGCGTGCTCGCCGGCGGCGAATGGATCCGGCGGTGACGGTTCCTCTGCCCTCCGGCCTCCGCGGCCGGTGGACGGCGGTCAGCGGTGCGCGGCGAGTTCGTGATCGGCGTGTGTGCGGGCTTCCAGCTGGAACGT
>NZ_LWUA01000217.1 GCF_005222955.1 Blastococcus sp. CCUG 61487 | reverse complement strand
ACCCGGACGCCGTCGGCTGGACCCGCCGGCCCCAGCACCGAGCCAACCTCCGTGGGTGGGGGCGCACCAAGCGCTGGGAGTACTGGGGCATCGTCACCCCGACCCACGTCGTCGGCACCGTGCTCTCCTCGATCGACTACGCGGGCGTCCACGGCATCTACGTCCTCGACCGCCGCACCGGCCAGGAGACCGATCGAGGTGCCCTCGCG
>NZ_LWUA01000216.1 GCF_005222955.1 Blastococcus sp. CCUG 61487 | reverse complement strand
GGGGTGAAGACGACGGTCTGCGTGCCGGTCACCGTCTGGAGGTCGTCGCCCAGCGTGAAGTCCAGCGCGACGCGGGGTCGGTCGGGGTCGGGCTCCGCCCGGCCCGGGCAGGCGTCGTCGTCACCGCCGGTCGACGACGACGCGGCTTCCGGCGACGTCGTGACCGTCTCGGCGAAGGAGGTGCACCCGCTGAGCAGCAGCACCCCGGCCACCGCCGCGGCGCGACGTCTTCCGCCGGTCACGCAAGGCGGACGACCGCGCGGGCGAGGGAGAGGACCTTCTCGCCGCCACTGGTGACCGTGAGGTCGACCCGCGCTCGCCCCTCCTCGAGCAGCGCGGCCA
>NZ_LWUA01000215.1 GCF_005222955.1 Blastococcus sp. CCUG 61487 | reverse complement strand
AAAGCAGGAGTCAAGCGTGGCGGAGGAGGTCGGCCGGCTGCACGAGGCCGGTCCGGTAGGCGAGGACGACGGCCTGCACCCGGTCCGGTCTTGGCCAGCACCCGCCCGACGTGGGTCTTCACCGTCGCCTCGCTCACCACGAACGCCTGCGCGATCTCGGTGTTCGACGCACCCAGCGCCATCTGCACCAGCACCTCCCGCTCGCGCGGGGTGAGCTCGGCCAGCG
>NZ_LWUA01000214.1 GCF_005222955.1 Blastococcus sp. CCUG 61487 | reverse complement strand
GCATCTTCCCCGACGACACCGCCCTGCTCCGGCTGGCCAGCTGCGTGCTGATCGAGGCCCACGACGAGTGGCAGGTCTCCGACCGCCGCTACCTCTCCGAAGCCTCCATGGCTCTGCTCAACCCGCCCGAGCCGACCGCTCTCGAGCCCCGCTGCACCGACCCCAGCGAGGTGATCGACCAGCCCGCCCTGCAGACGGCATAGTCAGCAACACCGCAGAGCAGCACGCGGACGATCTACACCACCCCACGGGGCACGGTCACCGCCGACGGGTCCATAAAGTCTCGCGGAGCAGATCGACGGGAGGGGTTTACGGCACTCGATCCTGCCATTAGAGTCCGTCTGGTCCTCGGCGAGGACGTCGCGACGGACTCCGGAACGAACGCCCTGCGGACCGTTCTTCGACAGGTACTGCTCGGCAGGAACTATTGACCCACCCGCACGTCCGGGACCGCCATCGGATGCCGGCAGCCCACGACAT
>NZ_LWUA01000213.1 GCF_005222955.1 Blastococcus sp. CCUG 61487 | reverse complement strand
CCATCCAGGCCGGCGTCATCAACCTGCTCGAGGAGCTGAAGGACCGGCTGCAGCTGTCCTACCTCTTCATCGCGCACGACCTCTCGGTCGTCCGGCACATCTCCGACCGCGTGGCCGTCATGTACCTCGGCCGGATCGTGGAGGTGGCCGATCGCGACGAGCTCTTCGAGCGGCCCGTGCACCCGTACACCCAGGCGCTGCTGTCGGCGATCCC
>NZ_LWUA01000212.1 GCF_005222955.1 Blastococcus sp. CCUG 61487 | reverse complement strand
AGCAGCTCAGAGGCCGCCCTCTGGGACGCCAGCACCTCCTCGTCGGTGGTGACCAGCTGGCGTGCCCGCGGCACGGTGAGGTACTGCGGGAACGGGTCGGGCACCGGGGTGGGCGGCTGGCCGTCCACGGTGAAGCCGCTGTCCATGAGCTCGGCCTGCTGGGCGGGGCTCAGGCTGATCGGCTCGGTGAACCCCTGCATGAAGAGCAGGCCGCGGCCGGCGACGCGCAGGTAGCCGCTGAACGTGGCGTCGGGGTGGCCGACGATGACCTGTGCCATGCGAGAAGACTCCTGTCGAGGGGGTGGCGGGCGTGCGAGCGGTCAGCGGGGCGAGGGGTCGGCGGCGTGCTGCCCGGGCGGGTCGTCGGCCAGCGACTCCTGCTCGAGCTGGCGGATCACCGCGGCCGCGGGCATGCCGGCGCCGAGGAGTTGCCGCGCGCGGCCGATGAGGCCAGGGAAAAGCGCGGCGATCGCCGCGAGGTCGTCGACGGTGGCCGGCGACCACACGTCGGCGCGCGTCTTCCGCCCCTGGTAGTAGGGGGCGGCGATCGCCGCGGCCGCCAGGCCGACGCCGACCCAGTGGTGGACGACGCCGGGCACCGTCAGTCCGAGGGCGGCGAGCATGCCGGCGATCTGCACGTAGCGAGCGCGCAGCAGCGCGGGCTCGGTGTAGCGCAGCTGCTGCAGCGCGCTCTTGATCCGGTCCAGCATGGGGGCTCTCCTCGGTCAGCTCGGCAGGTTGGTGAGGATCAGGGACAGCAGGCCGACGACCGAGCCGAAGCCGGCGATGGAGGTGCTGACGGCGAAGCGGCGAGCCGCCGCCAGCTTCTCCTCGAGCGTCTTGCGCTCGGCGCTCTCGGCGGTGATGCGAGACGCGAGCTCCGCTTTCACCGCCTCGACGCGGGCGTCGGTCTTGGTGATCTCGTTGCGCACGTCGGAATGGCGCGACTCGTACTCGGCGCGCGGTACGAACTGCTGGCTGAGCTGCTCCACGCGGTTGCCGAGACCGGTCTCCAGCCTCACCACGTGGGACTTCAGATCGTCGATCTTCTCGAGGATCAGGCTGTCCACGGTGGGGCCGTCACGGTCTCCCCGCTGCACTGGCACGGTCACCTCAGCTCCCGGTCGTCCGGTGGGGTCAGGCGGGGACGACGACGATGGCGGCGCTGGCGATCGCGTCCGGCTTGGTCTCCGCCCCGTGGTTGTGCAGGGTGACGGCGGTGAACCACGTGACGTCGAGCGCGGCCTGGAAGCCTGGGGCGAGCCACTGCTTCCAGCCGTTGTCCGCCGTGATGAGCGGGTGGCCGGTGCCGTCGCCGCGGACGCCCTTGGAGTAGACGACCGCCCCGGACACGGAGTCGCCGGTGACGGTCAGCACGGCCTTGTGGTCCTTCGGCACGTAGGGGACGGTCAGGTGGACGCCTTCGCCAGCGGGGATCTGCATGGGGTCCTCCAGGACCAGGACGCGGGTGGGTGTGCTGCCGGCCGCGGCGCGGCCGGCGTCGGGGTGGTCGGGCATGAGCTCGGCGAGCGCGACCCGGCACTCGTGGAAGAACTCGTCGACCGGGAACGGCGCGGCCTGCGTGGTGCCGGGGTCGGTGCGGCGGCCGGGGTCGCGGTAGCCGTGGTAGGTGAAGCCGGACTCGCCGCGGTCGGACTGCGCTTTCGTGATCAGTCGGACGCGGGTCAGCGGAGCGCCGACGCTGCGCCGGTACTGCTGCTGCCGGACGAACGCGAGCGCGCCCTGCCGCAGGAAGCCGCGCCGCCGCTCGGGACTCATCCGCGCCCAGTCGGTGGTTCGGCAGGCGAAGCTGATGGACAGCGCCCAGTTGTTGGAGCCGGTGGCGTCGTGGAACGCCCCGTGCACGTACTCGACGAGCTGCAGGTTGGAGTCGGAGTCGGCGACGTCGTGGTAGGAGCCGGCGGTGGCGCGGCCGCGGATGTACTCGGCGAGGGCCTCGGCGCCGGTGTCGGGGCCGATCGTGTCCATCACACCTTCGGAGGTATGCAGCACCGTGCACCCGGTGAGCGGGTCGCGGCGCTCCTGGTACCACTGCGTGGTGCCGAGCTTCTTGCCGGTGAGGAACGCTGCCACGGGCACCTCCTGGGCATGGCGGCGGCCCGACCACCGGATGGCGGCCGGGTGGCGAGGGGACGGATCAGGGCGAGGCGGCCTGGTAGGTGAGGCTCGCCGTGTACAGGTCGCCGTTGGCCGGGATGGTCGGCAGGGACGCCCCGACGCGGGGCCCGACGACGATCTGCACGTTGGACCTCGACCCGCTGAAGTCCAGGTTGGCCACACCGGCGTGCACGGCGGTGCCCGCGTCCACGTAGGTCGCGACGCCCAGCGTGAACTCGGCCGGGTACCAGGCGGCGGCCGGCACCGGCAGCCCGAACCGGTAGTCGCCCGAGCCGAGGCCTTCGCCGAGGCCCAGAGACACCCACCGGAAGTGCATCTCGCACTCGATGGTGAGCGCGTCGATGCGGCGGTACCGGCCGATCCGGTTGGCCGCGTTCATCAACGGCTGGCTGCCGCCGGACGACGTCAGGGTGGGCGTGAACGGCTGCCAGGCGGTGTAGTGGCCGGCGCCGGACGGTGACACCCACGACCGCTCGTCGACGACACCACTGATCGCGGTTCCGCTGTCCGGCGGAACGAGGAAGCTGAACAGCGGCTCATCCCACTGGCCGTCCTCGTTCTGCTGCAGGGCCGGCGCGGCCGGCGAGGCCGACGGCGCGCCTTGCAGGACGACGGTCGTGACCGTCTTGGCGATGACGTCGCGGCGCAGGACCAGGCGGTCGCGGCGCCACAGCGAGGAGTTGGTGTTCGGCACGACCGGCTGCAGGGGCGGCGTGCCGGTGCGCTCGAAGCCGGCGCCCCGCACCTCGGCCCGGCCGGGGCCGGCGGACACGTTGAGCCCCGACGACCCGAACGCGAGCCCCCCGGTGGTCGGCGACACCGCTGGTGCGCCCAGGACGCCGGACGGCGCCCAGGTCGGGGAGTGCCGGTACCACTGGGCCTGGGCCCAGGGCGTCCCGTCGAACGGGCCGTAGACGTCCGGCACTATGCCTCCTCGGTCGGGGGTGCTGGCTCCAGCTCGGCGAGCCGGTCGGCCAGGGCGGACAGGTCGGCGCGCAGCTGCGCGGCCTCGGCGAGGGCGCTGCCCAGCAGGGTGAACAGCAGGTCGGACAGCCAGTAGGTGTCGTCGAGCCCGGCGGCGTTGGTCTCCACCTCGGCGATGGCCTGCACGATGGCCTGCCGCATCGTGTCGATGTCGACGTTGGGGTGCGGGGTGTGCAGGTCGAAGACGTACCGCTCAGATGCCGGCATCGCGCAGGGCGATCAGCCCGTCCAGCTCGGCCTTCGCGTCGTCGATGCGCTCCTGGTCGCGGGGGCGGGCGCGCTGGGCCGCGATGTACTCGCGGGAGGCGTCGATGATCGCCCGGTCCAGCTCCAGGGCGGTGAGCGCGGCCGGTGCGGGGGTCTCGTCCATGTGCGGGGTCACTTCCTGGTGATGAGGCCGGCGAGGGACAGCCCGACGGCGGCGAGCTGCTGCTGAGTCGGGGTGGGCACGGTGGCCTTGGCGTCGTAGGAGCCGATGGCCGGGCGGATGGACTCGGCGCCGGACGCGGCGACGTCGAGGCGGATCTCGCGGATGACGTCGGAGACGGTCGCCACCTTGGTCTGGCCGGGCAGCCCGACGTAGACGGTGACCAGGTCGCCGACGTCCCAGTCGCGGCCGTAGGTGGCGGCGTCGGTGTCGAGCAGCGTCACCGCCAGGGACACGGTCGGCCCGCCGTCGGCCAGGGCGTCCTCGGCCGCCTGGACGAGCTCGGCCACCTCGGCGGTGTCGCGGCGGTCGATGTAGGACCAGATCTGCCGGCCCCAGGCCAGTGCCAGCGGGTCGGAGGTGACCGCCAGCCGGCGCAGCCGAAGCCGCAGGTCGCCTTGGCCGGCCGCGAGTGCGTGGGTGAGCGACGGCGCGGTGATGCGGTAGTCGATGCCGGCCAGGTTCGACAGGTCTGCCGAGAATCGGATGTCGTCTGCCAGGTTCCGCGGGGCCACGACGTCTGCGGTGAGCTGGCCGGGCGCTGCGCGCATCCGCACGCCGAGGTTGGCGCCCGACACCACGGACATGAGGGTCAGCTGCTGCAGCACCGAGTTGAACAGGCCCGACCAGGGGCGGGACACCCCGACGCCGGGGTCCGCTCCGAGGGCCAGGCCAGGCACGCGCCGGTCGGCCCGGCAGGTGGGGCCGGCCTGGTCGGAGATGAGCTGCTGCATCGCGGTGGAGGCGACACCGCTGGTGGTCCAGTGGTCGTTGACCGTCTGGTCGTCCGCGGCGCGCAGCGGGTCTGGGAAGACGAGGCGGTCAGCGAGGTGGACGGCGTCCCCGACGCAGGATGCCTTGAGCACGGCCTCGCCGGTCTCGGCGCTCCAGGTCGGGTTGAGCTCCTCGACCAGCCCGGCGAACTCCTGGCGGCCGTCGCGCCACAGCTCCACCCCGTGGGAGGGCTGCAGCCGGTCCATGGCCTCAGGCGTGAACGGGGTCTCGATGATGGCGGTGTCCACACCGAGCCACCGCCGGACGGCTCGGGCCGAGGTGATCGGCAGCTCGAGGTCCAGGCCGTAGGCGGCGTCGCGAGCCCACATCGACCAGTCGGCCACCGGTCACACCCCCGCGTAGCGGGGCTCGAACTCTCCGGTGATGCGGGAGTCGGCCGTCGCGCCGGCCAGGGCGGCGGTGACGCGGTTGACGCCGGCGATGAGGGGCCACAGCGCGGGGTCGCCCTGCAGCGCGCCGGTGAGCAGTTCGCCGGGGACGGGGCCTTCGGGGCTGTCCACGAGGCGGCGCACGGAGCGGGCGCCGGGACGGGTGTCGATCCGCATGGACTCCCCGGGGCCCAGGGCGGTGTCGACGAGGATGCTGCGCCCGGTGGTCTGGTTGGTCAGCTCGATCGAGCTGCCGGGGCCGGTGATCGTCCACACCGGGTAGGCCGGCGCGTCGGTGTCGCTGAGGTCGACGGTGAACTGGCCCTGGATCGTCGAGGGTGACAGGACCAGCGGGAAGATCGGGAAGAACGTCGTCGGGGCGCCCAGCCCGAGCTCGACGCGCTGGGGGTCGCCCAGCCACCACGGCATCGGCGCGTACAGGCGCAGGATGAGCTTCCACCAGCGGCCCGGCATCGTCGTCTCGTCGGACTCGTCGCCCTCCGCGCCGCCCTCGTAGAAGCAGACGAGGCGGCGGGCACGGCCGTCTTCGGTGGTGACGGTGAGCGTCCCCGGGCCGGCCTTGGGGCGCAGTGCGTGGACGAGGGCCCGGGTGCGGGCCCGGAACTCGTCGACGTTGCGGGCCCGGACCAGCATGCCGATTGAGGGGTGGTTGGCCTCTGCCCGGACGGCTTGCACTTCGTCGCCGTCGATGCCGGCGTAGGACTGGGAGGTGAAGGAGTAGACGACCGACCGCAGGCCGCGGGTGCCCTCGGCCTGCCAGACGAAGCCGGCGCTCTCGTCGGAGAGATCCAGAGGCGGTGAGCCGTCGGCGGGTGTCCAGACCAGCCGCTCAGCCATGCAGGAACTCCTCGTCGGCCAGGAGCGCGACCAGCCTCCGCTCGTCCATGGGACGGGCGGTCCGGACGACCACGTTCGGGGCGTAGGTCCGCGAGTAGCTGGTGCTCGAGTTGGACACCGCCGGCGCGGCGGGGGCAGCGAAGGCCAGCTGCGCCGCGGAGGGGGCCGGCTGGCGCAGGGCGGCGAGGATCTGCGCGGTCTGGTCGGCGGGGGTGACGTAGCCCGACTGGCCGAAGGTGACCAGCTCGGGTCCCTTCTCGCCGACCAGGAACCGCTGGCCGGGCCAGACAGGGCCACCCGAGGCGCGGGCCTTGCTGCCGTTGGCGAAGTCGCGGCCGACGGTGGCGCCGGAGTCGTCGGTGATGATCCGGACCGTCTTGACGGCGGGCGCCCGGAGGAACGCGTTCAGCCCGTCGTAGGCCTCCTGGGTGTTCGCCCTGACCTCGACCGTGCCGTCGGGCAGCGTGTTGACGGTGAAGCCGAGGTCGCGCAGCTTCTGCATGGCCTGCTCGCTGAGCACTCCGACGTTGACCGTGTGCCCCGGGGGGAGACCGAGCACCTTGGCCTGCACCTCAGCGAGACGCTGCATCGTCTGCTGGTAGGTGGGCAGCTGGATGTCGACGGTGGCGGCGTCGGGGATCTGCAGGATGGAGTTCGCCAGCGCCCACGCCTGCTCCTCGGTCGCGCCCATCGCCAGTGCGGCCTGCACCAGCTGTCCGCGCCCCGCCTCGAGGGACGAGCGGAAGGAGTCGTAGGAGCCGCCGTTGGCGAGGATGGCGTTGGCCTGGTCCATCGCCGCCTTCGCCAGGTCGTCGAGCATCTCCTGGTTCTGGCGGCCGGCCTCGGTGGTTGCGTCGAGGGTGCGCTTCCACCCCTCTTCGCCCATGGCCTTGGTGATGGCGTCGATGGAGGCCTCGTACTTGCGGGTGGCGTCGCGGAGGTCCAGCGTCGGGCCGTTGAGGGCGTCCAGGGCGTCGGCGAGGTCCTCCGCGGCCGACGCGGCGTCGGAGGTGGCGCCTCCCAGCTCACCGGCCGCGTCCGCGGCGCCGCTGAGGGCGTCGCCGGACTTGATCGCGGCGTCACCGGTGAGCGCGGCGGCGGCGGCCATGCGCTCGTTCTCGGCCACGGCGCCACCCATGCCGTTGGCCAGGTCCTCGTAGGCGCCGATGACCTGCTGGAGCTCTCGCTTCTCGCGGTCGAGCTGGTAGAAGCGGTCGGAGTCGCCGTCGAGGCCGGTGTTCATCTCGGCCTCGATCTGGTCGAGGCGCTTCTGCGCGGCGCCGACGATCTCCTCGTAGGCGTCGCGCTGGCCGAGCAGGGCGTCGGTCACCCGGGGCAGGGCGATGCCGAGATCCTTCGCCCACTCGAGCAGCGAGCGGTTGGCGACCTGCTCGCTCTCTGCCTTCTGCGCTGCGAGGGCGCGGACGTTCTCGTTGATCACCCCGCCGGACTCGCGGAGCGCGGAGGCGAGGTCGCGCTGGTAGTTCGCCGCCGACTCGCTGGCTCGGGAGGAGTTGCCGAGCCAGGTGACCAGGCCTCCGAGGGCGAGGGTGGCCACGCCGATCGCCGCGCCCCAGGGCCCGGTCATGAAGAGCCCGAAGCGCCCCACGGCGGTCGAGGCGGCGGTGCCGGAGGTCGCCAGGATCTGCATCTCGGCCCGGAAGGCGAGGATCTTCGGGTAGGCGATCGCTGCGGCGCCGCCGAGCAGGCCGATGCCGGCGGCGAGCGCGCCGATGATGACGACGCTGGACTGCATCCAGTCGGGGAGCTCCTGGAAGCCTCGCGCGAAGTCCGCCACCAGCTCGGCGCCCTTCGCCACCACCGGCAGCAGCGTGCCGCCGATGTCGATCGCGGCATCGGTGATCTGGTTGCGGGCCATCTGCAACTGCGAGGCGGTCGTCTCGTACCGCTTGTTGGCCTCGTTCATCAGGGCGTTGTTCTCAGCCCAGGCCCGGTTGCCGGTCGCGAGGTGCCCGCCCAGCTTGTCGGCGTCGCCGGCCAGACGGAGCAGGGTGTCCGACACGCGGATGCCGGACAGGCCGAGGTCTCCGAGGGTGGCGTTGACGTCCTGGCCGCCCGCCTGGGCGCGCTGTAGCCCGGCGACGACCGTCTGCAGCGCGGAGGCGGCGTCGTCGCGCCACGCCTTGGCGAACTCGGATGCGCTGACGCCGGCGATGCGGGCGTACCTCTCCAGCTGCTCCCCGCCGCTGAGGACCGCGCTGTTCATATCCTTGATGACCTGGGAGATCGCGGTGCCGCCGGCTTCGGCTTCGATGCCGACCGAGGACATGGCGTTGGCCAGGCCGAGAACGTCGCCTTCGGTCATGCCGGCCTGGCGGCCGGCGGCCGCGATGCGCAGGCCCATCGCCATGATCTCGGCTTCGGTGCTCGCGCCGTTGTTGCCGAGCTCCACCAGGGCTGAGCCGAGCCGGTCGGCGTCGCTGGAGGACGTGCCCATGATGTTGGAGAACCGGGCCATGCTCGTCGCGGCGTCTTCGGCGGCGAGGTTGGTCGAGTAGCCCATGGCGATGGCGACCTTGGTGAACTCGACGACGTCCTGACGGGCGATGCCGAGCTGGCCGGCTGCTTCGGCGACGGCGGCGATCTCGCCGTGCGTGGCTGGCAGGGTGGTGGCCAGCTGGCGGAGTTCGCCCTCGAGGGCGGACAACTCCTCGGGGGAGCCGTCGATGGTCTTGACGACGCCGGCCCAGGCGGACTCCCAGTCGATCGCCGCCTTCGCCGCGATACCGAGCCCGGCGGCGATGACCGCTCCGGCGGTCATCGCCGCCCGGCCGACCGAGGCCATCGCCTCGCGCTGCTGGGCGGCCGCGGCCTCGGCTGCCTTGGCCTGCTTCGCGTGCTCCCGTTCCGCCCGCCGGTAGGCGGTGACCGACACCTCGGCGGCGTCGGCCGCAGCCTTGATCGCCTGCTCGGCCGACTTGGAGTCGCCGAGCATGCGGATGACGACGTCCTTGGAGAGGGCCATGGTTGCAACCCCCCCCCTCGCTGGTCAGCCGGTCAGTCGCGGGGCTTGCAGCGCGGGCAGGCCGCGGCCGGGCCGCGCGGCAGGATCACGTGCACACCGGGAGGGAGCCCGTCCTTGCCGACGGCCTCGGTGCGGCGGTGCTTCTGCAGGCAGCCGGGGCACTGATCGGACAGGTGCGCGTGGTGGGCGTGCCGGTTGTCGGCCCAGTCGTCGGGGTGGGTGCCGCAGCTCCCGCACCGGCGGGCTTCGTGGGCGGCCCACTCGACCGCCGCGTCGCGGTCCGATCGGAGCCACGCGGGGTCGCCCGGTCCGACGACCCGTCCGAGGAACACCGACAGGGGGATGCCGCGCGGCCCGCAGTACGCCATCCGGGCGGCGTGTAGCTGGTCGCGCCTCAGCCTTTTCCCTGGCGCCCGTCCGGGGTGTTGAGGTTCAGCCGCAGCAGGGTGTTGTTGATCAGCACCTTGTCGCCCTTGGAGTACTCCGGGCGGGCGAGCTGCTCGGTCCACCACTGCTCGTCGCGCAGCGTCTCGTCGATGCAGGAGGCGGCGAGCAGCGCGGCGCGGACATCGTCGAGGTCGATGTCGCCGGCCTCGTCCTCGGGCGCTTGGCCGAGAATCGCGTCCCACTCGTCGTCGGGCAGTGCCTGGAGCTCGACGTCGACGACGCAGCCGGCTTCCCGTGCGAGCGCTTCTTTCAGCGCGCCGCGCAGCACGATCGTGCGCTTCTGCTCGTCGTCGGTCTGCGGGCCGCCCTCGGCCTCGGTGCGGCCCTTGACCCTGCCCAGGTGCAGGTCGAGCGCCGCCCGGGCGGTCGCCACCTCGGCCGCGGCGGCGGCGATGTCCCCGACCTGCAGGGGGATCGTCGCCGTCCGCCGGGCCTTGGCCTCGATCCGGTCGCGGAGGCTGGTCACGGGGTGAGGGTCGGGATGACGATGTCCTTCACCTTGTGGATGCCGAACGGGATCGTGATCCGCGGGTAGTCCGACCCGTCCCACGACGGCACGTCGATGGCCGGCGCCACCTCGCAGTGGAACGTCTTCGCCGGCCGCGCGGTGACCAGGCCGCGGATCGCGTACAGCAGGTAGCCCTCGAGGGCCTCGTCGCCCTCGGGGTCGACGGCGAACTCGGCGGCGGCGTCGGTGCCCTCCTTGTCCATCGTGAAGGTGATGGACGAGGCGGCGAGGGTGTACTTGCCGGCGAGCTGGCCGTCGACACGGGACCCGCCGTTGCGGCGGGTGATCCACGACTGCTCACCGGTGAAGCCGGTGACGTCGTAGAGCTCGTTCATCAGCCGCAGGCCGCTGGCGATCTCGGCGGCGGTGGGGACGAGGTTCACCTTGTCGGCGATGTCCTCCATCCACACGATCTCGGAGACCGTGGGCTGGAAGAATGCCGTGGCGTCGGCGATCTCGGGCATGGGTCAGTCCTCCTGGTTCTGGCCCGGGTCGTCCCCGGCCGGGCTGGTAGGTTCGCCGGCGCCGACGGCGACCGGGGTCTCGGGGTCCTCGGCGAGGACGGTCTTGCGGGCCTTGCCGTCGCGCTCGAGCGCGAGGACGCGGGCGCGCTCGCGGGGCCCGGCGGCGGCGAGGTACTTCACGACGTCGTCGGCGTTGTGGGCGGCGGGGTCGTAGACCGACCACTCGTCGGGGTGCAGGCGCTGACGGCTCTCGGGGATGAGCTGCCAGCCGTACACCTCGTGGAAGGCGGGGATCAGTGCCATGGGTCCTCCTGGTCAGCGGAAGCCGGCGTCACGCGCGGCGGCCTCGTAGGCGTCCGCGCAGGCGGCTGCGATGTCGGCGCGGCGGCCGCGCACGGCCGGCCACAGGAACGGCCGGGTGGGCTGGGTGACCCACCGATCCCGCCGGCCGAATACGGGGTGACGAAAGGAGCCGCCCTGCCCCAGTCCTTCGTAGGGGCGGGCGTGCGGCGCCGACGACGCCGAGGCGCGCAGCACCACACCGATGCGGTCCGGCCGAACCTCGGACCGGGCGGAGATCGCGGCCGGGATGCGCGTCGACCAGGACCCGGCGCGGGACTTCGCGTCCGACTCGGCGGCCCGGCCGGCGCGCTCGAACGCGACCCGCAGGTGTCGCCGCCCGGCCGCGCCCATGCGGTGCAGGTCGCGGGCGAGCTGCGCCATCTGCACCGACGCCGGGGTGGTCACGGCAACGCCACGACGATGACGGTGAACAGGCACATGACGCCGCCTCCCTGTTCATCGATGACCTCGGCCCACTGCTGCTCGTCGATGCGCGCGGTCGCCGGCGTGCCGTCCTCGAGTTGGGCGACGGCACGCAGGGCCGCGTGCAGGGCGGTGATGACCTGCTCGACGGCAGCGCGGTGCCGCTGCAGGTCTCGGTCGCCGTCGCCGGAGAAGGCCAGGCAGGCGATCGCCGACGTCTCGCGCACCCGGCGGCCGGCACCGAGCTGCTCGCGCAGCACGGTGACCGTGTGGTTGCTGGTGAGGGACTCGATCTCCGGATCCCAGGTGCCGGCGATGGTCACCTGCCGGGACTGGTACTCCTGCTGGTCGTTGATCCCGGCGAGCACGACGACGTCGTCCAGGTCGCCGACCATGGCGCCGGCCGCGGCCTGCTCGACCGTGCGGACGGCCGGTGACGCGGTGTCGGGCATCAGGCGAACCCGGGCAGCGTGTACGGGCCCATCAGCGTGGCGGCCCGGTTGGGGATCGCGAAGCCGCGGCCGGTCGGCGGCTCCGGCGCCTGGCCCGGGCGCGGGCTGCGGCCGGGCACGCGCTGGGTTTCCCACAGGTGCGCGGCGATGATCAGCACGGCCTCGTGGAGATCGGCGAGGCGCTCATCGGTGGCCACGTTCCGGGTCGTGGTGATGTCGATGGCCCAGGCCCCTGCGCGTCGGTATGGGACGCGGATGATGCCGGACAGGAGGTTCGTCGCCCCGTCCGCGAGCTGGACGACTTGCCCGGCGGGGTCGCGCACCTCCGCGACGGTGGCCAGGCGGGTGGCCGGCAGCACGAGGTGGTCGCCGGAGAGATGCGCCGTCACGGTGACCGTTGACGGTCCGAGCGGTCCGCAGCGCTTGGCGACGTGGGCCTCCGCGGCGTCGAGCTTGCGCTGCAGCTCGTCGTCTTCGTCGCTCGGGCTGGCGGGCTTGTTCAGGTGCTCCTTGAAGTCAGCCAGATCGACGACGCTCACCGTGTCTCACACCCCTTCGGCTCGATGGGGCGGGTCACGGTGGCGGCCACCTCTCCCCCACCGCGCTCCGGCGTCTCCGGCGGCGCCGCGGGCAACGACTTCGGCGGCGGATCCACGGGAGCACGGCGGGGGCGAGAGGCCACGGCGGTCAGCTGCTCGAGCTGCCCGACCGGGACGACTTGGCCGGGGCCTTCGTCTCGGTCTCGTCGGTGGTGGCGGCCGCAGCCGACTCCTCCGGCACCTCGACGGTCTCCTGGGTCTTGTCCCGGAACTCGTTGAAGCTGCTGGCGGCCTTCACCTCACCGCCCTCGTGCAGCACCTTGAACCCGGGCGTCTGGTCGGGGGTGCCGTCGGTGCGCAGCGACGGCATCGCGACGACGTCGACCTCGGTCTTGGGGGTCTGGCTCACGGTGGGTCCCTCCTCATGCGGGTGGCGCGGGCACTACGGGGCCCGCTTCCGGTCTCGGCGGTGCGATGGGCACCCGGCGGGAGCGTGGGTGGTCACGCTCCCGCCGGGATGGGTCAGGACGCGGCCTGGACCAGGACCTTCGCCGCGGCGGCGTTCTGCACCTTGGCGTCCCACCGCTGGAAGCCGAGGAACCCGACCTGCAGGTAGTCGGCGTACCGCTCGGTGAGCCGCATGACCTGGGCGCCGCGGACCTGCCGGACGACGTACGCCTCGCGGATGTCGCCGAACGCGACGGTGCGGGCGCTCGCCGCCGGGGCGGCGATCCCGTTGTCGATCGTGTACGGCCGTCCGTTGAGCAGCGAGGGCACGCCGGCCTGGGTGGACGGCTGCCAGATGTAGTTCTGGTTGCCGTCCTTGGCCTTGCGCAGCGCCTTGATCGCGGCGTCCGCCAGGACGTACCGGCCGTTCATCCGGTAGGCCGGGTCCACCGAGTGCTCGAGCTCGATGAGGTCGTCGAAGCTGATGACTGCCGCGCCGGCCGCGGTGGCACCGACCGAGAGGCCGGTCATCAGGCCCTGCGGCTGGCCGGTGCCGCTGCCGGTCGCCAGGTGCACGGCCAGCGCCCGCGCGATGCGGGTGCCGACCTTGCGAGCCAGCCACGCCTCGACGTCGATGCCGGCGTCCTGCAGGAACTGCAGCGAGGCGCGGATCATCTTCGAGGTGTAGGTGTAGGCGCCGAGCGACGCCTGGCCGAGGGTGGCGTCCTGCTCGGTGACCTGGGTGTTCTCCGAGAGGATCGCGCCCATGTTCGAGGTGTCGTCCTCGGTGGGCCAGTTCATCGGGGCGCCGGTGTCGGTGGGGATGACGTCGGCGACGGCGAGGATCCCGCCGAATGCCTTCGCGACCTCGACGAGGCGAGCGACGAACTCCTTCGGGACGGCGTAGCCGCCGGCGGCGTCGGTGCCGACCCCCTGGGCGCGGGTGTCGAGCTGCTCGAAGCGGCCCTCGAGGAGCTGCTGCTGCCGGGCGTCGAGCCGGCCCAGGCCGCGGCGGACGTACAGGTCGAACGCCGACCGGTACTCCTCGTCGGGCTTGGCGCGCTCCTCGCCGTCCTCGTCGACGCCGCCGCGCGGGTTGGTGCCGCGCTGCTCGCCCGGGTCGGAGCCCTCGAACAGGCGCTCAACGCGCTCGCTGCGCTCCTCCTCCTCGATCTCCTGGGAGAGGCGCTCGATGTCGTCGAGCAGCTTGCCGCGGGTCTCCCCGTCCTCGGCGTTGGGGGCGCCGTCCTTCTCGGCCCGGGAGCGGGCGTCCTGGTACTGGCTCCACAGCGCGGCGCGCTGGTCCAGCTTCTTGCGCAGGCTGGCCTTCATGGTGGTTCTCCTCGCGTGGCTGATGCCGCCGCCGGCGGGTGCCGGGGGGCGGTCGGGTGGGTGGGGCTCGGCGGGCCGCCGCTACTGCCGCGGCAGCCCGTAACGCGCGACGAGCGCGTGGGCGCGCTCGTCCTCCCTCTGCGAGCCCCGGGTGGCGTCAGCCGGCGCGGGGTCGTTCTCGTCCCGGGTGGTCTCTCCCGGCGCGGGACGCTCGCCCTCAGAGGTGTGGGCGGAGTCGGTGGGCAGCCCGCGGGCGGCGCGGACCTCGTCGGCGAGCTTGCGCAGGCCGGCGTCGGTGTCCTCGTACGCGGGGAAGGTCACCGCGGACACCTCGAGGAGGCGGAGCTCGAGCAGGCGGCGGAGATCGGCCTGCTCCGTGGTGGTCTTGCCGTCGGGCCCGGTGACCTCGACCTCGATGGTCGACCACTCGTCGCGGACGACGTAGAAGCCGAAGCTCATGCCGGTGATACGGCGCTTCTCGAGGTTGCGCACCAGGTCCCGGACATAGGAGAGCTCCTCGTCGAGCGGGTCGACGGTGGTGGCCAGGCCGATGTCGTCCTCGGCCAGCCGCAGGTCGCCGGCGGAGACGCGGGCGACCAGCAGACGGGAGTCGTGGTCGACGAGGAACCGTGCGTCGCCCTCGTCGAGGGTCTTGGTGAAGGCTCCGGGCGCGATCTCCTCGTACCAGCCCCAGCGGAGCGGATTGCCGATCGCGGTGCGGGAGTCGAAGACCGCGGCGTGCCCGGTGAACACCTTCGCCGGGTTGTCGCCCTCAGCGCGGGTGACAACCCGGGCGTCGGTGATGGTGAGCGGCCGGGTGCGGCGCTCGAGGATCTCGCTGGCTCCGGCGGTGCGGAGCAGGGTCGCGGTGCTCACGAGTCGTCGTCCTCCTGATCTTCGTCGTCGGACTCGCCGCGGCCGGGGCGCTGCGACTCGGCGGACTGGTTGTGCGGCAGGTACGGCTCGTCACCCCAGGCGACGTGCTCCATGTCCTCGAGGTCGCGGACGTTGTTGGGGGTGAGCCAGCCGCCGGTGATGCCGGCGTTGTAGAAGGCGGCGCGGGCCTTGGAGTCGCCGCGCAGCAGGCCTTCGAGCTTGAACTTCGCGCTCTCGGTGCGCGGGTCGAGGATCTCTCGGTCGATCCGCTGCTCCATGCGCTGCATGTAGGGCGCGAGCGTGACCACGACCAGGGCTCGGAACTGGGATTCGATGCCGGTGCCCCAGCTGGTGGACTTCTCCTGGTCGTTGATCAGCCAGCCGGGCACGCCGAAGATGCGGGCGATCTCGGTGGTGGAGAACTTGCGGGTCTCCAAGAACTGGGCGTCGGCCGGCGACATCGACAGCTCGTGGAACTTCGTGTTCCGGTCGAGGACGGCAACCTCGTAGGCGTTGTCGATGCCGGCGAGCTTCGCCCGCCACCGGTCCTTGAGGATGGTGGCCTGGTCTTCCTCGAGCGGCTGATCGGTGGACAGGAAGCCCGACAGGAGCATCCCCTGCCGGTACAGCTTCTCGGCCATCGCCTCGGCGCTGCCGGCGAGCTCGAACGTGCGCCGCAGCCGGCCAACGACGGACACGCCCTTGATGCCGTCGAAGGACAGTCCGGGGATGTGCATGATGTCCCACTCGGTGAGGGGGACCTTCCCGTCGACGGTGAACTTCTTGACGTAGGGCATGCCGACGGCGGCTGCGTCCTCGCCCTCGACGATCTCCACCTCGACCCGGGCCGGGTGGATGGGCACGAACTCGGCGAACCGCCCGTCCCGCGTGCGGTGCTTACGCCAGTAGGCGTTGCCCCACAGCGCGATGTGCGCGGTCGTCATTTCGTGCCGCTCGAACGGTGTCATCCCGACCCGCTCGGCGCTGAGCGCGGGGATCCGGACGGTCCTGCGGGTCTCCGGCTCGAAGGTGTGCAGTGGGCAGGATGCCACCAGGCCGGAGATGATCTGCACGCACCGCAGCGCGGCCCCGACCGCGGTGGGGCCTTCGCGCTGGAGCGGGTTGCCGGACCAGACCTCGCCGGCGTCGGTGATCTGGGAGAGCAGCCGGCCGCCGGTGAGCGGGGTGTTCGGGTTCTCCACCGAGCGGCGGAGCGCCGCGAGGGCTCCCCTCACCGGGCCTCGCCGTCCTCGACGGTGACCGCGCCTGTGCCGCGGGCCTCGAGCACGCCGAGGGTGATGAGCCCGGTACCGAGCACGATCAGACCTGCCCACACGCTGAGCAGGCCGGTGACGCCGGCGACGACTGCGGCAAGGCCGGCGAGGAGGTAGAGGGCGGGAAGCATGTGCAGCCTCCTCACCAGATGTTCGGCGTGGATGCGACGGCGGGCAGCGCGTGCATGGCCATGGCGGCTGCGGCCGCGGGGCTGACGTCGATGTCGCCGTCTCGGTCCAGCGCCCGAGTGGCGCCGCGGTTCTTCCACTGGCCGCCGCGGATGGCGGTGTTGAGCGCCGGCTGGTTGCCGTGGCGGACGCTGCGGGCCTCGATGGCGTTGGCCAGCGCGTTGTGCGCCTCGGCCTGGTCGGCTTCGCCGGGTTCCTCGGCGACGTCCTCGGGCAGCAGCCCGCGTGCGTTGGTGTCGACGAGGACCCGGCCGTTCCATCGGCGCCGGAGCTCGGCGATGCGCTCGGGCACCCAGGCCGTGCCGGGGCGGTAGTCCAGAGGGCCGTCCTCTTCGAAGGTGAGCATGACCTGCCGGGCACCGTCGGGCCGGCGCCAGGCGACGGCGATCGCGCACCAGGACCGGTCACGCGGGGTGGCGACGGCGAACACCGGGCCGCGGCCGCGCTCCGCGGCGGGGTCGGCGAGGTCCTTCCACCGGTTGAAGTCGAAGGCGCCACCGTCTTCGGAGGGTGGGTCTTCCCACCAGGTGTAGAACTCGCGGGAGAACTCGCGCGGGGTGGAGGCCAGCTTCTGTCGCTGGCCGAGCATCGAGCGCTCGGTGACCCGGCCGGCGCGCAGCCCGGGTGCGCACCACCGCCACAGCTCGCGGTCGTTCAGGGCGCAGCCGGCGGTGTCGAGCTGGTGTGCGCAGGTTTCGCCGTCCTGGCAGGCCCGGAACGGGGCACCGTGCTCGATGTAGGCCAGGGATGTGTCGGTCCCTGACCGGCCGCGCTCGCGCAGCGAGCGAAGGTGCGCGGACTGCAGCATCCCGCCGGAGGCGCCGTAGCGGACCTGGGCGTCGTCGATGGTGACCAGCGTCGGCACGAGCGCCCCCAGGTCGCCGGGCTGGACGTACATCGCCTCGTCCATGGTGATCCGGCCGGTGGTGAAACCTCGGCCGGATCGCCCCGAGCGCGCGTGGAACTCGATCGCCGACTCGCCGTCGTCGAACTCGATTGCCTCGTCGCCGTGGGACTCGCTGATGTTGGAGATCCGCTCGGCGTAGTCCGGGTGGCGCTTGAGGCGCTTGACCAGGTCCTCGAACGTCTTCCTGGCTGTCCGGAACTGGTGAGCCGTCCAGATGTGGACCGGATGGCCGAGGAAGAGCACGTCCATGACGGCCGCCACCACGAGCGTGACGGACTTCCCGACCACCTGCCGACCGCCGACGACGCAGAACTCGCCGCATGCCGGCAGGCCGTCGTCGTCCTCGGCGAGGATGGCGTCCAACGACCACTGCTGGTCGACGTCGAGATCGAACCCGAGGTCGCTGGCCACCCGGACGGCCAGGTCGCCGTCGGTGCGGGCCCATCCGGTGTCGGCCGACCAGCCCGGCGCGGTCTTCCACAGGGGGCCCATCTCCGTCGCCGGTGGCAGTGCGGTCACACGGCGCCCTGGGCACGCTCGCGCCGGCGGCGGGCCAGCTCGTCGCGGATCTCCTGCACCGACGACGTCGGCGCGCCGACTCCCTTGAGCGCCAGGGCCATCGCCTCGCGAAGCTCCTTGTTGGCCGCGGCGCGCGCCGAGAGGGTGGCCGCTGGTGCGTCGGCCATCTGCTGCGCCAGGTCGAGCGCAGCCTGCCCTTCCCAGGTGTCCAGCCGGTCGGCCTCGGTCAGCTTTGCGATGACCGCGGCCACGATGCCAGCCGGCGCCGGAGCGGAGGCCGCTCGCCGCGTGGCCAGGTCGACCGGCTGCGCGGAGCTCTCGACGGCTGCCAGCCCGCCGGCCCGGTGAGCCCGTGACCGGCAGGTGCTGTTGCAGAACCGCGCTCGAGGCGACGTCGAGCTGAGCGGCTTGCGGCATGACGCACAGTGACGGTCCATCCGTCACCTCCTGCGTTGCAACGTTGCAACGCCCCACGTAGGGGGGGAAAGCTCGACAGGCGGGTCAGAACGGGGTGAGGGTCCAGAGATCCGGACGCCCCCCACACCCCTGGGGTGATCTCGGTCGGCCGCGAGGTGCAAAACCCCAGGTCAGCGCCTTGTCACCAAGCCGCGGGCGGCGCTGGCGGGGTGGCTGGCCCTCGCCCTTGTTTTCGCCGAGCTCACGCCTGGCGATCCCGAGGCCGGCCGGTCACCAGGCCAGGCGGGTCACCTCCTGCGCGGCGCGGCCCTTCCGGGCACCGGCCACGACGTTGCAGCGGACGCCGCAGTCAGGGCAGGGCGAGCCGTGGGCGAACCCAGCGTACCCGGACCGGTCGTCGCGGTGGTCGTAGTGCAGACCAGGACCCATCGGGCCGAGCCGGTGCCCGCAGCGGGTGCACGGGTCGTCGGGGTCGTGGAGCCTGGCCGCCTCAGCACGGGCCCGAGCATGGGCCGGGCCGTAGTCCGAGGAGCGAGGTCGGGCGCGATCCCAGGGCACCGAAGTCACCTGCCTCCGGGCATGGCTCACCGCCGGTGGTGCACACGGTACAGCCAGTCGCCACTCTCGGTGTGCGCTCTGGCTACGCAACGGCGTGTCTACCGTTCCAGAGGTGCAGTGGAGGCCGACCCCGGACGAGGACCTGGAGCGGGAGATCAGCGCCGCGCTGAGCCGGCCAGGCGCGTCACGGGTAGTGCCGACCAGGCCGGTCGGCTGCAGCGACGGGCGGTCGGGCTGGCTGTGGGGGCGTATGCGCACGGCCGCGGGTGCGTGGCTGGGGCTGGCGACCCTGTACAGCTCGCCGTGGGAGTACGAGCTGACCTGGCAGCCAGCCGATCAGCTGCGCACGCTGGACTGATCTGGTCAGTCCTCCGCTGGCTCGTCGCCCGTGCTCGTCGTCCAGGCCGTCGACCCGCCCAGCTGCTCGCCGAGCTGCTCGAGGCCTTCACCGCGCCACCAGTCCCCGCCGCACGCCCGGCAGGTGACGTGGCGGACGCGGCCGTCGTGGAACTGGACGACGAGCGCCGGGTCGTGGAAGGTCTCGACGCCGCTGGCGAAGGCCTCGCTGGGCTGCTCGCGGATGGCGTAGGTGGCCTCGCAGGCGGGGCAGGCCTTGCCGCGGACGGGTCGGGTGTCGATCGACTCGTCGTCGCTGCCGAGGGCGGTCTCGACGCGGGCGACCCAGTAGCGGTACTGGTCTGCCCACCAGGTGATGAGTTCGACCTCGCGGGTGTCGGCGACCACAGCAGCGAGGTGGCGCAGGTCGGAGGCGGTGTCGTGCTGGAGGCGCCCGCTGTCGCGGCGGGCGGCCTGGTCGGCGGCCGCGCGGGCGGCACGCTCGACCAGGCGGCCGGCGACGTCGGGATCGTGCAGCGGTCGCCCGGTGTCGTCGACGAGGGCCGGCGGGGTGGCGGCCCGGCGGCGGTCGGTCGTAGCGTCGACCTCGAGGCGGGGGCGCTCGCCGTGCTCGATGAGCGCGTCGGTGACCAGGTCGGAGATCTCGGCGGCGAGCGCGACCTTCTCGAGGTTGATGGGCGGCCGGCTGCCTGTGCCGCCGGCGCCGTGGCCGCCGCCGGTGCTGCTGCTGTCGACCTCGCGGATGAGCTGGGTCCAGAGGCTGGGCAGCTCGAAGTACTCGATGCGCGCCCGGGCGCCGGGGGTCTTGCGGACCACGCGTTCGCGGCGGGCGCGGGTGAGGCGGTCGACCCAGCGCCACAGGTCGCCGGTGTCGACGGCGACGCGGTCAGCCACGGGTGTCCTGCCGGTCGCGGTAGGAGAGGCGGGAGGCGCGCAGCCGGCGGAGGCGGTGGACGAGCACGGGGTCCTCAGCGAGGGCGTCGGGGGTGTCGATGATCCGAGACAGGCGCTGGTAGTAGCGGACCGGGGTGAGGCCGAACTGCTCAGCGATGGCCTGCCCCTTGCTCCAGCTATCACGCCAGTGCTGCCGCTCGAAGCGGAGGATGCCGAGGTCGTCAGGGTCGAGCGGCACACGACGGTCATCGGCGGGACCGGGAGGCGAAGGGAGCGGTACGGGCGACTGATCGGGTGGCGCTGTGATGGCGGGGCCTCCGCTGCCTGGTGACGTCGGTGTTCGGGCCGGTGTGGCGCTGCTGGCGCAGCCGAAGCGCCCGTGTGCGGAGGTCATCGACGTCGTCGTCGGCGGTGGTGTCGGCGGCTAGGGATGCCAGGGTCTCCGCGAAGCGGGATGCCTCGGCGGACGAGAGCGAGAAGAGCTCCGTGATCCTCTCGGCCATGCTCCGGAAGGCGTCGGCCACGGGCAGTAGGAGCCCATCCGCGTCCTCGAGCCGCTGCCACGGGCCGGAGGGGGCGCGACCCGGTGGTGGCGTGCCCGCAGGAGCGAAGAAGAGGGCGGCATGACGCCGGACCGGCAGGCTGTGCGCGGCCGGCCGGTTCGGCGACCAGCGCATGGCGTCCGGGCCGACCGACCAGTCGGCGAGCGCCCCGTCGATGGAGTCGATGACGTGCTGCGTGTGGTCGCTGCTCAAGCGCGCTCTCCCATCAGGTAGCCGGCGGCGAAGGCGCCGGCGGCGGTGACAGCGGTCGCGGCCACGACCGCCTCAGGTATCTCCCAGGTGGCGGCCCGGTAGGTGACGACAGCCCAGACGACAGCGATCGCCACCCACATGGCCAGCCGCCAGTCGATGACGCGGCGGGCGCGGCCCTTGCCGCGGTGCCAGCCCGGCGCGCGGTCGTCAGGCACCGGCGATCTCCACGGTCTTGGTGCCGTCGTCCAGGAGCCACACGCGGCGGCCGTCGTCCAGGTGCAGCGGGATGGTCTGCGGGTCGGCCGGCTCGAACTTCGAGATCAGCCAGCCCAGCGTGCGGGCATGGGAGCGTCGGGACTCGATCTCGCCGTGGCAGCCGGTCGTGCCGCTGCCGCACACCAGCACGAGCAGCGACAGCCGGTGCGCCGACGCCAGGCGGGTGCCGCCCATGCCGCGGGGCTGGCGGTGGTGGATCGAGCGGGGGCGGTGCTCGACCGAGACACCGCACCGGATGCAGCGCATCCGGTCCCGCTCGAGCACCGCGGCCCGCGCGCTCGGCGGGATCTCCCCAGCCCTGGCGGAGCCGGAGCCGGCGAGTCGCTCAGCCCGCGGCCGGGTCGCGATGGAGCGACTCGCCTCACCGGCCCGCGGCGGAACGCGGCCAGGGGCCAGCATCGACGACCGACGCAACGGTGTCGACCGCGCGAGCGGTGAGCGCTTCACCGGCTGCCGCCGTCCACGACCGCCTGCTCGAAGTCGCCCCTCTGGGCGGTCACAGCGGGCCGCCGCAGGAGCCGCAGACCGCCTCGTTGCCGTCCGGCCAGTGGAGCTGACACTCGGGGCCGTCCTCCTCGGTGTCGTTGTGCACGGGGCAGGGGCGGCCGGTCAGGCAGCCGATGCAGATCGAGCCGCCCTCGCAGGTCACGTCGTCGCAGGGGAACGGGCAGTGGTGCTTGATCCAGGCGTCGACGCCGCAGGTGTCGCAGGTCCCCCACGCGCCCGGACCGCAGGTGCACACCGCTGGCTGTGCGGGCTCGCCCCTCTGGGCGCCGGTCACTGGGTCACCGCCAGGCGCGGTGGCTGCCCGCAGCCGGAGCAGCAGACGGCCCACGCGCCGCTCGGGGTGACTGTGCGACCCTTGCCCTTGTGGTGGCGTACAGCGCCGTCGCTGGCGCGGAGTGCCTTCCGCTCGCCGCAGCCGGAACAGACTCCGTACCGCTGGGCGGGCTCGCCCCTCTGGGCGGTCACAGCAGCGGCTCCCAAACCCGGCGCATGTGCTCGGCGCGGACGATCAGCCAGTCGCGGATCGCGGGCTCGTCCTCGCGCTGCACGGTGACGCTCACCGACCGATGGATGGCCTTGCGCTGTCCGACATAGAACAGGTCCAGGGTCTCCGGCGGCATCTCCTCGTCGGGCTCGTAGTCGTCCGGGTCAGGGACCTGCCAGTCCCAGCGGTAGACGAGGTTCATGTCGAGGTCGTCGTCTCCCGCGTCCTCCACGAACTCGACCCATGACCCATAGGCGGCGTGGTAGTCGCGCGAGAAGTAGTTGCCGTGGGTCGAGTAGTACGGGTGGTCGACCTCCCACAGGTGTCGCTCGAAGTGGCCGCTCTGGGTGCCGCTCATCGGGTGCCTCGCGCCGCCGCCGTCGGGACCTGGCTTTGCAGGGCGTCAGCGACGTCGTCGGCGCGCACATACAGGACGCCGTCGATGCGCTTGCCGCGGATCGGCGGCAGAGCACCACGGGTCGGCTTCTTCTTCGTGTCCCGCTGGGCGGCCGCCGCGGCCTGACCCAACGGTGTGCCGGCGAAACCAGCCGCGCCGAAGAGATCACCGAAGCCGCTCATGCCAGCGGCTCCCAGATCGAGTCGCCGTAGGGCTCACGGACGCGGTACCGACCGGGCGCCTCGGGTGGTCCGTCTTGCTGCTGCAGCCACTCGTGCAGCGGGCAGGTGAACAGCTCGTCGTCCAGGCGCTCCCGGAGCGGGTGCTGCACCGAGAACGTCTCCTCGGCCAGGACGACGACGTGCTCGGTCTCCCGGTCCGCGAGGATCTCGTCAACTGCGTCCGATCGAGGGCACAGCGCGTAGGAACAGGTGACGTGCCCGCCGTCGCCGACGAACAGCGTCTGGCCGCAGCCCATCGGGCAGTGGCCGGTGATCTCGATCAACGTGGGGCTCCCTTCGTGGGTTCGGGTCGGTGGGCTTCGCGGTAGTCGTCGCAGGCGGCCATCCACACGGGGGGCCGTCGCGGTCGGGGGACGGGGACGGCCACGATCAGCCGGCCCGGGCGCGGAGGGCGGGGAGCTGGCTGGCCAGGACGACGAGCTGCCTGGCGGGGCGGCCGACGACGACGTCGGGGTGGCAGGCGTGGCAGCGGGCCGTGCCGCCGCTGTCGGTGCGCCAGCGGGTGGGCTCGTAGCAGGCCGGGTCGCCGCACCAGGGCAGCGCGTCACGGTCTCGCTCGACCCGTTCGACCTGGGCGGCCGCCGCTTCGGCGGCGGCCAGGAGCTCGCGGTGCTCGGCGGCACGCGGGTTGGTGCCGCAGCGGCGGCAACCGCTGGTCCTTCCGTGATCGCACTTCGCCCCCCGGCGTGCCGGGGGGTTGGGGGGAGTTCTTGGACGTTCAGGACGTTCAGGTGACACAGCTGTGTCACCCCCCCGGTGACGGAGCTGTGTCACCCCCTCCGTCAGATTGACGGGTGTCAGATTGACACCCCCCTGTGAGGGGTTCTCCACAGCTCCGGCCAGGTTGTCCCCAGCGGTGACCGCCTGCTCCTGGTCGGTGACGGCGTGCTCGTCGCAGCCGCAGCCCTCCGCGGCGACAGCGGTCATCAGGACCCGGTAGCGGTGCGTGCCGCCGCGGCCGGCGCCGCGGCTCACCTCGACGCAGCCGCCCTTCACCAGGCGCTCGATGCCGCGCTGCACCGTGCGGTCGGAGGTCTGCGTCTTGCGCGCCAGCGTGGCCACCGACGGCCAGGCGTTGTCGCCGTCGTCGTCGGCGTTGTCGGCGATCGCGAGCAGGAGCAGGCGGTCGCCGCCGCCGGTCTTGGAGTGCTCCCACACCCAGCTGGAGACCTTGACGCTCATGCCGGCCACCTGACGACGTGCTCGTCGTTGTAGGCGGCGTGCGCGGCCCGGCACGGCGGGCAGGTGGTCTCGCCGCGGTCGATGTGCTGCCGGTAGCCGCGCTCGCTGCCGTGCTCGCGAGGAAGCTCACGGGTCTTCTTCGGCCGGGGCCCGGGGCCAGCGGCGAGCACCGCGGCCGCGGCACGGTTGACGCCGAGAGCAGTGAGCCGGCCGAGCTCGGACGCATCGCCGGCAGCGAGCTGCCCATGGGGCATGTCGGGCAGGGGGACCTGTCCTTCGACCCACTCGATGCGCTCGAGCTCGTCACCGCGAGGAACGGACGGCACGGGAGATCTCCTAGGGGTAGAGCTGAACGGAGTCAGGGCGTGGGCGGCGGTGTCGGCCGCAGGGCTTGTGCTCGCGGACGACGCGGACCCGCTTGGCGTCCGGGCAGGCGCCGGGCCCGTGGTCGAGGCCGCACCGGCAGGGTGGGGACGCCCAGACGAGGACGTAGCGGCGGCGACACTCGGGGCAGAGGCCGACCTGCACGGCTCACGCATCCCGGTGCCTGGCCATGGCCGACAGCAGCTTGTCGACGGCCTTGACGACGATCTGCGCCTTCGCCCGCACCGCGGGGTGCCGGTGCTCGAGCGCGACAGCGAGCAGGTCCACGTGCGCGGGCGGGGGGACCTGCTCGCCGGTGTCGACCGTGATCTCGTCCGCGGCTGTCTCCTCGACGGCATCGGTGCGCGCGACGTAGGACTTGCTGTCGGGGTCCCACACCCACCCGTCGAGGAGCTCCCGCTCCCAGTCGGCCAGCGGTAGGTCCGACCCGACCGGTGGGGGCGGGGTGACGGTCGGCCGGAACTTCCCCGGCCCGTCGAGCTCAGCGACGTACGACGGGTGCCCGTGCTTCTCGCGCAGGGTCTGCTCGATCGCGACGTGCTGCGCGTAGATCGACCCGTCGCGGTCGACGCGCGGAGCCATCTCGTCGACCCGGGCGCGGTAGGCCTGCTGGGTGCAAGCCCGGCTGCAGTACTTCGTGTCCGCCCGGCGGCCGGGGCAGGGGTTGCCGCACCGCTCGCAGGTCCGTTGGCCGGCGGCGGGGGGCTCGGCCGGTGCGTCCGACGCGCCGAGCTCCCCGCCTTCTCCGGGGTGGGAGCGGGACGGGCTTACCTGCGGCTGGGCGTCGGGCCCCGCGTATCCGTGACCGGGCTCCTCAGAGTCCGGTGCCGTCCCTGCAGCGTCGACGTCCGCCGGCGCTGTCCCTTCAGTGGAGGTCCGCGGCCGCGAGGCCGCCGCCGTGTAGGCGCCGCCCACGACGTACGTGTCGCCGTCGAGCGTGACGGACGCCCGGGCCTCCGCGGCCAGCGTGCGCGCGGCCAACGAGTCAACGGGCCGCGGGCCCGGCCGCTGGTGGCCGGGGGGCGAGGGGCGGTCGGTGCGGCGGCGCTGGGGCTGAGGGCGCATCCGGAGCGGGAGTCGGCCCGAGCCGTCCAGCGGCCAGCCGCGCTGCGCCACGACGGTCAGGACGTCGCGGCGGGTCCAGCCGCCCGTGACGCCCTGCTCGCAGACGTAGTCCTGGCTGTACCCGGCGACGAAGAGCTCGACGATCCGGTCCACGCGCTGGTTGCGGGCCACCTGCTCCGGGCTGGCCTGGCGCGGGCTCACTGGTCCGCTCCGTCCACGAGCTGCTGCTCGACGTCGGACAGCTCGTAGCCCTGGCCGGCGAGGAACCGCAGCCAGCGGGCGGCGGCGTGCCGGCGGTCGTCGCGCCAGCGCCAGGCGTCGCGGGTGATCCGGCCCTCGTGGGCGGCCGCGACGTGCGCGAGCAGCTGCAGGGGCAGCCGGGCGTCGACGACATGCTGGCCGCTGGTGAGCGTGCCGGGCTTCGCCGTGGCGCGCCAGGTGGAGCGAGAGAGGCCGAGCTCGGCCGCGGCGTCGTCGACGTCCTGGCCGCCCTGCCCACCGAGCCACTCCGCGAGGAGAGGCCGGTCGGTGGCGAGAGCCTCCACGGCGAACCGCAGCACCTCCTTGGGCGCCTTGGGGCGAGCGAGGTACTCGCGGACCCAGGTGCGGCGGGTGGTGTTCGCCGCGGCCATCGTCCGGTTGTTCTCGACGACAGCGCGGCGCTCGTCACGCTGCCGCTCGAGCTCCTCGTCCGACATCGAGGTGCCCGGCGAGCCGGCGGGGTCCCGGTTCCACCGTGCGGTGTGGCCGTTGCCGGCCGGGTCGGCGCACAGCTCGACGTCATGCGTCCTGACGCCGTCCGCGACGCTGTAGGCGCTGACGCGGACGACGGAGCCAGGGCAGGCGCGGTGCTGCTCGGGGTCGATGCTGGCGCCGGCGTGCAGCAGGTCGTCGAGCCTCTCGCCGTCCTCGTCGCTGTCGACGACGCGGCGGCCCATGGCCTCGAGCTCCGCTCGGCGAGCGGCGATCGCCTCCGCTTCGGCGCGCTGCTGCTCGGCTCGGGTGACGGCGTGAGCGAACCGGCCCGGGCCAAGCCCTGCGGCGGCCACGAGCTGCTCGACGACGGTGGTGTCGCCCTCGAAGCGGGCGACCACGGCCGCCTGGTCGAGGGTGAGACCGGCGTGCTCCACGGCGGACGCGGCGTCGGGTGCGAGGCGGGCGACGCCGGTGGCCTTGAGGACGCGGGTTCGCTCGAGGCCGGTGCGCGCGGCCACGACGTCGACGTCGGCGCCGAGGTCGAGCATCGTCTGCACGCCGCGGGCTTCCTCGACGGCGGTGAGCTCGGCGCGCTGGAGGTTCTCGGCGAGCATCGCGCCGACGTGCTCGGCCTGGACGTGGTCGGCCTCGGCGTCGACGGACAGGTCGCGGCGGATGACGCACGGCACCTGGTCCAGGCCGGCAGCGATGGCCGCGGCTGCGCGTCGGTGTCCGGCGACCAGCTGGTAGCCGCCGTGCTCGAGCTGGACGACGGTCAGCGGCTCGATGACGCCCTGCTCGGCGATCGAGGCGGTGAGGCCCGACAGGTCACCGAGGTCCTGGCGGACGTTCCGCGGGTGCGGGGCGAGGTCGTGCGGGTCGAGCAGGGCGGCGTCCAGGCGAACGGCGTCGCGCCACTGCGACGCGGGCAGGGCGCTCATGCCGGCACCCCGGCGCCGACGAGGGCGTCGAACCAGCGGGCGGCCCAGCGGGCGTCACCGAGAGCGGTGTGCCGCTCCTCCGCGGTTGGCGGGGCTACGCCGAGCTCCTCGGCCATCTGCTCCGATTTCATGGGCAGAGCGCGGGCGGTGTGCAGCGAGTCGTCGTTGCCGTAGTCCTGCATCTGCTGCAGCTGGCCCCAGGTGGCCGCCTTGAGGTCGACGATCGCGTAGTGCCAGGGCTCGGGGGCGAGGCAGTGCCGGCTGAACATGGCGGACAGCACGGCGGCGTCGAAGTGGACGCCGACGCCGATGAGCACGGCCCCAGCGAGGACTTCGTGGACGCGGCGGGCGATGGCCCACTCGGCGGCGCGGGCCAGCCGGACGTCGCTGTCGCCGTAGGCGTCGTACAACCAGTTCGCCGCGCCGATCAAGTCGCCGCGCTGCCACCATCCGCCGACTTCGAGCGCCGACTGGTTGGTGCCCGGCGGCAGGATGAAGGGCGAGTAGGCGACATGCCAGACGTACTCGGTCTCCTCGTACACGTCGGCGTCGGAACAGTCCCGCCGAACAGCCGCGATCTCCCACGGGCGGGCCAGCGGGCCCAGCGCGGTGGTCTCGCAGTCGACGAAGACGATCGGACGGTCGGTCATCGTGAGCCTCCGGGGCGGTTGCGGCGGCGGCGAGCGGCCAGCTCGTCGCGCGGCTTGCGGGGTCGGGCGGGGCAGCTGGCGAAGTGCGGCATCCCGCGGTGCTCGAACGGCGCCAGCGGGCGGTCCTTGGAGATGACGCGGGCCCAGATCCGGCCGGTGTGGTCGGTGCGGACGGCGACGTTCGCGGTGGTGTCCTCGCGCGGGTAGCGGGCCGGGTCCAGGGGCATCCGCTGCCCGGCCTCGGTCCAGGCCCAGATGATGTCGGCGCCGCAGCCGCGGCACAGGCCGGTGCTCACGAGTACTGCACCTGGCTGGCGGGCTGGCGCCACAGGACCCGGCAGTGCGCGATGAGCAGCAGCCATCCGGGCTGGGCGGCCAGCCAGGTGGCGCGGGCGCGGGACAGGTGGGCGTCGGGCACGTCGGCGAGGATCGGGTCGGTGAAGGCCTGGTCGACGTCGTCGGCGGTGAAGAACGCCCGCACGATCACGGGGCCGCAGCGAGTCGGGCCGGCTGCGCGGCCGAGTAGGATCTCCAGCTGGCGGGCGCCCTGGCTCATCCACTCCGGCGGCACCGTGGAGAACGCGACCTGGCGGCGTGTGTGGCCGCCGGAAGGGCGGGCCACGACAGCGAGGCGCCTACGCGCGGGAGCGGGCGCCCACGCGCCGAAGTCGTGCGGCCGGCCGGTCATGCCCGCCTCGCCTGCGGGTCGACTCGGGAGCCCGGCGCCGGCGGGTCGAGCAGGAACATCCGCCACTCCGTGCTGTAGCCGCCGGGGGTGAGCCGGTTCAGCAACCGCGCGAGGGTCGTCTGCTCGATGGCGGCGACGTGGCCGGAGTTCTGCGCGTACTGGGCGGCGCGGGTGCGCGGCCGCGGCGCCGCCGGGTGCGTCGCCGGCTTGGAGACGGTGAGCTCCACGATCGCGGCCGCGGTGCCGTCCAGGCGAGCGCGCCGGCGGATCCGCTCGAGGTCGTCGATGCACCGCTGCGCGACGAGGCGGGCCTCCCGGTCATGCACGGCGGCGAGCTCGGTGGCGTCGGGGCGCAGCGCGTCCACCTGCGCCGGCGGGAGCGAACCGACGCAGCGGGCGCACACGCGCAGCGGAGGTGCCTCGTCGACCTGCTCGAGCACCCGAGCATCGGCCGGCATCCGCCAGCCGCACCGGGCGCGCTCCGAGGTGGCGTACAGGTGTGCGACCTGGAAGCGGCCGATGACCAGGCGGCGGCCGGGGAGCCGCCGCAGGACCGTGGCCGCCGGGACCAGGGGGGCGCTCACGCCGACCACCGCCTACGGGCGAGAGCGAAGGCGCGGCGCAGTCGGCGCCGGGGCGAGGTGGACACTGGTGCCCAGCAGCGCGGCGGCTCGGCCAGGGCGCGCCGCCGGCTTTCCATCTCGTCGGCGGCGGCCATCACCTTCGTCCAGGCATCAACCGGCAGCAGCATGTCGACTGCAGCGCGGGCCCGCAGCGAGGCGGCCGCGAGAGCGTAGGCATCGCGCTGACCGCCCACGTAGCCGTCGAACCAGCCGCAGTCCCGATGGGCGCACGTCATCGTGGTCACTGCGGCCCCCGGCAGCGCTTGCCGAGCAGGCGGGGCTCGTAGGCCTTCTCGCAGCGGTAGCAGCCGAGGCCGGCGATCGACACCGACTCGGCGTCCAGGAGCGCGCTCTCGTCGCCGGCGGCGACCGCCGCGACCTTCTCCGGGCTGATGCGGTGCGCGACCGCCACGATCCAGAGGTGCTCCTCGGCCTTCTCCGCGAAGACCGCGTCCTGCTCAAACCGCTCGGCCGCGCGGCGAATCCGGTCGGCAGGGAGGTGCTGCATCGTGCCGTCGTTGATCACCGGGGGCTCCTCGTCTGCTCAGCGAGCCGCTGCAGGGCGGCCGCGTAGTTGACCGGTGCCGCCGGCTTCCACCAGGGGCAGGAGCCGCACCAGCACAGGGAGGGTGGGCAGTACCGGCCGACGCCGCGCGGGTCGCAGGCGGTCGGGTGGCCGGCGGACCCGCCGACGCTGCAGCCGCACGTGCGCGTCGCCGGGACGACGACCGTGCAGGTGCTCGGCGCGCAGCGGGGGACGTGTCGGCGCAGCGCGCGGGCCTCCTCGACGGTCAGCTCCGCGGTCGAGGCCAGGAACCGGCCGACGTGCGCTGAGGCGTGGGTCAGCCTGGAGCCCCGGTCGTGGCCGGCGGCGCCGTAGGTGATCGCCAGCGCCGACAGCAGGCCGTGGTCAGCCAGAGCTGGGGCGGTCACGGCGTCCACTCCTCGCGGAAGCCCGGCCGGTCCTGGAAGGCGGCGACCAGGGCGTCGATGGCCGCGGCCGCGGCCGGGTCGTGGAACGGCCGGCGGGTCGGCTGTCCGTGGGCGTGGGCCTCGTAGGTGACGGCCTCGACGACGGCGATCAGCGCGCTGGTGGTGGCGGTGAGACGCGCCGCGGCGCGGTCCGGCAGCTGGGCGGGGTCGCGGAAGTGGATGGCCACCAGGTCGCCGCGGAGGGTGTGCAGCAGCCAGTCGGCCGGAGTCACGCGGGGCGGCGGCATGGTCTGCCGGCGAGCAGCGCGGACGCGGGTGACACGGCCGCAGGCGCACGACCCGCCGAGGGGCGCCTTGTGGATGGCGCCGGCGCAGGGGGCCATCACGCCACCACCGGGGCGCGTCGGCGGCGGACACCGAGGGTGGCGAGGGCCATGATCCATGGCCCCCGGTCGGCCGGCGCCTGCTCGGCGCCGGGGCCGTCCAGCCACGCGCCGACGTCGCGGGCGATGGCCTGCTGAGCGGTGGCCGGCAGGTCGTTCCGGTTGGCCTGCAGGGCGCGCAGCACCACCAGCGGCGCAGGGGATCCCGACGCCTGCCGGGTGAGGGCGTAGCGGACGGCGTACACGAGCAGAGCGGGATCGCCGCGCCACGTCGGAGCGTCGATCTGCCCGCCCATCAGCGCGCGCCCCGGTGGTAGGGCGACGGGAGGTGCCGGCCGGCGTGCCCGGGTGACAGGACGCAGAGGAGACGGTCGGCGACGTAGGGCCCGCGGAGCGGTGTGGCCCAGCCCGAGCAGCGTGGCGCAGAGGGGCGAGTCCCGGCGGCCAGACGGACAGTGCATCCGTCTGGCCGCGCGGGCGCGCTCGGAACGGTCCCCGGGGAAAGGGGGACCGTGCCGACGTCGGTGGGGCTCGTCGCGACCCTGGCTCGGGTCGGGAGCAGCCGGACGTAGACCGCTGGGGAGATCACGGCTGCACCTCGGTGGCGTCGTCGCGGGAGGGCGAGGGGTCGGCGAGCAGCCGCTCCAGCCACGGCGGGTCGATCCAGAGGAGGACGAAGCCCGCGGCGGCGACGGCCATGCCACCGAGCGCCATCCCGAGCGCCATCACGCCGTCACCGGGCCCGTGCCGCGGTTGACGTCGGCCAGGAAGCGGGCTCGGGCCGCGGCGACGCGCGCCGCCTTCGCGCGCTCGGTGCGGGTCTCGCGGCGCCCGACGGCGCGCAGTTGCCCGGGGTGCGCTTCCCGGTATCCGGCCACGATCCTGGCGGGTCGCTTCGCCTTGGCGTCGAGCGGCCGCGGACGGTGACGTCCGGGTCCGGAGTGGTGGGCGTGGGCCTGGTGCATGGGTAGGCTCCTCTGTTGACGGTGCCCTCCTCGCGCTGCCGGGAAGCGATGCGAGGGGGGCGCTGCTGTGTGGCGGGGTCGAACCGGTCAGCTGGCCGGGGGCGCGCCTGGAGGGCTGGCGGGCGAGGGTGCCCGCAGTAGGTACTCCGGGGTGACGCCGAGGACGGCGGCGATGCGCTCGAGCTCGTCGACGTCGATGGCGATCGCGCCGCGCTGCTGCCGGCCGATCCGCCGGCCCAGGTAGAAGGGCGTGACACCGATGGCGGTGGCGAGGTCCTGCGCGGTCATCCCGTGGCGAGCGAGCTCGGCGCGCACGTTGGCGGCGACCGTGGAGGCGAGACCGGAGGCGTCCATCGGCTGGGTGTCCCTCGACTGAGCGAATGTCACGACCGTCAAGTTAGTGGCTCTGCCACTAATGCGCGAGTCCCTATCGCGTTCGGCGTGTCGCTACCGCTATCGTTCAGCGCTATGGCGACACAGACGATCGCTCAGCCACTGACCTACTCCGAGGCCGTGGCGGCGGAGGTACGTGCAGCGCTCGCCCGTCGAGGGATGAGCGGGTCGGCTCTTGCGCGCAGGGTCGGCGTCAACCAGACCTATATCAGCGTGCGGTTGCGCGGGGTCATGTCCATGGACATGCACGACCTGGAGCTCATCGCCGGCGCTCTCGGGTGCGACCCGGTCGATCTGCTGCCACGCGGATGGGTGAAGCCGTCACCCCAGCCGCCGGCCGGTGGTGACACTGGGTGGGCCCCGACGGGATCGAACCGTCAACCCGCGGATTAAAAGTCCGCTGCTCTGCCGATTGAGCTAGAGGCCCGGCGGGTGCAGAAATCCCTCCAGGTGACGCACCACACAACGCGTGAGACAACTGGGGGCGGCTGCGGCCCGCTGCGAGGCTAGCGCGCCGCTCACCGCGAACAGGAAACCGATGGGCCACCTACCCGGTGGTGCTCGGCCTCGAGTCCCTTCGAGTCCACACGCTCGTCTGCGACGGCCGTTCGTCTGGCCATCTGCACCGACCGTCCTAGACGGTGTGCTCCTGCACAGCCGAAGAGAGCCTGCTCGCGAAGTGGCCGTAGCCGTCGGTGGCGCTGATACCGCGGCACTCCACGGCAAGCGCGACGATCCGCTCGGCTCCCACGTCCACCTGCTCGAACAACTCGACACTCCCGACGGGAAGGACGGGTCCGACGTCGGACGGTCGGGGGTAGAGCAGCACGGCACTCGTCGTCCCGGTGGCACGCATGAAGGCAAGGGTCTCGTAGATGTCGTCGGCCGCCATCGAGGGACGCGTGCCCTCACGGGTGCGGTACTTGGCATCAACGACGAGGACCGGCGTGCCATTCACGACGATCACGACGTCCGGTGTGACGTCGAGCGGGCTCGTCGACCGATCTCCGAGCCGATACGGCTGCTGGCCGAGCACCTCGGCAGGCATTCCGGTGCGCAACGCCGCCTCGACTAGCGCCTGCCATGTCTCCCAAGTCCGCAGCACGAACCCGGGCGTCAGCAGGTGCTCCTCCTGGAACTGAACCCCGAACCCGCGCAGCACCTGCAGGGACAGGTCGTAGGCGACTTGCCACTGCCGGTATCGGCTGGGAAGACGAACCGGGCGCAGCGACGTCACCGGCGGCTGATGGCCGATCGCCTGCCCAACGCGCAGCAGCTGCCGCCGTGTCTCGGAGTCGCGGACCTCGGGCAGCAACGCCCGCACCGCGCCGGCGAGCACCGCGTTGTGCTCGTTGTCGCGCCGCAGTTGCAGGACGCGTTGCGGCCAGCCGTCCGGGGGCGGAACGAACAGGTCGATCGGATCCACGTCCCCCTCGTAGGCGAACTCCTGTACCTCCCGGGTCCGGTACGAGCGGACCGGACGCCGGTGGCTCTCCCAGAACAGCTGTACGAGTGTCTGGCCTACCAGGGTGGCGAGGTCGCCGCGGCGACCATGGCCAGCGCGAATGTGCTCACGCGGCAGCACCCGGCCGGTGCGGGAGAACACCGCCAGCAGGAAGAAGTCCTCCTGCCAGCCGGGATCGTCCGGGTCAAGGAACTTCGGCGCGATCTGCAGTTCCAGGTCGGGTGACAGTCGCACGAGCCCGGCGATGCCGTCGACCCGCAATGAGCCCGACGCGCTCACCATGAACGGGCTGCTGCGGAGCCGCAAGAGCTCGCGCAGACGACGCGCAGCGGGGTCCAGCAGCGCGAGAACCTCGTCGTGGGGCACACCCAGCGCGGCCGCCGCGGACCGCACCACACCGGGCTCGTCGCGGGCCTCCCGAACGGTCAGCCGCTGAAGCGAGGCCACGTCAGGCCTGGGCGATCGCCCGGAGCGCGGCGAGCAGCGGATCGCCGGCGAGGTACTCCGGCCCGCGCAGGTGCACGACGGGCTGGCCGGCGAACGTGGTCTCGTCCAGCTGGTACGGGCTGGCCCCACGATCCGCGGCGAGCACGTCGGCGACTCCCCGGGTGTCCCCGAAGAAGACCTCGTCCACGTGCTGGCGCACCAACCGCCAGACGCGGGCGGCGTACATGACGGCCTCGGGCAGCGGCTGCGGCGGAGCGTCGAGGATCAGCACTCCGTGGCCAAGCTGGTACTCGGGCCCGCGGCCCAGGCTGATCTTCTCGTTGACCCGCCGCCAAGCCGCGATGAGCAGGCTGTACACCTCTGCAGCCGACGACGGCGTCCCCGCCGGCACGTCCGCGGCGTGCACGCCGAAGTGCCGATGCAGAACTGCCTCGTCGGGGGTGAGCCGGAACGGGGTGAAGCGACGCAGGAACGCGACGTCTAGGGCCTCCACCGACGTGTCGACCTGGTTCATCGCCGCGACGATGTACAGGTGCTTCGGCAGCGCGTAGGAGATCTGATGGCCCTGCTCGTCGAGGATGTCGAAGTACGCCGTCCGGTTCGTCGGGCTGCCAGCGTCATCCAACCGCTTGTCGCCGTCGAGCGCGACGATCGACGGGCCGAACACCGCGACCGCCGGCCCGCGGTTGATCTCGTCGATGAGCAGCAACGCGGCGCCGTCCGGAGCGAGCGCGTGCTCGCTGGCCCGGTACAGGCTCCCCTCCGTCACCTCGAACCGGAGCACATCAGAGTCCGGATCGACCCGGGGAACGATGCCGCGGAGGAGGTCGCGCTGCTTGGAGCCGGAGTGCATGGGCATCGGGAACACCTCCCGCGTCCCGCGTGACGGGCTGGGCAGGTAAGGCGGCGGCGGGCCGCCCGTGGTGGCCGGGATCGCGATCCTGCTGGTTCGGACGTAGGCCGGGCCACCGGTCTGGTGTCGGAAGCCACGTGCTACCTCGCCGAGCAGCCGTGACTTTCCCGTGCCGGGCG
Source organism: Blastococcus sp. CCUG 61487 (assembly GCF_005222955.1). GTDB lineage: Bacteria > Actinomycetota > Actinomycetes > Mycobacteriales > Geodermatophilaceae > Blastococcus. The sequence continues at coordinate 8,701 of NZ_LWUA01000212.1, read as the reverse complement.
GGCCGCTGATGAGGACGTTGTGGTTCAGGCGCAGCAGGTCGAGAACGTCCTGGGCGTCCTGCGGGACCGGCGCCGGCGGGTTAGCGGACGTCATGCGCGTAGTGGACGTTGTCCTGGAAGTCGATGTAGCCGGCCACGGCACGGTCACGACGCCGGTTCGGGTTATCCAGATGCTCGAGCATCCGCCGGGCAACCGCCGGCGCCCACTCCCCCGCTCGGAGTTCGTGCTCGTATGCGTAGTGCACGCGAAGCTCGCCCTGGTCGTTCTGGACGAACAGCACGAAGACCCGCGGCGGCCTGCCCTCCTCGTCCTTCATCGCCTCCCGCGCTTCCAGCAGCTGGCGGGTGGCCGGGGAGGCGTGCACCTTCGCGATGCGTCCCTCGCTAGGACGGGCGTCGGTCGGCGTCTCCCACACCATCTCTGCCTCGGTCGTCGTCTCCCCACCCGTCTCGGTCACCTCGTCCAGGTAGACCGGTCCCGTGCGCAGCGGCACATCGACCCGGCCGCCCTTTCGACGACGGTGCTCCTCACGCGAGAGCGGGAGAAGCCGGGCGAAGATCCCGTCGAACTCCTTGAACGGGAAACGCAGATCGCGAGCTCCGCCACCGCTGTCGCTGTCGTTGGACTTGGCCGCGAGCTTCCGGTAGTCGCCCTCGAGGAGCTCCTTGTAGACGAGCCTGCGTACCCCGACCGGCCTCTCCAGATCCCCGCTCGACACGTGCGACTCCCTACTTCGTCGGCTTGGCGTAGTCCGAAGGCACGTACGGCATCGCGCCCTGCGCCTGGGCACGGTCCGCCCGCACCCTCCAAGTACCAGCATCTTCTCCCAGTTCGGAGGCGAGAGCCGAAAGTGCAACGTCTCGGGTGACGGTGGACCTCTCCTCCCCGGGCAGCGGGGGCTGACCCCGGTCGAGCAACCGGAAGTCGTTGAGCACGATCTCGAGGTCGGCCAGGTCCAGGCCGAGGCTGCGGGCGGCGATGGCGTCGATCTCCGCCCGGTCCTGCCCCAACGCCCACAGATCGGCATCGCGCGCGCCCTCCGCCTGGCGCAGCCTGTCGGCCAGTTCGATGACGCGGAGGATCTCGTCGCGGGTCAGGGCCGGCAAGGGCAGCGACCGCAGCAGGAAGTAGTTCATGCTCGTCGTGACGACGCGGCGGGCGGCCCAATCGACCGGCAGGCTGTTCGCCAGCGCGACCCACAGCGTGGCCGCCTCCTCGGTGCTCAGGCCGTCGACGTCGAAGGTGAGCGTCGGCACCTTGTTGCCGCACACCACGCCGGCCGGGATCAGCGCGGCTAGCAGGGTGCGTTCGTTCGTCTGCCCCGTGACGTCACAGAACCCCGCGCGGACGTCGCCGGTGCGGGCCTCGAGGGCGGGGGTGAGCAACCGGCGCGGGTACCAGAACTGCGGCGCGACCGCGGCCGCTGCGAGGCGCAGCGGCTCCCAGACCGCGGCGCGACCGGTGCCGGAGCGGTACGCCTTCGCCCGAACGCGGTGCTGATGCACCATGCGACCTTCGACCAGCGGAAGCGCGCTCGACGAGGCGCGGCAGACGAAGTCGGCTTTGTCGTTCGTCATGTCAAGCTCGCGCAGGTAGCTGTGCCGCCAGCTGTCGTGGTCGAGGGTCACGCCCTGTTCGGACATCCGCGCGAAGATCCGCCACTCGTCGGCGGTCCGAACCTCCGGCACGGTGAGATCGGGCCGAAGCCGCCGGAGCTCGGTCCGGTCGATCTCCACGGCCGGCTGAGCGAGGACCCCCGCGCCGGTGCCGGCGGCGTGATGCAACGACAACGTCGAACCTGCATTCGCCTCGGTGAGCTGCGCGACGACGGCGAGGAACTTGAAGCGGGTGTCGATGGCGAAGAAGGAGGCGCGGTTCTCCAGCACCGTGAGCGACAGCGCCTCGGCGTGGTCGAGGAGGAACTCGCGCAGCGGCTGGGTGCCCTGGGAGCGGATCAGTCCAGCCGGCAGCAGCAAGCCGAGCTGGCCGTGGGGGCGGACGACGCGTGCGGCCAGCTCGAGGAACAGCTTGTACAGGTCGGCCTCGCCCTTGCCCTGCAGCCGGGAGCGGGCACCGAGCTCGTCGGCGTACGCCAGCATCCGCTGCCGGGCCTCGTCGTAGGCGGCATCGTCGTGTCCCGTGTAGTCCGAGCCGTAGTGCCGATCGATCCCGGCGGAGGTGAGCAGCTCGTGGCGGGTGACCTTGAGCTTCTCCCACGGCGGGTTGCCGATCGCAGCCGCGAAGCCGCCAGGTGCGAGCGCCTCCCATTCGGCGAGCGGGCGCGTGAGGCTGTCGCCGATCACGAGGCGCTCGTCCAGGGCCGACACGGCGTCGAGGTCGTCGACGGTGGCGGCGAGGGCCGCTCGGGTCGAGGCCAGCGCGTCGCCGTGCAGGTCCGCTCCGCACACGGCGTCACGGACGAACCGCGAGGCCGCTGCCCGGTCACCGTCGGCGACGTGCAGGGTCAGGGCCACCAGCAACATGCCGCTGCCGGCGGCGAGGTCGATCACCCGATCGCCGGTGCGGTAGGTGCGCGGCAGCTGAGCGGCCAGGTGCTGGGCGAGGCGGAAGTCGGTGTAGTAGGCGCCGGCGGTGCGCCGCGCTCCAGGATCGAGCTGGGGGTGCGCCAGCGCCGACAGTGCGAGCGGGACTGGGATGGGGAGCGCGTCGAGCAGGTGCAGCAGCTTGTCACCCCAGACGCGCACGTCGTCTGCGGGGACCTGGCCGGGACGGCTGAAGCGCTCCCGGTAGTCATCCAGGTCCCAGCCGGCGTAGCCGGCCGCCGTCGCCTCCAGCAGGTCGAGCCGGCCAACGGCGGGCGCGTCGAGGTCGGTGAGCGCCCGCGTGACGAGCGCCGCGGCGTCGGCGAGTAGGCGCTGCTCGTGGGTCCGGGGGCGGCTCACGCGGCGGCCTCCAGATGCGCGACCGGCTTGCGCAGGTCGAACAGATACTCGTTCACGTCAGAGCTGTGGGCGGCCGCGGCGCGGTTGGGCCGGTAGCGGCCGATCGCGCCCAGCCGGTGCACGGTTAGCTCCCCGTGCTCGGCCAGGACCGCCTCGAGGTCCGCGCGGCTCACGTGGCCCTGATTGCTGTAGCTGAGCAAGATGCGACCGGCACCGCATTCCTCGACGAGCCGGTCCAGCGCGGTGAGCGCGCGGCTGCGGTAGCAGAAGTCTGACGCGAGGTGCTTCCACGGACGCAGGCCGGTCACTCCGCCGACGTCCGGCTCGTCGCCCGCCGCGACGGTCTCGAGGATGTGGTAGTAGGCCGCGTACTGCCGCTTGGTGTACGGCGGATCGAAGTAGGCGACGTCCTCGGGCTGGTACTCAACGTCGAGCACGTCCCCGACACTGACCTCGAGCCGCAAGGTCTGCTCAGCGAGCTGTCGAGGCGCCATCCGCAACGGCCGCATCGCCGTGGCCGTCCAGTCCCGCAGGAAGCACCCGTAGGTGCCCGCGGTGTTGGCGACGTGGTTCACCGCGACCATCAGGTCGGCGAGGAGCAGTACATGCTCCAGCTCGGTGAGCTCACCGGCGCCGTACCAGGCGGCGATCTGAGCGCGAGCCGCGTCGATCCTGCGGGCGTTGGCGACGGTGAAGTACTTCCGCTCCACTCCCGCGGTCTCCACCGAGAGGGGGCTGTACTCGCGCGCGATGAATCCGACGGTGCCCCCGAGTCCGTTCAACGCCGCCACCGCGGCCTCGTACCCGCCGAGGCCCGAGAATCGGGCCTGGTCCCGGCTGACGAGCCGCGCAGTCGCGGTAATCGCGGCGCTGCGCAACGAGTCGTTGAGACGCACACCCCACCCGGCCTCGGCGGCGGCTACGGCGACCGAACCGGTCCCGCAGAACGCGTCGACGAACACACCCTCTGGCGTCCCCGGCGCTCCGAGCTCGTCGATGATCTCCGCCGCGACGCGCGCCTTCGAACCGATGTATCGCAGGCCCACCGCCACCTCCTTCGTCGACCCGTACCGTGCGCGGCGGCCTGCGAGCGGCAATCGACTGAACCCTACGGCCGGGCGGTCCGCCGGTCGGTCAGCCCGCGAACGTGTCGCGGCTGGGCTACGGGTCACATGCAGGGAGGTGGCCGAGCGGGGGTCCGGCCCAGCTTGGCGAATCTGCGAGGCAATCACGGCGTACCTGTACACGGCCGGGCCGACACAATCACGGCGGGTCCAGCCGCTACCCCCCGTCCTCGCACGCACCCCGTCACGCCCGTGAACCATGGCTCGCCCACATGCCTCGTACCGAGGCGCGCGGCCGCCAGCGAGACAGCGTTGCTACTGGACGCGCTCATACCCCGTCGTGTCCGCGGCGAGGGTCGCGGCGGTGCTGGTTCACCTCCTGTCGTGCCGATCTGACCCTCGCCGCGTGGCACGGCGGGTGCCCGCGCGTGATGTGCGGTCTGGAGTTGTCGAGGTGCGTGCGGTCGGCCGGTTGCCGCCAGGCTCCCGTTCCGCCGCGACGCACCGTGCGGCACCGCGCGGAACAGTCAGTCGCCTACTCCAATCACCAGTCTTACGAGCGATCACACGAGAACACATGCAACCTCTTGACACGCGGACTCGTATGGGAGCACGATGTGTTCACGAGAGATCGCCGGTGATCTCTATCGAAGGAAAGGAGACACGCGATGAACACGCAAGAACTTGCGGACGCCGCCCAGAAGATCGGTGAGGGTTGGCACGAGCTGGCGCAGGCGCTGGCTCGGTTGGGCGACCCCGAGGGCATCGAGCCCGAGGCGCCCGAGGCGGAGACCGAGCTCGACGTCTCGGGCAGCACCAACGAAGGAAGGCGTCGTCGGCAGGCGATCGTGCTGCACGCGCTTGAGCAGGCGGGCGGACGCATGCACAAGGACGCCTTCTACCGCATCGCACAGTCGGTCGGGTACGACAACCGCGGGCTGGCCGGCTTCTCGACCGTGCAGGCGAATCTCGTGCAGGTGGAGCACGGGGAGGGCGGCACGGACAGCGGATACCGCGTGCTGACCGACAAGGGCCGCCGCCGACTGGAGGTCAACCGCCACCTGCTGCCGCCGGAGTGAGGCCGGATCACAGCCGCAGTGCCACGAGTCCCCGCCACCTGACCGATGGGCGGGGATTCGTGTGCGTAGGGGCGCGCTGGCAGCTACCCGACCTCGACCGGGTCGAGGGCGATCTGGTGAAGGCAGTCGATGCCGTAGTCACGGCCGAGGACGCCGGCGGCCGCGCGCAGCCGGCCGGTGGTGTCGTAGGCGTGGCGGGCGGCCCAGTGGCGGATGGAGTTCGGGGCGACGTCATCGCCGGTGATGCCGGCGGCGTCGAGGACGCGGTTGAGGTTGCCGCTGATCGAGGCCTGCACGTCCTTGTGCTCGGGGTCCTTGCGACCGGTGTAGGCGACGGTGGCGCCGGCGGGCACGGCGGCGCGCTCGAGCCTGCGCAGCACGCGGGTGGCCTGTGCGCGCGCCCAGGGGGTGAGTGCGACGGTTCGCGGAGCGGCGTTGCGGGTGCCGACGAGGTGCACGTGGGTGGGCGCGGCCAGGTCGTCGAAGTCGGTGCCGCGCACGCAGGGGATCTCGCCGGTGCCGGCGCCGGCCTCGGCGAGCGCCCAGGAGACGGTGATCTGGTCGCGGCTGGCCGGGTTCCAGCCGGCGACGGTGAGCCGGCCGGCGACGATCTCGATCTCGGTGAGCGGGCGGTCGGGCAGCACGTCGGTCGGCTGCGGCTTCTTGCCGGCGCGGCGGGCCTTCGCGGCGCGGGTGCGCTGCAGGTCGGTGAGCCGGAACAGCTGCGCTGCGGGGATCTCTCCGGCGGGCCCGCGGCGGCACCGGGCGGTGGCCAGCCACGCGGGGCCCTCGCCGTCGTCCGCGCCGGCGGTGACGATGCCGAGGTGGTCGAGGGTGAGCCAGCTGACGATCAGCGTCATCCGCCGCCAGTGCTTGTGCTCGAGGGTCGGCTCGCCGTCGAACTTGCCGTTGACGAAGCGAGTGGCGCAGGCGGTATCCACGTCGCGCAGGTCGGTGACCTTGTTGACGGGCAGCCAGGCCGCGAAGCGGGTCAGCGTGGCGATCGCGGCGGCCCGACCGTCTTCGGTGGGGAACAGGCCAAGCTGGCGCCACACAGCGGGCAGGAGGGGCAGCAGGTCGGCGGGCGCCAGCGGCTGGTTGGGATCGCTGCGGTGGCCGGCGGCGGCGGTCATCGCCTGGGCGTAGCTGATGTCCCGCAGCGCGGGCAGGGGCTGTGCGGCAGAGGGCGCACCGGGACGGAGGCCGACCAGGGTGAAGGGGGCACGGGGTCGTGCTGCCGCCGTCGGGCGCAGGTCGTCGGTGGCGAGCGCACCGGGCAGAGCGGCGGTCATGATGGGGCCTCCTCGGGCTGGCCGGAGGCGGTCCCCGGCGGCGTCTTCAGCCTGTTTGAGAAGGGCCTGCTCGCGCGTCGGGCGCAGGCCCGGTTTCGGCGTCCCCCCATCGCCCTACACGACGGCCGCGGCCGGGGAGCCCTATGGCCTGTCCCCGGCCGCGGCCGTCGTGGGTTGTGCCGGTCAGGCGGCGGTGCGGACCGGCTTGCGGGTCTTCTTCGGCTTGTGCCCGGCCTCCAGGCCGGCGCCGAGGTGGTGGACGTAGGTCAGCGCGTTGTTCAGCAGCGCCCACGCCAGCCAGTCCAGCAGCTGGGCATGGGCGTCGAGGCTCTGTGCCCGGCCCTGGATGTAGAGGGTGGCGTTGTAGGCGGAGTTGGCGCCCTCGGCGTCGTTGCGGACGTCGAAGATGGCGTGGAACGCCTCGGCGTAGGCCTCCGGGAGTGCCCGCAGCAGCCGGCTGGGCTCGTTGGGGCGGCGGGCGGCGCCCAGCGCGGGGCGCAGCTCGATGCGGTGCGAGAAGTCGCCGTGCTCACAGGGCATGCGGTAGTCCAACCGCAGGTAGTACCCGGCGGTGTCACGCAGGCGTGAGGCGGCGAGCCGCTCGACGGGCTCCCGGGTGAGCTTCACGTTCTCCCCGGCGGCCGAGTCGAACTCCCACTCCCACAGCGCGGTGTCGTCGGCCACGAGCTGGTGCTCGCAGACCGTGCCGTCGGAACGCTTGTGCCGGGCCGGCGCGAGGTAGCTGTACTCGGTGGGCTTCTGCACCGCCTTGCCGGTCTTGGTGAAGTAGGTGCGCTGACCGACCGGGTCCCGGTGCTTCTGATCGGCCAGAACGGCACTCACCTCCCGCTGGTACTCCGCGGTGCGCAGCCGCGCCCTGTCCGACGACTTCTTGATCGGCTTGCCGTCGGCGTCGTGTGTGGCGATCTTCAGCTCGTCGAGGACGACGTCCGGCCGCCGGGTCGGGTTGGCCTTGCGGCCAGTGGCGCGGGCGCTGGTGTCGGCCTTCGGCGCCTTGTTGAACGCGACGATGCCGTAGCGGACGAGCAGCTCGTCGAGCGCCTCCCCGGTGAACAGTCCGTCGTAGACGAGAAAGTGCAGTGCGTCGCCGATCAGGCCGTGCACCTGCCGCACCGCCGGCAGCGCGACGTTGACCTCGGCGCCCGGGGCCATGCCGACGAAGAGCACGACCCGGCTGTCGGTCAGCTCGGGGTGGCGCCAGTACAGGCCGACCATGTTCAGCCCGTCACCGGTCTTGCCGTCGGCGGCGGTATCGGTGAAGACGCGCTGCACTCGCGGCTTGCCTTTCCTGGCCCGCGAGCCGTACAGCCGGGTCTCGGTGGTGCCGTCGGCGAAGATGTCGGTGAACTCGCGCACGCCGGAGTTGGACTTCTTCTGCGAGCCGTCCCCGTGGAGGGCGTTGAGCGGGTTCGGGTCCTGCAGGTCGATCTCCTCGTCGGGGAAGCCGCCCAAGGCGCGGACCAGCTCGACGGACACCACACCGAGGTGGTGGATGAGCTGCTGCAGCACCGTCGGCCTGTCCGGCTGGAAGATGCCGGTGTCGATCGGCTCGCCCTTGCGGTGCTTTGGCGCCAGGTACGTGTTCCTGTAGTACTCGTAGTTCGCCCAGGCCATCGGCTCCTCGCGCAGCCAAACCCCGGTCAGCTGGTGGTAGGCCATCCGGAAGCGCAGCCAGTTGAACGGGTAGCGCATCTCGGCGTCGACCTGCGTGCCGGAGCGGAAGACGCGCTCCAGGACCGCGTAGATCAGCATCAGCAGCGGCGGGTAGTCCATCTTCCGGCCGCCGGTGCCCGCCGCCGACTTCGGCTTCGGCAGCACCGGCGCGAAGGAGGCCAGGTCCGGCCACTGCAGCACCGCGCAGGCCACGTCGATGGCAGGTGCCGCTGCGCCGCGGATGCGCTCGCCGGCGCGCAGGTTGTCCATCGCCAGCAGTTCGGCGACCGACATGTTGAGGAGCGCGGCTACCTCGGCCGGGGCGGTGTCGTCGGCGAGGACCAGCCGGGCTACGGACCCTGGCGGATCGAGGGAGGCGGGGCAGGCGGCGTCGGCAGTGCGCGGCCTCGTCGCGGGCGGTGTCGAAGTACGCATCGTGAGGGTGCTCCAGGTCAGACATCCCATGGTCCTTGGCGTCAAGCCGCGGCCGTGGCGAGCCTGGGCCAGGCGGTGTCCTCGTCGTAGCGGGTCTTGGTCTTGAGGCAGCCGTGGAGGATGCCCACGAGCCGGTTGCCGAGCTGTCGGAGGGCGGCGTGGTGGGAGACGCCGCGGGCGCGGATGGTGTCGTAGTAGGCGCGGGCGCCGGGTGAGGCGGTGAGCGCGCAGAAGTGAATCGTCCTGGGGTGGG